>CAZURN010000096.1:0-1635 GCA_964623165.1 uncultured Syntrophobacteraceae bacterium
TCGAACCCCTTCCACACGGTCCCAATGGGCATGGATTCCCCGACCCGCTCACACATGTGGAGACTTCCGTCAGTAGAAACAAAGCACTTGGGGTCCCCCGGGACACACTGGCCATTGCTGGCAGTCACGTTGCGCATGGTTGACATGACGCGCTGATGCATGTCCATGAAGTCTGACTTGAACAGGGCAAAAGGGAAGTTCTCTGGTTCGACGACCCCTGACAGGAGTCTGTCCCTGAAGACATCGAAGAGGGCTTCTCTTTGAGCAGTCAATCCCTCGTCGCACCCCTGATCGGCCAGTTCCTCCGGAAGGCATGACGGGTAGGGATTGACGCGGGAGACCGAGATCATATGGTCGTGGAAGATCTGCGGATGTTCTTCCATGAACTCGTGAATCTTCAGGAGTTCCACGGGGGAAGCAGCCACCATATTGTAGGCGACCCTTCGGGTGAAGTAATCCGGGGCCATGGACCGCAGACGCATGAGGCCATTCCACAATGCTTCGAAGCTTCCTTTCCCACCGGGGGTGACCCGGAAGCGGTCATGCACTGCCTGGGGCCCGTCGAGGCTTACCATCAGGCGGAAGTCGTTGTCGACCAGAAAGCGGCATGTCCTCTCCGTGAGCAGGGTCCCATTTGTAGTGAGTCGATACGTCACCTGTTTTCCCTTTTTGTCTGCGGCATAGCGGACCGCCTTCTCCATGAGGGGAAAGTCGAACAGGGGTTCCCCACCGTAGAATCCGATGCTGTATTCGTCACGCCTGTGCCCCAGGTACCAGTCCAGGGCGGCAGTGAGGACGGACTCGTCCATGACCCTTTCCGAATGGACCCGGTTCCCCTCGTAGGAGCCGGAAAAAGAACAATAGCGGCAGCGCAGGTTGCAACGCTCCGTGGTGTTGAGGATAAGGTGGTCGGGGCCCTCGATCATGAGGTTCCGCAGACTGTCATCAATGGCTGATTCGGGAAAACTTGAGATGGTCGGGAATTGCTCCCTGAAATATCCTGACTTGCGGGCTTCAAGGATCTCCCCGAGGGCTCTTCGTCTCTCGCCGTTCTCGGGCTGGCCTCCGGCCATTCCCGAGTGAGAATCACCGGGGAGAAGGCGATATACGGATGCATCCACCGCCAGGATTTCGTTGGTCCAGGTGTCGTAAACATAGTGCCCGCCCGCAGTCTTGATCTTCTTGATGAGTAGTTTATCCATCGCACCCACCCTCACACATGCTGCTCTCTTGAGCCGAAATCGGGAATACCCGGCGGTTGTTGGGTGAATCCTCCTGAAGGACTTCCCAGCGTCCTTCCAGTTGAACAGGAGTGAACCCGAAGAATTTGCCCGTCACCTGGAACTCCTTCACGGCATGCTGGGACAGCAGTATCTCGCCGGTCCTCTCTTCGGTGATGGTGACAGAAATTGAGTACCTGCCCGGATTGAAAGGGATTTGCGGAATGAGCGTCTTCACCCGGATGACACCGCCGTGGTTGGCTATGGGCGGGAGGACATTGCCTGAACTGACCTGGGCGACACCGCGAGTCTCCCTGTCGTGAAAGAGCAGACTAACTCCAACACCCTCGATGCACTCATCCACAGAGAAGGCTGCATCGAGAACCAAAGGATCCAGATGTCGTATCCTGGGAAC
>CAZURN010000096.1:1735-11991 GCA_964623165.1 uncultured Syntrophobacteraceae bacterium
CAACGATGCCTTCCTTTCAGTCCTGCATGACTTTGACAAGATGGGGCATGGCCAAACGGAGCGACACCCAGCCAGCTAGCAGAAGAAAGCCCGTCCCCAGGCAAACCATGAAGAACTGGGAGAGGCAGGAGACGTCGCCGGTCGTCATGAGCTCGCGGGTAGTGACGAGGAGGGGACTCACGGGGTTCAGGGCCACGATGGTGCCCAGGAGCCCCTCCTTTGCCGGGGCATAGACCACTGGACTCACGAAGAACCACAGTGTCGTGAAGATGCCGATTCCCATTTCGACGTCCTTGTAGAGGATTCCCACTGGGATGAGGAAAATGCCGAGAACCCATCCGAAGGCCATGAGGGAGAGTATGCCCAGGGGCGCGGCCACAATGGTCGATGGGACGGGAATTGCGTAGTAGATAAGGACCCCCGCGAACAACACGAGCCGAACGGTGAAATAGAAGAGAGCCTCCCCGAATCCAGCCAGCAGGATGGCCTCCCTGGGGAAGTTCACGTTGGCGAGCATGGATGCCGAGGCACTCACCATGCGAAGAGGGCTGTTGATTGCATCGGTGAAGCCCTGCCACAGAAGCGTTCCCAGCAGTACATAAGCGGGGTAGGGA
Organism: uncultured Syntrophobacteraceae bacterium; assembly: GCA_964623165.1. GTDB lineage: Bacteria > Desulfobacterota > Syntrophobacteria > Syntrophobacterales > Syntrophobacteraceae > JAAYUJ01. The sequence goes on from CAZURN010000096.1 coordinate 2,350, forward strand.
ATCCGGGTCTCACCGGCTTTCAGGATGTCCTGGGAATGCAGGAAAACAAAGGTGATCGTGGTCACCACGGGAGGCAGGAACGCCCACAGGCACCCAAGGACGGTCTGTCTATACTGGGCCTTGAGGTTCCGCATCAGGAGCGTGGCGGCAAGCTCACGTGACTTCCCCAGGTCGCTTGCCAGAGACCGCAGAAGCTGCATCGGCCTTCGAAGGGAGGAATCGGGGGTGTAGACAATCGCTTCAAACTGCTCATGACCCACAGGGAAACTCCTCGCAAATCGGTGATGTTGGTCGGAGCCCTCGCGATGCTGAACCCGAAGGTCCACACCTGGCAACAGAGGTTCCGAAACCCTGCATCCCTCATTCCGGTGGAACCCGGAATCGAGTTCTTTCAGACTTCCCGGACCCCGGCTTTCGTCGGGGTGGCGACCCAGCTGTCCACGTCTCGGACATTCGGCGGGATTTTCAAGGCACCATGCCACACATCGGGGTCGGTTGAGGTCGGCACAGCAGGTATGCAATGCCGGTGCCACATTCCCGTCAAGGCCACTAGGGACTTGTCCTGAAGGGAGGGTTAAGGCCGGCAGCCGGTTCGGCCCTAGAAAATCCCGCTGCGTCTAGTGTGGCGGCAATAGTACGCAGGCATTCATTGAGATTGTCCCTCAACACTCCGCGTCGGTCAGCCGATTAGGTCTAGGAAGTCGCGATCCATGAAACCGGGCGGTCACAACACCAGTACACCTCGGTTGTCCCGCTGAGGTTTGTGATGAGGGTGGAGAGGAACCTCAATCTACCAGGAGACCTCATTCCCCTTCAGCTCCCGTGTCCGCAGCGCTTCTTTGCTGCTTTGCCCTTCTCTTCCTGTCACCTGTTGCACCGGGTGCCGATGATTTTGCAGAAGTCAGACAACAGGGAGTATGGGAGCGCATTGGAATCCCCCATGCCAAATTGGTGACAGGGGGAGAAGGTGGACTCGATGTGGAGTGGATGCAGTTCCTCCTAAGATCGCTCGGCCTGCAAGACCGTCACGTCCCCTCCACGCTGCAAGATGCACTATTCGGCCTGAAGGGGACCCATGCTTGGGGAAAGCCTTGACCGTCAAGGGAGACGTCATTGCCCATACCATGACCATTCTTCCTGAGAGAGGGGATCTCTTCTCCTTCGGGGTTCCTGCCTTCGCGTCACAAATTTGGCTCGTGGCGCGGCATGACTCTTCCGTTAACCCGATCATTCCAACGGACAACGTGGAATTGGACATTACCGACGTCGGGGACTGCATGCAGGGTATGGAAGTGCTTGGCATCGCCGACACCGGCCTGGACCCCGCAAGGTTATGATCAGCGCATGAACTCAAACAGAAAGCCGCTACGAAAGCAACATCTGACCGCCGGTATTGTGGGCTTGGCTCTCATTGCATGCATCGGCATGCTCCTCATGGCCAACTACTCCGCTCAGGTCAGAATTCAGTCCTATGCTTTGGAGCGTCTGCGGTTGGCCTGTGAGAAACGCGCCGGAGCCATCAGCTACTTCTACACGGAGCGAAAAGAAGATCTGAAATGGCTGGCGGGACAGAGAGCGGTCACCAACTTCTTCGAAAATCGGGCTCTGGGCATGTCGCTGCAATACGGGCTAATGGACAGCCTCGACTCCATTGGAAGGGAATTCGATCGATTTCTCGAAGAGAAGAAGGTCGGAGGCAAGCCGTTGTACAAGAGGATCATGTTCCTTGAAAACAATGGACAGATCCTGGTCGACCGGTCTTTGGGAAATCAAGGTGAAGTCGGTCCTGCCCCCGCATTGTCCAATTCGCTCCCAATGGACAGTGAGCCCGAAGTGACTCTGACGGGCAGCGGCCAGACAATCGAAGTTGTGGTGTCCATTCCTTGCAGGTCAAAGGACGGCTTGGCAGGATACATTTTGGCGTGGGTTGCCTACCAGGCCGCCTACGATTACCTGCTGATGACGGAGACGAGTTCCTCCAAGGGTGTCGAGGCAGTCACCAGCGAGTCGGGGCAACTCATCTACATTGCCCACGGGTACGCAACCGGTTCCCTCAAGAACCTTCGACTGCGATTTGGGGAAATGATTCCCGGTGAGAGCTATCGTTACAGGATTAGAAATGGCGCCGATTCACGAACGGATGTGATCGCCGTTCGGATGCACATTCAGGGAACACCATTTTATCTGGTTTCCGTCACCCCTTCCGAGGAAATTCTAAGCTGGCTGACTCCGGCCCAGCATGTGTTCATCATGTCCTCCGTGTGCCTGATTATTCTCGGTGTCTTGTTCTTTCTAAACAGGATGCATACGAGGAGGTTCGTCCTGGAGGCTCGCCTGGACGAGGCAGCCAAGGCCCGGGATGCCCTCGAGGGGAAAAACCGTCAACTCCAGAGAGAGGTCAATGAGCGCATCCAGGCGGAGGAGGCATTGCGGAAGAGTGAAGAGAAATTCAGGGAACTGGTGGAGCTGTTGCCGGAGATCGTTTTCGAAATGGAATTGAACGGCCGTTTGACCTTTGCCAACCAAAATGCCCTGGAGGCCTACCAATACACTCAGGAAGACATTCAGAAGGGGATCAACTCCTTTGACACCATCGCTCCCGAGGACCGCGAAAGGGCCCTGGAAAACATGCAGCGACTGCTGCGCGGGGAGGAATTGGGCCTGATGGAATACAGCGCCGTAAAGAAGAACGGGTCCATCTTTCCCGTGATGATCCGTGCGGGAATCATTTACCGTGACGGAACGCCGGTTGGGGTCCGGGGTATTGTAGTCGACGTCACACAAAACAAACAGATGGAATCACAACTCATCCACGCCCACAAGATGGAAGCGGTGGGAATCCTTGCCGGAGGGGTGGCCCATGACTTCAACAATCTTCTTCAGGCAGTGCAAGGATACGCGGACCTTCTCATGATGGACAAGACCGCCGGCGACCGGGAATTCGATGAATTGATGGAGATCAGCCGTGCCGCCCGCAAAGGCGGTGAACTGACCCGCCAGCTTCTCACATTCAGCCGCAAGTTGAAGGGCAGTCCCAAACCCACGGATCTAAACCTGGTCATCGAGCAGGTTCGCAGACTCTTGGAGCGAACCATTCCAAAAATGATCCAGATGGAGCTCCGATTGGACGCAAAACTGGGCAAGGTCCTCGTCGACCCGAATCAAATCGAGCAGGTTCTCCTGAACCTCGCATTGAACGCCAAAGACGCCATGTCCGAGGGAGGAAGGCTGGTCATCGAGACCTTCAACAGGACCATGGACAAGGTGGCCTGCGGGCTCGTGGGAGGCATCAAACCCGGATGGCACGTAGTGACCAGGGTTTCTGACACAGGCCACGGCATGACCCGTGAAACCCGTGAACACATCTTCGATCCGTTCTTCACGACCAAGTCGGTGGGGGCGGGAACCGGTCTCGGCCTCTCCATGGCGTACGGCATTGTGAAGAGCCATGGCGGACACATCGTGTGCGAAAGCGAACCCGGCAAAGGCACGGTCTTTTCCATCTACTTTCCAACCGTTGAGGTTCCAAAAGAAGAAACGTCCGAAGAGGAGATCGAACCGCTCCCACTGGGAAGCGAGACGGTGTTGCTCGTGGATGACGAATCCACCATTCTCGACCTCGGGAAGCGAATCCTCGAACGTTTCGGGTACACGGTCCTCACGGCCGAAACGGGGGAAAAAGCCCTGGAAGTGTTCACTTCCCACCCCACCCCCATCAACCTGGTCATCCTGGATCTCATCATGCCGGGAATCGGCGGGCGCCGCACCATGGAAGAACTGCTGAAAATGAGCCCAGGGGCAAAGATTCTCGTGGCCAGCGGATACTGCCCCCACGGCCGGACCGAGGACATGCTGGCCTTTGGAGCGCGGGGCTTCCTGACGAAGCCCTTCGACACCCGGAAAATGGTTCAGGCCGTTCAGGCCGTTTTGTCCAATTGACCCCATCCAGACGAAGACATTGCACCTGGGTAAAATGCCGCTGGAGGTCTAAGGCCCCACCTTTCCCAGGAGCTGAAGACTCTTCCCCCCTCCAGCCACCTTGTCCACCCTGAAATAGGAAACCTGCTCCGAAGTGGCCTTCAGCTTCACATACCGGGCCGTCACGGGGGAAAACGTGAACTCCTGCCACCCCCCGGTCTTGTGGAGGCGCACGTTCTGCGGCTGAAACGTCCCCACCGACTCGAAGGGACCCGAAGGCGAATCCCCCACCAGGATTTCAAGGGACTTGATGTTCGCCGAATGGGTCTCCTGAATGCAAATCCTCACCGTGTCGAAGGTGGCCACCCGGTCCCCCTTGAAACCAAAGACCGCCTTGTCACTCTCCGAGGTCTTCAGCTGCACACCACCCACGAGAAGAGACTCCCAGTCCCCCGACGGAGCCAGCACCAACTCGGCGTACTGAGGTGTCAGAATATCCACTCCCTGCTTCCCCTGGGAAGCGGCCACGGCAGGAGTGGTGGTCGTCCCGGTCCCTCCCAGCGTCCCCAGGAGCTGAAGACTCTTCCCCCCTCCAGCCACCTTGTCCACCCTGAAATAGGAAACCTGCTCCGAAGTGGCCTTCAGCTTCACATACCGGGCCGTCACGGGGGAAAACGTGAACTCCTGCCACCCCCCGGTCTTGTGGAGGCGCACGTTCTGCGGCTGAAACGTCCCCACCGACTCGAAGGGACCCGAAGGCGAATCCCCCACCAGGATTTCAAGGGACTTGATGTTCGCCGAATGGGTCTCCTGAATGCAAATCCTCACCGTGTCGAAGGTGGCCACCCGGTCCCCCTTGAAACCAAAGACCGCCTTGTCACTCTCCGAGGTCTTCAGCTGCACACCACCCACGAGAAGAGACTCCCAGTCCCCCGACGGAGCCAGCACCAACTCGGCGTACTGAGGTGTCAGAATATCCACAGCCTTCACTTCACGTTGTTCGGCCTTTGGAGGGGACGGAGGCGGTGCCGTGGGCTCAGGTTCGGGTTTTGGCTGGGCTTTCGCGTCCTGGAGCAGGGGTGCTTTGTATTCCTTGACGCCCGACGCATCTCCGTAACGGAGTTGAACTCGATGCTCCGTACCGTCCCCAGGAAGGTTCGACGTGTAAAAGATGTTATACTGCCCGGCCAGCTGTTCTCCTATCCTGGCATAGAGCTCTTTGAGTTGACCGGGCTGTGGCGTGATGAGCGTGGCACCGCCGGTTTCGCGCGCCACCCTGCGAAGCAGTGCCTCGTCGATCTCGGTGCCCACGCCAATCGTGTAGATGGGCACGTTGACCTCACGGGCCAGCATCAGCACCTCATCCACGGAATGTTTACTCAATGGTCTGCCCTGGCCGTTGTCATCGGCGCCGTCGCTCAACAGGGTGACCACCTTGCGGCCAGGTACCCCTCGCAACAGCTCGACCGAGGTGTAAAGCGCATCATAGAGCGCTGTGTCGCCCCGAGCCATGGTGGCATCGATCACCGCCTTGGCAACCGACCGGTCTCCCCCGCTGCTCAAAACCTTCACGTCCCGTGCAAAACTTACCACCCGAACATTGTCCTCAGGACTGAGCATCTCTATGAAGCTCTTGGCCGCCGCCTGCGCATCCTTCATCCGCTGCCTCATGGATCCGCTCGTGTCCAGAGTCACGACTGCGTTGAGCGGGGTAAGCTGCGGAACGACCGTGAGGGGAGACTGGTCCACCTCGTCCTCCCGGACACGGAAATCATCAGGACCAAGTCCTTTGAGCGGAACCCCATCCCTGGAAACCAGAGCAAAGATGGTGACTTTAGGGAATGCGGACGTCTCGATCTGATTGATGACAACCTCAGCTCCCGCTGCCTGTTGCCGCCCCTCCACCCTCCGGGAGGTCACCTGGTCCTGGGCCAGGACAACCGAGCAACAAAGGATAAGGAGCATAGAGATGCCTGTTGTGATTCTAACAATGTCGTGTCTCTTCATGGAATCCTCCTTTGATGGTGTGGACATTCTCAGGAGATAGCCTTCAGAATCACGTTTGTTACTTGCCAGGAGGTCGGTGGGGCATCAATGAAGCCGCAGGCACAAGCTTTCGTGACGCAACCCCTTTCTGACAAACGCTTGGACCGCAAGAGCGATTATTGGCCTGTATCATGACGGGATGAATGGCCAACTCGCGAACCCTTACCCTATTCTGTTGCTGTGGCTCTACCGGAAGCACATCCACATTCTTGGCTTGCACACAATGGCCAACAAGGCGGATTGCCCAGTTTCAAAGGTCTCAGTCGAACGATAGCGTTCAGTGGAAAGCTCTGGTCACCCATGATGAGAATCGTAGCAAGCAAGCCATAAGCAATCTCACAATTGCCTCTGATGAACAGATCTTACAGAATCCTGACAAATCCATCAATTCGCAATATGGAACACCATGCGGAACAAATCCCGGCATGCTGTCGCCGAAGGACAAGACCCTGAGGCAGCGCCGGCAATGCCAGACCACCCAGCAAGGTTTCAGTCACCAGATACCCAATTCTTAATACTCCTTCGTTGAACGTGCCCGAACTGGACTATACTGTGATTCCGCGGGATTATAGGGCGAGTCACTCGTGCTTGAATGCCGAGGGGCCCTGATTCTTACTCCCTTAGGCAGTGCTGTTGACTTGAGGGAACACCGATGTTCTTATGGGCAGGTTCCCTCAGATGGAGAGAGACGGCTTGGAATGCCCGGACCGGGTTTATGGATGACCCTGCGGGGCCGCACCTCAGATGGAGAAAAGGGGGAGAGGAGATTTGGATAATAACCTGCTTCTGGCCTTTCTCATTACACTTCTTGCCGGGTTGTCCACAGGAATCGGCAGCCTCATCGCATTCATCTCCAGCCGAACGAATCGGACATTCCTCTCCATCGCCCTGGGGTTCTCCTCTGGCGTCATGATCTACGTCTCTTTCGTGGAGATCTTCCCAAAGGCCCGCGAGGTGATCACGCAAGTTCACAGTCCGGTCGCAGCCACCTGGATCACGGTGCTTTCATTCTTCGGAGGCATGCTGCTCATCACCTTCATCGACCTCCTGGTTCCCTCGTACGAGAACCCGCACGAAGCGAGAAGCCTCGAAGGGATGAATGCCGCTGGGGAAGAGAAACTCCTGAGAATGGGTAAGCTCTCCGCTCTTGCCATAACCATTCACAATTTCCCGGAAGGTCTGGCCACCTTTGTTTCCGCCATGACCGACCTTTCCATAGGAATTCCCATCGCCTTCGCCATCGCACTCCACAACATTCCCGAAGGGATCTCCGTCTCCATCCCCATCTATTTCGCCACGGGCAGCAAGAAGAAGGCCCTGTGGCTCTCATTCCTCTCGGGGCTTTCAGAACCGGCGGGGGCCCTCATCGGGTATTTGGTGCTGCTGCCCTTCCTCTCCCCCACCGTCTTTGGAATCCTCTTCGCTTCGGTGGCGGGAATCATGGTCTTCATCTCCATGGACGAACTTTTCCCCACCGCCAAGGAATATGGGGCTGGGCACGCCGCGGTTTACGGGCTCATCTCGGGTATGGCCGTGATGGCCGTGAGCCTGCTGATGTTCATCTGAAGGGAGGAGAGGGGCTGGCCGTGGCCTGTCAGGGCTTGTGTGTCTTCCTGTATTCTGCCAGGATTCCCTTCACGTTCTTGAGAATTGCCGGGGAGAGCACCTTGGGGTCCAGGGAGGCCATGGTCTCATCACTCACCCTCTTGAATTCCTCCACCTGTTGGGCTCCCGGCGTGATCCGCTTGACCCCTTTGGTGAAGATGAGGTTCATGGCTTCCGTGTTGTCCTGCCGGGTCTTCTCTCCGATAAGGCGGGCGTATTTGCCGCAAACCCGCTTCACGACCTCTTGAAGGGGAGCAGGTATCTTGGTGAACACCCGCTTGTCGATGATGAGTGCCCCTCCCACATAGGCGAGGGGGAGATCGGTGAGATATTTCACTTGAGTATTCCATTGGGTCACGACAGCGTAATATGGCGAGTTGTAGACGACGTCAACCAGGTTTGTCTGGAGCGCCATGAGCACATCCGGGGCCCCGATGGCAACGGTGGAGACACCGACCTTTTCCGTGAATGCCTGGGACATGGGAGCATTGGCCCGGGCCCAGACCTTTTTGCCCTTAAGGTCATTGATGCTCGCCACCGGTGTGGTTGACATGAAGTAGAGGAAGCCCAGCTCGGGCCACCCCATGACCTCGAAGCCCCGCTCGGAAAAGCCCCGCCTCAGGTCTGCATCGAGTTTGCCAAGAACATGGTCCACTTCCTGATAATTGTCGAAAAGGAAGGGCACCTGCAAAACCCGCAGGTCCGGATTGATGTCAGTGAGGGCACCCATGGTGAAGCTGGCGGCATGCACCATCCCAGCGCGGAGCTTGCGCAGGACATCGTCCTCGTCCCCGAGAGCGAATCCTGCGAACATTTTGAAGCCCACCTTGCCCCCGGATTCCTTCAAGAGCTCCGCGTTCATCTCGTTGAAGAGCTTCATGAGGGAGCTGTTCTCCGGAGCAAGGGTGGCCAGCTTGATTTCGTGCTCGGGAGGGGCCGACCACGATGCCAACGGGAACAGGATGCACAGGACCCAATATCCCACGGTGAATGCGAGGAACTTCCGCCCTCTTCCATTGCTTGGCCCTCGGCGGCCCTGGGGAAGGGCTTGGGAACAGGCGCAATGCTCTGAGGACCTTCTGCCATGCTTCGGCACATGAATCCCATTCGATTTTCCGCTAGAACGGTTCTCCAAAGTATTCCTCCGTCTTCTCGAGCAATCGCTTGGCCTTTTCCTGGGCCATGACATTGCCAAAAGTCATCTCTGGGGGGTCGTCCACAGGGGCGGCGAGGACTTCCTTGAGAGTGCCTTGAAAGAGCCCCCGATCTTTGGTGCCCCTTGCATAGTATTGGGCATAGAGCACCTTGGCGCTGAGCATCCTTCCCGCACCCATGGAAAAAGCCCGCTCGAAGTGGCGTTGTGCCCCGGGCAGATCTCCCCCGATGGCAGCCGGCTTGGCTGCAAGGAGCACCCCCATCAGGAGATGCGGCCCCCCGGAATAATAGAACCCATCGAGTTCCAGGGTCCTCTTGACCGTTGCTTCCAGGGCGGGCAAGTCCGCCATGGCCTCCACGCTGCCGATGCTTCCGCTGATCCAGCCCGCCCAGGCATTGGCAGTCCAGAAGAGAGCCGGGACATCCTTCTTGGTGAACTGGGCTAAAGCGGCGTTCAGTTCATCCAGGCTGCCCGCAGCAGCCTTGGAAAAGTCTGATTTCTGGGACAAGGCACGGAATCCATATTGCCGTGCGCGCCGGTAAAGTCGGGAAGCCCTCTCACCGCCCTCGTCTTCAAGAAAGGAAGAGGCGTAGGAGGTATAAGCCTGACATGCAGCCACGAGTAGTTCGGGGTTTTGCGGATACGCCTCGAGAAGCCCGTCCAGGAGCATGAGATACGCGGGCGTTCCCTCTTTCACGATGAGGGGATCCGGCTGCCTGGCCGCGGCGCTGGCCACGTCCTTCAGGGTGAGTGCAACGGCGGCCACCCGGGCGGGTTTCGTCGGCGCACACCCCGCTGCCAGAATGTTTATGCCTACAAAGCAAACGAAAAGGGACTTGCAGAGCCTTCCTGCACCTTTGGTCATTGGTACCTCGCGCGCCTGGGGTCTCCACCCCTCGTGCTCTTAACGGAACCAG
>CAZURN010000097.1:0-11954 GCA_964623165.1 uncultured Syntrophobacteraceae bacterium
TTCATCCACCGCTCGATCTGCTCTTCCCTCTCCTTGGCGGCGGCATCATTCTCCGAAGATTCATTTGGGACTTCACCATTGCCATGCGGAACCACCGGGGCATCCCCCGAACATGGAGCGTTCACCCCGCCGGGTATCAGATCATTGGTCTTCAGGTACTCAAGGTCATCCATCATATGTTGCCCGGTATTCATATTCTCCTCCATATTGCGGTGTTTTCCTTTACACCCTGATGGTAATCATGCTCCCATGGCATGTAAACCTTCACTCGGAAGCCCCTCTCCTCAGGGGTTCCGCCACTCGGGCCCCATAGTGTCCTCTCATAGAGGGCCGATCTCTTGTTCTGAAAGACAACAGATAATGAGATGATTCATGACCATGTATCGGCAGGATCTTTGAATACTCAAGTGTGACCAAGGCAGCTTCTGCAGCGGGTACCACCCGCCACAGGAAAAGTGGGAGGGATCTCTGGATGGCATCAGCCCTCAATCTTGCCTGCCTGCCCCTTTACAATGACTGGATCCCCGGGGGATATGCCGAGCAACTGGGACGCATCTCCCCCGTTGACAGCAATTTCAATGTGTCCGCTGCTGCCAACAAGCGCCACAGGCGTTCCCTTGGGTCCTTCAGCGTAAGTTCCCACAAGTCCCTCCACATGCCACCCGCCAGTCAAGACACACCACTCGCCACGGGGCCATGCGGCATCCATATCCGTGTCTCTCACGTTGGTCACGGCGTTCCCAAACCTGTCCACGTGGATGACTTCCCCCAAGAGCCCGCCATTGGATGCGGAAACCCTGACCCAATCCAACATGATGGGACGATGGACGGGGCCAATCTCCGCGAAGGAGAATCCGTTGGCGAGATAGGCGGCAACGGGGCCGAAGATGTCCCGGCCGTGAAAAGTCTTGGAGACTTCCGGTCTCCAGATGTGCTCGTTTTCGAGGCTCCGGCATTTCCAGCCCGGTTCGCAGTGAAGGACCCATGAAAAAAGACCGTTGTCCGGGCCAACGAAGGTGTGCGGCCCCGCCTGGATGGCGATGGCCTTTCTGGACGACCCCACTCCCGGGTCTACCACCCCCAGATGGACGCTCCCCGGAGGAAAATGCGGGTAAGCGGAACGCAAGACATAGGCAGCACTGCGAACATCCCCGGGAGGCACCATGTGACTGATATCAATCACGCGAGCGCGAGGGCAAATGCCCAGGATGACTCCTTTCACAGCCCCCACGTAACCGTCCTGCAATCCAAAATCCGTAACCAATGTGATGAGTGGATTCCTTGTCACACTTGACTCCTTGGCCTTTTCCCTGAGTACCGATATGTTCTCGCCACACATCGGGGCATCACCCCTGGTTACCGGCTGAGTCGATGAGTATCTTATTGGCTCGTCAAGACAGTCTTTTCAGGGATTTTGAGCTTGCGGCATCCTGATCCTTTGCTAACATAAGCCTTGTTCAAGCTCTCTTAACGCGCCCGTTGCGTCAGTGCGATCCGAGCCGATGTCCGGCCGGCAATCCTCGGAGAGTGGTGGAAGCTGTAGGGAGCACGTGCACTCGAGGGTTTGATACCATGTCCGCACCCCAATAAGGAGGAGAAATGGACCAATCGCCGAATCCAGACATCTCGGAATTGACCCGGTTTGCCATGGAGACCGTTCGCCGTGCCGGAGAGGAGGCCCTTCGCTACTATGGCAAAGGAGACCCTCTCGTGAAATTCGACGCGGAACTGGTGACTGAGGCGGAGTTGCGCCTTGTCGATCTATTCCGGGATCAGCTGGAGTTGACTTTTCCCGGACATGGGGTCTTCGGAGATTTGTTGCCCCGGGAAGACTATGTTCACGGAGAAAAGGGTTACCTTTGGGTTTACGATGCCCTCGATGGGGTCGCCAACTACCAGGCGGGAATTCCTATCTGGGGGATCTCCCTGGCTCTGCTGGAGAACTTCTGGCCTGTATTCGGCGTGTTTTACATGCCTGTGACCAAGGACATCTTCTATGCCCAGGCCGGTCAAAGGGCCTACTGGGGCAATGAGGTCATGCGGATCCCAGAACCCGGCGACATCGACAATGAGAGCGTCCTGCTCACCTATTCCAGGTTTCACAACCGTTATCGGTCCTCTTTTCCGGGCAAGATCAGAAATCTTGGATCCACAGGAGCTCACATCTGCTACGTGGCGAGAGGTCGTGCCGAGGGGGCTCTCCTGGCCCATCTGTCATACCAGGATCTCGCAGCGGCGCAGATCATCCTTGAAGCGGCGGGAGGAAAAATCTGCAAGCTTGACGGATCGGAATTCCACCTGAGCGAATACCTGGAGGAACAGCGGATCGAGGAACATCTCGTGGCCGCAGCGCCCGGAGCCCACAAGGCCATTCAAATGTACCTCAAGGACCAGTCGGCCTGAGAGGCCGCGCCTGCAGAAAGACCAGTGTCAAACGCGTGGAGCAAACGCGTTGCTCCCGTGAATTCTATTCGAACCGCATCCTGTTTGTCACTCCTGCAGAAACCGGAATCAAGAACACCACCAGACGCCGGCTTTCGCCGGCGTGACCGCGTTTCGTGGGAACCGAGACATGATTTCCCATGGATGCCCAGACAGGAGGGCTCTCTGGCCACCGTCCCCTTCTACACCCCACGCAGTGCCTTTTCCAGTCGATCCCGAGCCAAGCTCAACTCACGCTCCAATCGTTGAAGTGCGGCTGGGGTCAGGGCATCGGGAGATTCTTCCAGGAGCCTTCCAATGGCTTCGCCTTTCGACATGAGATCCAAGAGATTCCGCTTCAGGAACGCCACATCAACCGGTTTCGCCGGCACTTCCGAAACCACCGGACCGAGAGGAATGACGTCCCGCAGGAACGGGACATTGGTCTGGAAACCCAGCCGCTCGTGGACGAGCTGCGCAAAGCCCTCACAGACGCTCTCCTCGCCGTGGGTCATGTGGACCTTCATGAGGGGATTTTCGAAGTGGCTCAGCCAATCGAGGAGCACCGATTGATCGGCGTGAGCCGAAAAGCCTCCTATGGTGAAAACCTTGGCCCGCACGGCCACATTCTCGCCAAAGATGCGCACGGTCTTTGCCCCTTCGATGATGCGCCGCCCCAAGGTTCCCTCGGCCTGGAAACCCACGACGACCAGCGACGCCCCCTTCCTCCACAGATTGTGTTTGAGGTGGTGCTTGATGCGGCCCGCGGAGCACATGCCATTCCCAGCAATGACGATGGCGGGTCCCACCTGCTGGTTGATGGCCATGGAATCTTCGGTGCTTCTCGAGAGCACTAACTCGGGGAAACTCAGAGGGTCCCTTCCCCGGTTGACAATGTCCATGGCTTCCTCATCATAGAAGCCCTGCATGCGCCGGAACACCTCGGTTGCAGCGATGGCGAGGGGGCTGTCCAAATACACCGGTATGGAGGGGATGCGCTTCTCCTGCAGAAATTCACCGATGATATAGAGGATCTCCTGGGTTCTCGCCACGGCAAACGCAGGCACCAGCACCTTCTCACCATGATCAACACTGTAGAGGATCGCTTCCAGTAGTTCCGCTTTGCTCTCCTCCCTGGACTTGTGATTCCGGTTCCCGTAGGTAGATTCCACAAAAAGGGTGTCTGCGGAGCGGACAGTTGTAGGGTCCCGGACGATGAGCTGTCCTTTATTCCCAAGATCGCCGCTGAAAACGACCTTATGGGGAGACTCATCGGGACCTGCCCAGATTTCCAGGATCGAGGATCCGAGAATGTGTCCGGCATTGCGATAAGCCACCCGGAGACCACTGTCCGTGGTGATCTCCCGGTCTTCGGGGACCGCTTCGAAAAGAGGCAATGCCGCTTCTGCGTCCAAGATCGTGTAAAGCGGATCCGTGTCCCGCCTTCCCCGCCTGCGGTTCTTGCGATTCTGCCACTCGGCTTCCATTTCCTGGATATGCCCGGAATCCAGCAGGAGAAGCTTTGCCAGCTCTACTGTGGGCAGTGTTCCATGGATCTTTCCCTTGAATCCGTCTCTAACCAGCTTGGGTATTCGCCCACAGTGGTCCACGTGGGCATGGGTGAGAAAGAGCGCCTCCACTTCCCCAGGGTTGAAGCCCCAAGCCTCGCGGTTGAGCGCCTCCATCTGTCTTCCGCCCTGGAACAGCCCGCAGTCCACAAGGTACTTTTTCCCATTGTCCAGCAGGAAGCAGGAACCGGTCACCGATCGAACCCCCCCGAGACATGTGATTTGCATGATCATCAGTCCTTTCCAACGAATCGTGATATTCCGCCCAAATTCCAATGAAGAGAAAGTGCACTCCCGTCAATGCTGACGACCTATCCTCAGACACTTTTCTTTTAGGTCCATCACTCGCCCGTTGACAAGCACAAATCCCCCTCCCGACCACCTGCGAAATCCTCCCTGGGGCTTGACAATCTAGCCAGGTGTTTTACTGGAACGAGTGAGGACACCCAAGATTGACGACTCCGGAGGACCAGTCAAAAAGGGCTTTAGGAGACGTGGTGGCTCTGGACGGCATTCCCACAACTTGTGGAAAGGCAGGGGAAAGATGGCTTTTCGTGTTCACCCGCGCCGATGACATGGCGTGCTGGTGATTCGCAAGCTGCTCCGCCGCAATCCCATGATTCAACCGGAAATGGCTGGAGAACGCATCTGAGGTGCGACGTGGCGCTATGGTGACCAGGAGCTGAACCTTGGGCAGCGCCATTGCCTACGTTTTCGACCTGTGCGGACAACTTGGAAAGTCGGGTATCCTGGAAGGACTCCCCAGCCCTCCTTGTCAGCCGCAAGGTTTTAGGCAGGAATCTTCTGAGGCGCTGAAGAGGTCGGGGCCGAACTTCACATCACTGGCTTGGAAAGCGGGGAGTCGAGAGCGGCTTCTCTTCATTGCAACAACCACTGGAGGAATACCATGATAAGGACAGCTTCGGTTCTTTTCGGCGTTCTATTGGGTTTGGCTCTTGTCTTGCCGTCCTCTATGGCCAATGCCGCTCACATCAAGCCCCAGGATGTGGCCGGCACCCCGAGCACATTCGCAAAAGTGATCAAGGAACCCAACCCTCGCCTCATGGGCGGCTGGCAGTGCACGTGGCACCGTTACCGAAACAAGCAAGGAAAGACGGATGTGAACCCGATCGAATTCTGGCTTGTCAAGTGGGACAATCGATATGGGCTCTATTTCTATCGTTTTAAGGCCGAGGAAAACAAGACCTACTCGGGATGGAAGGACTGGACGATCAACGGCGACGAGATCGTTTCGGGCACCGGGGTTCGATTCTTTACGGACGGCACCGATGTCTACTTCCAGTGGGAGAGCGACAAGCCTTCCAAGATGATCCCCATCGAAAACAACCGGTGAAAGCTGCGGATTGGGTGGGCAACGGCTCATTGCCACCCCCTCATGAACTGCGGCATGAGACTACAGCGATTGGATATTGTGGCGTAGTGGCCGGCGTCCCAGTCGTGACGCCGGCCAGCGTAAAACGCCCGGCACGGCCTATCACAGCCGCGCTGGGCGCCAATTGCGATCAATTGCTTGATCACACTTACCGCAGGGGAAGGGCAATCCACTCCAGCACTCAAGGCAATCCCAACCGAAGAAATCCTAATCCAAATCCACCGTTTTCTCTTCTCCCAGGTCAAAATCGATGAAGGTCTTGTAACCCTGGTCCAGGGCCACCGAAATGGGCAGCTGTTTCTTGGTTGGCCCCCAGTGCTGGATTGGTCCTGGACTGCTGAAGAGATCCTCTCTTGCCCATCGTTCGCGGCTCTTGGCAAACACCTGGAAGGATGGAGAATCCAGCTTCACGAGGGATCTTTCGATGACGTGCTCTTCTTTCCCTTTGCGCATCTCGCTGGTGAGGAGTGCCACGATGGGCAACCCCAGAACCCTTCCTCCCTTGTCAAAGTCGGTGACGGCCGCCATGTAGCCCGTCCTGCCCTCCAGGACCAGGGAACCTGCCGCGAGACCGAGGAGAAAGGTGAAGGTGGCGTCAAAGAGGCTGGGCTTGCCGCAACGGCCCTCGTAGCCGAGGAAGTGGGACTGGGTGGACAGGGTCATGCTCTTGATCTTCTCAATTTGAGCCGGATCCGCGTGGATTTTCTCTTCGCCCGCCCCAAAAAACTTGTCCGGGTGGCGCTTGAGCTCAGAAATCCTGTAGCGGATCTTCTCGATGAGGAGCTTTTCCGTCTCGATTTGGGAAACCTTGACATTTCCGTGGTCGTCCCGATCCAGGATGAGCATCTCCTCGATGTCGTCCGGCAGGGCAGCCATGAGCTGTGCCGACTGCGGGGTAAGGAGGGGGTAGATGAATTCCAGTTTATTGCGCAGGGTGGGGAGATCTTTGATGTCCCGTTCATATTCGGCCAGAACCGAATTCAGTTCCTGGATGAGATTCCTCATTTCCGGGATGAATTCCACGAGACCCTCCGGAACCAGGATCACACCGTGGTTGATCCCCTTGAGCCTGCGTTCCGTGATGATCCGCACGATATAATCGACGATGTCGTCGAGAGACATGTTCTTCTCGGCAATCTCCTCCGAGATGAGCGCGATGGCGGGTTTGGTCTGCAAGGCCACCTCAAGGGTGATCTTGCTCGCCGTGCGGCCCATGAGCTTCACGAAATGCCAGTACTTGACGGCCGAGGCGGCATCCTGGGTGAGGTTGCCCACGAGCTCGGAGTAGATCTTGGTCGCCGTGTCGAATCCGAAACTGATGGGAAGGTAATGGCCTACGGCCATATCCCCATCGATGGTCTTGGGTATGCCGATGACACTGCAGGAAACCCCCTCCCCTTCAAGGTACTCGGCAATGAAGGCGGCATTGGTGTTGGAATCGTCTCCACCGACGATCACAAGCCCGTCGAGGCGGTTCTTGACGACGGTTTCCTTGACTTTGCTGAACTGGTCCGGCGTCTTGATCTTCGTGCGGTCCGTGCCCAGGAAATCAAAGCCTCCCGTGTTCAAAATTGCCTGCACCTTGCCGCACGAAATCTCGAAGACATCCCCGTTGATGAGCCCTTTGGGGCCTCGTCGGATGCCAAGCAACACGTTGTCCTTGCCCAGGGCCGCCTTGAGCCCGGCCAGCACATTGTGCCCGCCAGCCGCCGGCCCCCCCGAGAAGAGGACCGCCACTCGCTTTCCCTTCACCGGGGATGGAAAGTCCCCAGGGACAGCTTCCAGGATCACGTTCCTGTTCTTGGCAGTGGTGCGGGGAAACACCCGTTCCAGTCCCTCAGGATCCTTGACCGGCAGAGGTGTGCCGGTTTCCTTGAACCGGGCAGGCGTGATCTGCCCATCCTTGCCCACGAACACAGAACATATGGGAATGGGCATCCGTCTCACCGCGTCCTCAAAGACGGAATGCTTGCCTTCAGTCTTCATGATCTCCGAAGCGATTTCATGGGAAACGCTCACCTGAGTCGCCATCTTCGCTCTCCTCCTCGCATACCTCTCCTGACAGGAAATTCTGTCGCATGTGTATGGGTGACCGTGACAACCAAGTCTTTTTTCAAATACCATGTTATAAATTTTTCTTCTACCTCGACCATGAACCAAAGGAAAGCGCAATTCCAAATGATGGCAAGAGCCGGGCTGCTAAGGCGACTGCGTTGCCACCACCATGGAAACCACCACTCCCTGCCTCATGGTTGCGGTTCCATCCGCTCCACACGACACACCAATGAACCCATCCATCTGGCGTCAAGGGCCTGCGAAGCGAGCGTGAAATCCATCCAGTGGATTTTTTGACATTACTCTGGTATGCAGGTAAGACTGTGGCTCATGCGGGGCTTGGGCTGTCCCTGATCAACAGGTGCCAGGGTATGCCGCACCAGATACCAGACCCTATGCGTATTTAGGAAAGGGGATATGATCGCGAGTCTTTTCCGGTATCGCCCCAATGAACAGGTCACTCCAAAAGCGGTGATCCCTGCTCTGCTGCTTTCGCTCGCACTCTTTGGGTGTGCGAGACCGCCAGGCCTTTTCCAGCCCCAGGAGGCGCCGTCCCATCATCCGGTTGAGTTCCAGGGGCCAACCGCCATGAAGGAAGACCCGGTTCCCGCATCGCCTCGGCTCACTCTCGGAAAGGCCGTGGAAGAAGCCATCAAGGCAAGTCCGGAACTCGAACAAATCCAGCATCGAATCGGAGCTGCCTCGGAACAGATCAAGCAGGTGGAGGCGGCATTCTATCCGCGGATCCTCCTCGCGGAGGAATTCAGCGCAACGGACAACCCGGTATACGCCCTGATGTACATGATCAACCAGCGGCGACTACAGCCCACCGTGAATTTCAACGATCCGGGCAGCCAACAGAACTTCTCCTCCCGCATTCAGGGGGAATTAAGCCTTTTCGAGGGAGGAAGCCGGTGGCACGAACGAGGAGCAGCCATCAGCGGTCGCCGTTCCCTGGAAGCCGAACTCATGTCAGCCCGGAACCGACTTGTGGCGAAGGTGGTCGAGACCTACTACCGATGGTTGCAGGCTTTGACCTTCATCTCCGTGGCAGAGGAAGCCCTCGAAGCGGCCAAGACCGACGAAAGCCTTGGGGAAGCACGGTTCCGCGTTGAAATGGCACTCCCGGGGGATCTGGCACGGCTCAAGGCCCGAACCTCTGAAATGCAGGGGAATTTGGTTTCCGCCAGGAGCAATGCCAGGAGGCTACAGGCAGCCTTGGAGCGGCTCGTGGCCAGGCCCATCGGATCCGAGGAACTTCCCGATCCTCGGGACTTCTCCGCAGCTGCGACCGCAGAACCTGTATTGCGTGCGGATCAGGATTCCCTGGTCCACCAAGCCCTTGAGAAACGCCCGGAGGTGGCCGCAGCCCGGGCCATGGTCGAGGCGGCATTCCAGAGAGTGAAGTCGGCCCAGGGGGCTTTCCTACCGAAACTCTCCGCATCCGGGCAAATCCAGTGGGATTCTGAAGACCTGGGGAAACAGTCCGACAGCTGGCTCGTGGGCATCCATGCCTCCCTGCCCTTGTTTGAAGGTGGCCTCACCCTGGCAAGACTGAATGAGGCCAAGGCCCGCCTCAAGGAAATGCAGGCCAGGGGTGGGCAGATTGAACTGGACATCGCGCTGGAAGTGCGCCAGGCCGCTCTGGCTCTCGAGGAAGCCTCCGAAAAGATTCAGGTCCAGCAGGCACGACGAAACTGGGCATTCAAGGCCCTGGAGGAAGTCAGGCACCAGTACCGGGCCGAAACCGCCGGAGTGGATTCCCTCCTTCAGGCCCAGCTCGCATGGACCCAGGCTGAAGCGGCATACACTGCCGCCCTTTTCGAAGGAAGCATCACCCGGGCCCTTTTGAGGCAGTCATTGGGGGACTTCGCCGCTGGTATTCTCTGAACCCGATTTCATTGGACCCAGACCCAGTGTTCACAAACAATTCGAGAACCGCCATGAAGGTTGCCATGAGCCAATCCGCTCCACTTTCTGCAAGTTCACCATTTAGACGCGAACTACTGAAAGGAGGGCTGGTTATTGGCCTTCTCGTGGTCCTCATGATGTGGCTCGCCGGTGGATTCGTCGAGAAGGTCCAGCCTGCTTCTCCAGCAGTCAAACCTCCCCCTTCCCGGTACATCACGCAGAAGGTGCAGCTCCGCACGTTTCCCCTTGTGGTGGAGCAGGCCGGGACCGTGCAGGCTCAAACTGAGGCCGAGGTTTCCAGCCGTATCATGGCCCAGGTGAGAGAGATCCTCGTGAAAGAGGGAGACCTCGTCACCGGCCTGGAGGCCGGCCAGGAGAAGGCCACGGTGCTCGCCCGCCTCGACGCCAGGGATCTGCGCTCCCGGTTCCAGCAGGCAGAACAGCAAGTGACGGGCACCAAGAGAGGGATTGACTCAGCCCAGGCCAGGTTGGGAGCGGCAAAGGCACAACTCACAGCGGCCCTCGCGGAAAGCAGCAGGAGCGATTCCGACTACAGGCGGTATCTGGAGCTTTACCGCAACCAAGCCACGACGGGCCAGCAGCTTGAACAGGTGAAAACTCAGCGGAATGTGGCGGAAGCGCGAGTCAGCACAGCCCGCCGCGAGATCGAGGCCGCCGAGGCGGATCTGGAAAGGCTCATGGCTCAAAAGGGACAGATGGAGGCGGCCCTGCTGGAAGCCAAGGTCATGTTGAGCCACGCGGTAATCCAGGCTCCCTTTTCTGGTCGGGTCACGCGGAAACTATTGGACGTCGGGGACATGGCTGGCCCCGGACGACCCATTTTCATCATTGAAACCGTTTCACACCCGGAGATCCATGCCCATGTGGCCGAATCCCTGGTGGGGTCCTTGAAAGCGGTCCAGGAAGTGGAGGTCCACGTGGATGCACTGGACAGGACTTTCCCGGGCAGGCTGCTTGAAATCGTTCCCAAGTCTGATCCCCAGACACGCACAGTCCTTGTCAAGGTGGGTCTTCCTCCGGATTCGCGACTGGTGAGCGGTCTCTTCGCCAGACTGAGGGTGGTCCATGGGCAGTACGAGGCCCTCGTGGTGCCTGCAAGAGCGGTTCGGGAGGTGGGGCAACTCCATCTCGTCGATGTGGTGGGTCCCGATGGCCATGCCTTGCGCCGCTTTGTCACCCTCGGGAAGGTACACAAGGACGTAGTGGAGGTGCTCTCCGGTCTGAGGGAGAACGAAGAAGTCGTGGCCCCCTAAACAGAAGAAATCCCATGACCCAGCAGCCTGAAAACACCCACCACTGGATGAACCGCATCGTCACGGCGTTCCTGGGTGGAAATCTCTCCGTGCTGCTCATTCTCATCAGCCTGATCGCTGGCATCGCAGCTCTCTGGGTGACTCCCCGAGAGGAAGATCCCCAGATCATCGTCCCCATTGCCGACATCATGATCCAGATGCCTGGGGCTTCCGCCAGGGAAGTGGAGCGCCAGGTGTCCACCCGCCTCGAAAAGCTTCTCTATCAGATCGACGGCGTGGAATACGTCTATTCCACGAGTTACCCGTCCCAGGCGGTTGTCACTGTTCGCTTCTATGTCGGAGAGGACCGTGAGCGAAGCTTTGTAAAGCTCCACAACAAGATCCAGGCGAACATCGATCAGGTTCCGCCCGGAGTCACAGGCTGGGTGGTGAAACCCGTAGAAATCGACGATGTGCCCATTGTGACCCTTACCCTCACCAGCGCGCGTTATGACGACTACGCTTTGCGCCGGATGGCCGAGGAACTCGAAATCCGGCTCCAGAGTGTCAAAAATGCAGGCCGCACATACATATCCGGAGGAAGACCGAGGCAGATCAGCGTGCATCTCTCCCCACAGGCCATGGCGGGAAAGGGAGTCTCCCTCGATGACCTGCACAGGGTTCTTGAAGCTGCCAATGCATCAAAGCCGGCGGGAAGCATGGTTCACAACAATCTAGAAGTCGAGCTTGACGCGGGCCGATTCCTCAAGACCGCAGTCGAGGTGGAAAACCTCGTGGTCGGAGTCAACGATGGTCGCCCCGTATACTTGAGAGAGGTCGCCTCCGTGCAGGATGGACCTGCCCTGCCAGAAACGATCACTCGGATCATGTTCGGGGAGAAGGCCTATTCAAAAATGGATCCGGCGGCAGAGGCAGGGGCATTTCCACCCGGCATGGAACGGTTTCGGGACTATCCGGCCGTAACCATAGCCGTGGCCAAGAGGAAGGGGACCAATGCGGTCTGGGTGTCGGAGGAGGTCTGGAAGGAGGCTCAACGGTTTGCGGGAGAGATTCTGCCGGATGGCGTTCACATGCGGGTCACCAGAAACCAGGGCAAGACCGCTGACGAGAAGGTCAACGAACTCGTGGAGGCACTGGTGGTGGCCATCATCATCGTCGTGATCCTCCTTGCCTATTCGCTGGGCTGGAGAGAGGGCCTCATCATTGCCCTAGCCGTTCCGGTGACCTTCAGCTTCACGCTCCTCCTCAATTTCCTCCTGGGATACACCATCAACCGTGTGACCCTGTTCGCCCTCATTCTCTCCCTGGGACTGGTGGTAGACGATCCTATCG
>CAZURN010000098.1:0-11668 GCA_964623165.1 uncultured Syntrophobacteraceae bacterium
TACACGATTATGATAAAGGGGATCAATGAAGTGGGGGCTGTATTCTTTAGTATTTTCTTAATACTTATATTTTATTATATTAATAATATCAAATATTATAATTATTTTCTTGTGTTTATAGGTGGAATTTCTTATGAGATGTTCCTGTTGCATGGTGCATTGTTGGTTAGGTACAACCCCATCATAAGTGATTCACATCAATTGCCGATTTCAATAGAATTTATACTTTTTGTTTGCTTAATAATATTAATCAGCCAAGTATGGCATTCCATATTAAACAATGTTTCAAAAAGATTCATTAAATCAAACTAAAAGATTTATTCCGTACCTTGTTATATTAATACTATTATATTCTAATGTATACTATTTTTTGTTCCATAGAAATAAGGAGTTTAAGTACTATTATAATAGGCTAGTATTTGGGCTAGAGGACAATATAATTTCAGATTCTGGATACCTGAGCCTAATGCATGAATACGCTTGGCTTAACAGAAAAGGAAATCAAGATAGAGCTATTGTGTTTGTTGGAGATAGTATTACAAAAAACTTCATTGTAAATGAATATTTTGACAATAAAGACCTGCTAAACAGAGGGATTCCATCTGATACTACATTCGGACTATTGCACAGAATTGAATCCAACATAAATAATCTTAATGTGGAGAAAGTTTTTTTGTTGATTGGTTTTAATGATATAGGCTTTCGTGATGACAAAATGATTATTGACAACTTTCGCAAAATTTTTTCTCTTCTTAAGAGTGAAAAGGTATATGTACAGAGTATTTTTCCAGTGGATTCTTCATTTAAAGGAACTAATGAAAGAATTACCTCGTTAAATAAAGAGATCAAGTCGATTTGTGAGAGTGGTCGGTGTGATTTTTTGGACCTACACAAGTATTTTGTTGATGAAAAAGGGGGACTCCGCAAGGAATTGTCAATGGACGGTGTTCATCCCAACGGTGATGGATACAGGTTGTGGGCCGAGCTGATAAAGGACAAGATCTGAGTGACTTTGGGAGTAGAGTGTGCATTCTTGGCTTCTGATATTCTGTGTGCTTTCTTTCGATTGTTGGCTGGGAATGCTGACAATCACCCCATCTTAGCGATTGACAACTCTTTTTGAGGAGATTTTTGCCTAATGAGGACACCACTGGTCAGTGTCGTCATCCCAGCGTATAACGCAGCAGCGACCCTTGATGAATGCCTCGAGAGCGTCATGGGGCAAGGCTATCCTGAGTTGGAGGTTGTGTTGGTTGACGATGGTTCGACCGACGACACGGCTCTCGTGGTGAAGCGATTTGGTGATCGTGTTCGCTACGTTTATCAACGGAATGCCGGGCTGGCAGCGGCCCGCAATACCGGCCACCGGGAAGCCAGGGGCGAATTTGTTGCCTGGCTCGATGCCGACGATGTCTGCGAGCCTTATCGAATTGCGCTTCAAGCCGAGTACCTCGCCGCACATGATCATATCGGCCTCGTCTCCAGTGAGTTCTCGGCATTCAATGGCGATGGAATCATTGCGGATTGCTACGCCAGGCAGTATTACGGTGCCCTGGACAAGTCGACACCGGAGGAGATCTACGGTTCCAGCGAGAGCTACTCCCCTCTGATGCGAGATTGGTTCTCCCGCGACATTCGCAGTGTCGAGGTTTTTGCAGGGGCTATCTATGAAAAACTCGTTTGGGGGAACTTCATTCATCCGCCGACGGTGATGGTTCGCAGGTCTATCATCGATGCTGTTGGAGTCCTGGACCCCACACTGCCTAATTGTGAGGACTGGGATTTCTTCATCCGGTTAAGCCGCATTGCGGAAATCGCCTACATCGATATGCCATTGCTTCGCTACAGACGGCACCCTGGGCAGTTGTCGGACATGAAGAACATGCGCCAACACGTGCTCGTGTGGATTGCCGTCCAGGAGAAGATCCGCTCGTCGGACCCTGAGATGGCAGAACGCTACGGGACTCGAATGCGCCGTCAGTTGGGGGAGTGGCATTCTTTCCTGGCTCTCCAGACAGCCGAAACGGAACGCACCATGGCACTGGTGCATCTAATTAAGGCACTGACCCACGGCATCGTGTGGAGAACATCACTCAGGGCACTCGGGCAGATACTGCTTCCAAGGATTGCCTCCAGCGGTCTCCGGCGATTGCGGCAGGCAGTTAGGCAAAAGTGGGTGATGAACATGCCCCTGCTGATCCAGATTCAGTGCGAGCTGGCAGACCTGCTGTATGTGGATGGAATGGGGATTGATCTGCTCTAAACGATCCCTGGGTTCTGACTGATTGCCTTCCACGTTATCCGTGACCAACCTTCCCTTTGGGATGCCTAAAAGGCAAGAGTCCAACCGGAAAGAGCGAAGCATGTGCGGGATTTTTGGAATAGTATCGCCAAGCATCAGCAGGGATTTGTTGGAGAGGGCAACCAGCACCATGAGGCATCGCGGTCCCGACGACGCGGGCTACTTTCTCGGTGATCATATTGGGTTGGGGCACCGGCGGCTGAGCATCATCGATCTGGAAGGCGGGCATCAGCCTATATTCAATGAAGATGGCTCCAAGTGCGTGGTCTTCAACGGAGAAATATACAATTTCCAGGACTTGAGGGAAGATCTCATTTCGCGTGGGCACCAGTTTGCCACCCGAAGTGACACGGAGACGATCCTCCACGCTTATGAACAGTGGGGGGAGTCTTGCGTGGAACATTTGCGGGGGATGTTTGCCTTTGCCGTTTGGGATTCCAAGGAGAGAACGCTCTTTCTCGCTCGTGACAGGTTCGGCGTGAAGCCGCTCTTCTATGCGGAACACAATGGGAAATTCTGCTTTGCCTCGGAGATGAAGGCCATTCTTGCTGACGATGGCTTTCCGCGACAGATGGATGAGATCGCTCTCACCTCCTATTTTGCCCTGTCTTATATCCCTGAGGATATGACTATATTTCAGAACATTCGGAAACTGCTCCCCGGGCATACATTGACATTGAAGAACGGGGAGATTCGTCTCAAGAAGTACTGGGATTTGCATTTTAATCCGGACCGGAGCAAGGATGAAAAGCATTTCATTCGGGGTTTGCTCGACCGCTTGCAGGAGGCGGTTCGAATACGCCTGGTGAGTGAAGTGCCATTGGGTGCCTTTCTCAGCGGCGGTATCGATTCGAGCACGGTGGTCGCTCTCATGAGCGGCAGTTCCAACTCGCCCGCAAATACCTTTTGCATGGGTTTTGGAGGAGACGTCGGCGGATACCTGGACGAACGGGGATATGCAAAGCTTGTGGCGGAGCGGTACGGCACCAGTCACAAGGAATATGAAGTCTTTCCTCGAGCTGACGGTCTCATTGAAAAGATCGTCGGGGCGTTCGACGAGCCTTTCGCGGATGATTCCGCGATACCCTCGTTCTACGTCTGCAAGACTGCCAGAGAGAATGTGACCGTGGCCCTGTCCGGACTGGGTGGCGACGAGGTCTTTGCCGGCTATGAACGCTACCTGGGGTTCGGTTTGAGCAGGCAATACAGAAGCCTGCCCCTGGGGTCCGCGAAGAATCTTCTTCGGTCATTTGTCGAAGGCCTCCCGGAACGGGCGGATGGACATTACACGGTAAACCACATGAAGCGTTTTGTCCGGTCCGGGTCATTGCCTCCGGACCTCTGCTATTTCGGCTTCGTATCGAAGATGAATGCCAGGGTTCAGGGATCTCTTTTTGCGGATTCCGCGAGGTACGACCAACACTTCAAGGCCTGCAGGGACATCGTATGTTCCCACTTCAATTCCCCCAATGTCTCCGGAGATGCGGATTCCCTGGACCGAGCCTTCTATTGCGACATCAAGACCTACTTGCCTGAAGATATCCTGGCTGTGACGGACAGGATGAGCATGCTCCACGCCCTAGAGGTAAGAGTTCCTTTCCTTGACCACAAGCTGGTCGAGTTCTGTGCCACGATTCCTGCCTCTGTAAAGATGAAGTGGTTGAAGAAGAAGTACCTTCTTAAGAGGGCGGTGAAGGACCTCTTGCCCCGCGAGGTCATAGCGCATAGGAAACAGGGCTTTGTGGGTCCCATGACCCAGTGGTTGAAAAACGATTTGAAGCGTTACGTTCTCGACATGTTGTCCGATGAGAATCTCGGCAAACATGGACTGTTCAATGTCAAGACCGTGCGGACGGTGCTCGATGAGCACTTCGGCCGAAAGGAGATCCACGATAGCCTCATCTGGTCCATGGTGGTGTTCCAGGCGTGGTTCGATCACTACGTGGAAAGAAGGAAGGCTTGCGGAATATGAGAGGGACGGCTCTTCTGCTCTTGTTCTTATCAGGTTATCCGTATGTGGTTTACCCCTTGATTGTTTATGTCATGTCTCGCGTTTTCCCCAATCCATGGATCAAGGGGGATGTCAAACCTCGTGTGAGTGTGATTGTTTCAGTATTCAATGAAGAGCAGATCATTGAGGAGAAGTTAAGAAACACTTTATCGATTCAGTACCCAGAGGAATTGCTGGAAATTGTCGTAAGCTCCGATGGTTCAACTGACAGGACGAATGAGATCGTATCCGAGTTCCATGATCCAAGATTGGTTCTGCGGGCATTTCCTGAAAGATCCGGAAAGACGGCATGTCTCAACCGTGTCGTTCCAGAGGCCGCGGGCGATATCATCCTCTTTACGGACGCAAACTCCATGTTTCCCCCGAACATCCTGTCGAGGATTATAAGGAATTTTTCCGACCCACATGTGGGGCTCGTTACTGGTTGGACGAGGTACGCCGGTCCGGAAGATGACGGGGAAGCCACGGGAGCGTACGCCCGCCTAGAAAAGCTGACCAAGCAGTGGGAAAGCCTGGTTTCTTCCTGTGTGGGGGCTGATGGCGCCGTGTTCGCGTTGCGCAAGGAATTGTATGAACCTCTCGAGCACAGGGATATCAATGACTTCGTCATCCCTCTTCGAGTTGTATCCAGGAAGAAGAGGGTCGTTCTCGATCCCGAGGTCTATTGTTACGAAGAACCGGCCAAAGACGAACTCAAGGAGTTTCGCCGCCAGGTTCGTATCACCAACCGCACTCTGGGGGCCATCATGAGGAACCTGGAAGTCTTGAACCCCTTTGACCACGGGACTTTCTCATTTTTCCTCATGTCCCACAAGTTGCTGCGATTCCTGGTGCCATTCTTTTTTTTGGGAGCTTTTCTGATCTGCCTGTCACTCTGCGGGACTTCACTGTTCCATGGGTTGCTTCTCTTGCCGTATGCCCTGATCATAGTGATGGCTTTGGCTGGGGTGTTTGGATTCCTGGATGGTAGACTTGTCAGTCTCTGCAAAGTCTTCATGATTACCCTGTTGGCGCAATCCCTTGGATGGGGACGCTTCTTGGTCGGCAAACAGGACACTACCTGGACGCCTCAGCGGTGAAGAAAATATGTCATGTTTGATCGGCATGAAGTCAGCCTGATTGCCCCTTTATAGAGGGTCCATGGGAGAGTGTCATGACTCCCTGTGCCCAATCCGAGCACCCCAAAGGGCTAGTTTACCGATCTTTGGTAACATAGGGTTTTGTGCCTTTACTCAACGGTCGCGATGGACGAAGCCGGGAGTTTTGGTAACGTAAAAAGGTTGTTGCATTCTCGTTGTGCTGAATGCTTCCAAATCCTCCGGATACGGGAAGGACACGCCTGGTTGTCAGGACCTTCTTCGACACCTTCCACGATCACTGATTCCAAAACCATCAAGGCGGCGGAATGCAAATGATGCCATCCACACTTCCGCGCAAAGGTAATCGCATCCTCTCGATCGATGCTCTTCGTGGATTCGCAATGATGTTGGTGATCCTCCAGCATTCGTATCTCAGCGCCGACATGAAAACCATCCCCCCTTTTCTGGACATGCTTCTCTGGGGTGTGACCTATCTCGCAGCCGTCGCGTTCGTGTCCATTTCCGGCATGATGTACAGCTATTTTCTTTTTAGCAGTGTTGATCGCGGCGTGGTCTACCGGCGATATGCCGCGCGTGCACTATTTCTGATTCTGGCTGCCCATCCGGCCATTAACTTGCTCAGTTACCCTTTCCGTGCTGTTGGGCATGGGGGTGTACCGGATTTTCACACATTCCTCTTGAGCCTTCTTCTTGATTTTCCCATTACCGACACCATCGGGGTATGCATACTTGTGGCACCCGTGTTCATCGTGTGCCTGGGTTCTCTGATAAGAGCCGCAACCATCGCTGCCATGCTAGTGTCGACTGTGCTTATCAGGGCGTTGGTAATTCCACCTGAGGCTCAACTCATGGTCCTCAAGGAGGCGATATTTGGTGGTTTAGGATTGCCCAGGTACTTTTGGTTTCCTTTGATTCCATGGCTGGCGATCTTCCTGTCCGGTTCTTTCGTTGGACAGGCCTTGGCGCAAGTAAGGCAAGGCACGGTCAAAACCAGCGCTCTGATCCCTAAATTGAATAAGGCCGCATTAGCGCTTGCATTCACTGGCTTGTTTCTCACAGCTTGCTACAAGGTGCTTAGAGTTGCCTTCGGAGAAGTCTGGAGCCCTAGTATTTTTCTGGCAATCTATCCAGGTCAAACAACTTCGTTGTTGCCGGGTTATCTGGCAGTGCTCCTTTGGGTGTTTTCCATCCTTCTGCACCGGATCGACGTTTCTGGCTGCTATGATCGATTCGTCTGGCTTTTGTCAATTTCAGGCCGGACCTCACTTTTCACATATGTGGTCCAGTTCGCAGTGGTGGAGAGTGCACCGGCATTGCTTGGCCTCAAGGGATCACTGAGTCTCGCTGGATTTCTTGCACTGTTTGCCATAGGGCAGTCCATCATGTGGTTTCTCTCTCACGCATATGGGCGCCTGAGGGGATGGTTCCAGCACAATGATTATGCTGAATTTGTGAAGATGGTTAAAGCAGCGTGTGCGGCAGCTTAAGCCATCCAGAACTCTTCTTCAAGTGGCTGGGACTTTTTCTTGTTGTGGGTAATGCAAGGCTTTCGGATTTCACTGCCCCAAAAGGTGTTATTCGGCATTGCTGCTCTATTGGTTTTCGGATCCATAGGATATGGGTTTCTGATTGAACCATACAGTATCGGGATCCAGCACATCACCATTGAGGATCCCGCATTCAAGGCGATTCTGGGCGGGAAACGAGTGGTTCAAATTTCGGATCTGCACCTGAGCCCGTTATGCGGGCTGGAAGTTAGGGTTCTGGGGATTCTGGATGAAATAGAGCCGGACTTGTTGTTCCTTACCGGTGACTACGTCAAATGGGGTGGTGACTATGAAGCCGCACTGGACTTTCTTTCAAAGTTGAAGGCGAGATACGGCGTCTGGGCGGTGATGGGGGACTATGACTACAGTCGGCCACGGAAAAGCTGCGGCTTTTGCCATGAAGATGGGACCGCGAAACCAACTCAAAGGCACCGGGTCAAATTTTTGCGAAACTCGTGGGAACGGGTCGAACTTGACAATGGAGTTCTCTGGATCGGTGGCATGGACGAAGTTGCATTGCGCCCATTTCCACAGGACACAAACCGGTTGCCGATTCAAGAGAATTTGCCAGCCATCGTGCTCAGCCACAGCCCCCTTGGTTTCGATCTGTTCGGTGAAGAGGATAAGGTGCTCCTTCTGGCAGGCGACACCCACGGTGGGCAGATCCCATTGCCATCAAAGCTGTGGGAGGCAATCGGATACGAGAAGAACGCGCGTTACAACCATGGGTTCTTTGAGGCGGGCCGAAAGAGAATGTTCGTGAGTCGGGGCATTGGCACTAGTCACATGTCCTTTCGGCTCTTTACAAGACCAGAGATCGTGATGATCGATTTTCGTTAGCCCTACGGAAGATACTCGCAATAGATGGATAGCCTGTCCACATGTTGGAAAGATACTGGTCCTTTCGATCCGTTTAGGGTAGCCGGGTTGGTTTTTATCTGCGTCTTGATTTCCATCTTGCTCAGCTGCCGTTCAAGTGTTCCCCAGGATAGAGTGCTTTTCGATTTCGAATCGGATGGGGAGTTGGACCGGTTCCACTGGAAGTGCCACACGCTCTTCTCACTATCGGAGGAACACGCCACGCGGGGAACAAGCTCATTGAAACTTGAGCTGTTCCCTTCGGATTTCCCCGGTTTGTCTCCCATGCTTGAAGACAACGACTGGAGGGGTTTCAAACAGCTCGCCTTCGACGTTTTCAACACTGAGGAGGAAGCAATACAGATCACCGTCAGAATGGATGACACGGCCGGTTTCCCCAACTATGAAGACCGATATAATAAAATATTTAATCTGAAGCCGGGCCAGAATACGGTCGTTATCCCATTTGAGACTTTGGTCACTTCGGGAACGCAGCGAAGGCTTGATCTCAAAAGAATCTATCGCCTTCTGGTCTTCATGGGTTATCCTAAGAAAAGGATTGTCCTTTACATGGATCACTTCCGATTGAGCTGATTTGTCGGAGCAGCTGCCATGGTGTTTTCCTGCTTGGGATGCATAGGAACACGGCCGGGATATTGCACGTTGGATTTTGTGACCGGGGCGCTGCAGAGGTGCATAGTGAACAGGGTAAACAGAAACGGAGAGAGAAGAGAGAATGCAGACTCCGAAGTTTGACATAGCACCTTACATTAACTTAGGGTTGCGGCGCAAATGGTGGATCATTATCCCCTTGATCCTGTCAGTACTTGGGGGGGTGGGATTTCTCTGGATCAGTCCCAAGACATACAGGGCATCGACTCTCATCCTCCTCGAGCCGCAGAGCATTCCAGATTCTTTTGTGAGGTCTACGGTCACGGAAGGAGTCGAAGGCCGATTGCGCACCATCACACAGCAGATTCACAGTCGTACAAACCTTGAAAAGATTATCGAGGACTTCAAACTTGCTCAGACACGGTCCAATGGACACGAAGGTGGATTGATCCAGAAGATTCGAAGTGTTATTGCTGGTCGTGATACGTCGAGCACTTCCGATCCACAAAATAGAGGCAGGGAACCAGTCTTAATCATGAACCTGGTGGATCAGCTGAGGAAGAATCTGCAGGTGACGATGCGTTCCGGCACTCCAGGGGGAGGGAGCCCTGGAAGGGAGCAAAGCCTTGCATTTGAGATCTCCTTCGAGTGGAGCAACCCTGAGATTGTGGCCCCCATGACCAATGCCATTGCATCCAGGTTCATTGAGGAAAACCTGAATGCACGCGAAGAGATCGCCATCAGCACTACAGACTTCCTTGAGAAGGAGGCTGCCACAATCAGGGGTGAACTGGAGGTTCGCGAAAAGGAATTGGAGGCGTTCAAAAAAGAACACATGGGAACGCTGCCGGATCAACTCGATTCCAATGTGAATATTTTGAATCAACTGCGCGACCAGTTGCTCACCCTTCAAAGGGGCCTGGACCAGGAGAAACAACAGGCCATGCTTCTCAGATCTCAAGCACAGATGGCCCGGATGGAACGTGATGCGCTGGCGGCTGCAATGAGGCCTGAACAAGGGAGGGCACAAGGAAACAGGCGCGGTGAGCCTCCCATGACAAGTGAGCAACTGACGAGCGGGAATCTGGACGATCTTGCACGAGAACTGAAGAGACTCAGTTCTCTTTATACAGACAAGCACCCTGACATCATTGCACTGAAACGGCGCATTGATTCCATGAAGAGAGAAGGCAGGACGGAAGATGGCGGTGGAGCGGCAGCCAGCTTTCTTGATCCCTCCCAGGACAGGCTCAACCTTCAGCTGGTACCCATCAACGCCAACATCGCAGCGTATGAGAGACAAGTCAGAGAAGTCGAGAAACAAATACAGATATATAAGGAGCGAGTTGAAGCCACACCTCAGGTGGAGATGGCACTAAATAAGGTTTTACGCGATTACGAAACAGTAAAGCAGCGTTATGATGATTTACTTAAGAAAAAACTGGATGCCAAATTGGCCGAGCAAATGGAAAAGCGGAAGAAGGGTGAGCAGTTCAGGGTTATTGACCCTGCTATAAAGCCCCCAAGACCCTACAAGCCGGATTCCATGAGGGTCATGGCCATGGCGCTGGTTCTTGGGCTTGGCTTGGGAGGTGGTTTGGCCTATTTGAGGGAAGCGCTCGATCCATGTTTCTACAGCCCGGAAGAAGTGGAAAGCTTTCTTGACGTGGAAGTCATGGTGAGTATTCCCATGGCGGATGCGGAAACAAGTGGCTGAAAAGGCTTCCACCGCAAAGGCGCAGAGAACTCAGAGTTTTGGTGGAGTGCTTGCCATTGCGCATCGTGATCGAACTTGAATGATTCCATTCGGGAATAATCTAGAAAATGAGCAAGATATACGAGGCACTGGAAAAAGCGAAGCAGGACAAGGAGAGCACTGAGAGCTTTGACTTGGTACCTCTGATGGAGGAACCTGAGACAAGGCCGGAAGAACTGGTTGTGCTCAACAGCCCCAACTCGCACATCGGAGAAAGCTTCCGATTTCTCAGGTCCAGGGTCATGAGGCCATCTTCTGGTCAGCCGCCCAGAACCATTCTGGTGACCAGTGCTCTCATGGAGGAAGGCAAAACCTTCGTGGCGTGCAACTTGGCCGCAAGCATCAGTCAAAGCCTGGAAGAGCATGTTCTTTTGATCGACGCCGACCTGCGTAGTCCGTCTGTGCACAAGGTCTTCGAACTTCATGCTTACAGAGAGGGGCTGTCGACATTGCTCTCCAGTGATGTGCCTCTGCCCACCCTGCTGAGAAAGACCAATGTCAGAAAGCTGACGATTCTCCCCGCAGGGAATTCCACGGTGACTCCCTCCGAACTGCTCTCCTCAGCCAAGATGAAATCGCTCATACGAGAGGTGAGGGACAGGTACACGGATCGGTTCGTCATCATTGACAGCCCCCCTTTGGAGTTGACTCCTGAAGCTTCCGTAATAGCCAATGAGGTTGATGCCGTCATTCTGGTGGTGCGCCATGGAAGAACACCTCGCGACGCAGTGAAGTCAGCCTTGGGAAAGATTCAAAAGGAGAAACTTCTCGGGGTTGTCTATAACGGATACGACGAACCAAGAAATGGAAGTGGGAGCTACGCCTATTACAGATATGGATACGGCAGGAACAAAAAATAGGCATTTCCAGCCAGTGCTGACGACGAGAAGGAGGAGATCTTGAGTAGTATCTTGGGCGGTTCGTAAGCTCCTGGTTGCCTCGGTTGTGAAAGATTAGAAAAATCAACATAAAGGCGCTCTTGGTGTGAAGAAAAGCTTTGCATCGTGAGCGCCTTTGTGTTTATAGGAAGTGATAATCTAGTGTTTCTGATTCATTTGCTAAATGAACCTGTTTTGGATGAGGGACAGTCATGAAAAGGATTCGTGCCCTATTGTTCGTGATTTGCATGCTCTCCATGGTTTTCCCAGCAATTTCGCCAAACTGCTTCGCCCAAACAAGCGAATCAACGGGCCTCCAACAGCAGGCTGCCCCCGGGGGAAACTACGCCATAGGCAAGGGAGATGTTCTTGAGATCAGTGTCTGGCGGGAACCCATGCTTTCGGGGGAGACCGTCGTGCGAAACGATGGGATGATTTCCCTCGCCCTGGTTGGTGATATACAGGCGGCAGGTCGCACGACGATGGATGTGAAAGAGGAAATCCAGACGCGACTCAGGCAATTCATTGGGGAACCCGTGGTTACGGTAATGCTCAAGACTGCCGCAAGCCAGAAATTCTATGTCATAGGCGAAGTGCGGACTCC
>CAZURN010000099.1:0-1083 GCA_964623165.1 uncultured Syntrophobacteraceae bacterium
AGCAGATAAAGATTTCTATCGAGATGCCTGAGGATCTTCCCCTTGTCCATGTGGATCCCGACACTTTCAGGGAAGCACTCAGCAATCTTCTGTCCAATGCTATCAAATACAGCGGGGTTGGTAGTGAAATCCACCTTCGAGGCGAGGAACGGGATGAATGGATTGTCTTGGAATTGGAGGACCATGGCATCGGCTTTGACGAAAAGGAAATCCCTTTCCTCTTCGAACAGTTTTACCGCGGCAAGGCAAAGGAAGTGCGATCGCAGCAGGGGACTGGTTTAGGTCTGCCCATCGTGCAGAGGATCATACGTGCTCATGGGGGAAAAATTGAGGTCAAAAGCCAGATCGGACGCGGATCAACTTTCTTCGTGTACGTCAACAAAGCAGTCGAAAACCACGGTCCGAAAGACATCTGAATCGCGACGTAGCTAGTCCGGAAGTGTGTATGGCAATACCGTTCCCTGCTTTGTGACCGTCCCCGCAATTCTCAATTGGCCAGAGAGGGCAAAGGCCACCTCGGGGGCGATAGCCTCTTCACGTCGAGAGTTTGTTGATTGGAGGATCCAGATGGAGTTCAACATACAAGACGTCGACGCGATCATCGATCAATGGGGGCCAAAGCCGGCTTCCCTCCTGCAGATTATGCTCGACATCAACCACCATTACCACTATTTGCCTCAAGCTGGCATCCAGCGAGTTGCCCAGCGCCTTCGGATGCCCGTCAGCCAAGTGTACGGAGTTGCCAATTTTTTCAAGGTTTTCAGCCTGAAACCCCGGGGGCGAATCATCATGCACGTCTGCACGGGCACGGCTTGTCATGTCAAGGGTGGTCCTCGAATCATAGAGCGCCTGGAACAGGATCTTGACCTCAAGGCAGGCGAAACGAGCGAGGATCTCCTCTTCACCCTGGAGACGGTAAACTGCGTGGGAGCTTGTGCTGCAGCTCCTGTTTTGGTGGTGGGGGAAACAACCCATAGCGAGATGACACCGAGCAAGACCTCCACTCTGGTCAAGAAACTCAAGGAAGAAGAGGCTTAACGGAGAGACAATGACTCGGCTCAACAGTGTTCGGGATCTGGAAAC
>CAZURN010000099.1:1183-3759 GCA_964623165.1 uncultured Syntrophobacteraceae bacterium
AGAGGCTTAACGGAGAGACAATGACTCGGCTCAACAGTGTTCGGGATCTGGAAACCCTGCGAGATCAAATCAAGAAAAGGCAGGACACCGCCAAGAAACGCGTGAGGATCTGCGGAGGACCCGGATGTTACTCCGGCGGTGGAATCCACCTCGTTCCTATTTTCGAAAGCGCGCTCGGTGATAAACAGGCATCAGGGGAATACATGGTCACCCTGACAGGATGCCATGGCTTTTGCGCTCGTGGACCCATTGTCGTCATAGAGCCTCAAAACATCTTCTATGAGCGCGTGAGCAAAGACCGTGTTACCGAAATTGTGGATACGTCCGTCCTGGGGAGCGGTCTGGTAGAAGATCTCTTGTACGTGGATCCTGCCACGGGCAACAGAATTATCCGCGAGAAGGACATCCCTTTTTATGCCCGCCAGGAGAGAATCATATTCAATGACACAGGCCTCAACTGGTCCACGGACATCGACGACTACATTTCCCGGGGAGGTTATTCTGCCCTTGCCAGGGTTCTTTCCGGGATGACACCGGACGATGTGATTAATGAAATGAAACTCTCAGGCCTGCGCGGCAGAGGAGG
This sequence comes from uncultured Syntrophobacteraceae bacterium, assembly GCA_964623165.1. Lineage (GTDB taxonomy): Bacteria > Desulfobacterota > Syntrophobacteria > Syntrophobacterales > Syntrophobacteraceae > JAAYUJ01. The sequence continues at coordinate 1,770 of CAZURN010000099.1, forward strand.
TGGGGGCTTCCCGGCTGGTGTCAAGTGGGAGTCCTGCAGGCGGGCCCGCGGGGACATCAAGTACGTCATGTGCAATGCCGACGAGGGCGACCCTGGGGCCTACATGGATCGGGCCCTGTTGGAGGGGAATCCTCATCAAGTTCTTGAAGGCATGATCATCGGTGGTTACGCCATTGGTGCAAAAGAGGGATACGTTTATTGCCGCTACGAATATCCTCTCGCCGTGAAGAACTGCAACTGGGCCATCGAGCAGGCCAAAGCCTACGGTCTCCTTGGCGACAACATCCTGGGCACCTCTTTCAGTTTGGACATACTGGTCAATCGCGGGGCGGGAGCTTTTGTCTGCGGAGAATCCACAGCCCTCATGGCCTCCCTGGAGGGCAAGATCGGCGAACCCAGGGGCAAGCATATCCACACCGTGGAAAGAGGTTTGTGGCTGCGCCCCAGCAACCTGAACAACGTGGAGACTTGGGCAAGCGTCCCTCTCATCCTCAATCGCGGTGCCAAATGGTTCGCCACCATTGGTACCGAGCGAAGCAAGGGCACGAAGATCTTCTCAGTTGTCGGAAAGATAAACAACAGTGGACTGGTTGAAGTTGCCATGGGCACACCCCTGCGAAAAATCGTCTACGAGATAGGGGGAGGCATCCCAGGGGGTAAGCGATTCAAAGCTGTGCAGACGGGAGGCCCTTCCGGCGGTTGTGTTCCGGAAGAACTCATCGACCTGCCCGTGGACTTTGAAAAGCTCAAGCAAGCGGGCTCCATGATGGGTTCGGGGGGCATGATCATCATGGACGAAGACACCTGCATGGTGGATGTGGCGCGCTACTTCCTGACGTTTCTCACCGAAGAGTCCTGTGGCAAATGCGTTCCCTGTCGGGTTGGTGTCAAGCGTATGCATGAAATCGTGAGCGACATATGCGCGGGAAGGGGCCAGGCCGGAGATATTGAACGACTGGAGGAACTCGGAAGGAGCATGAAGGAAGCGGCATTGTGCGGACTCGGCAAGAGTGCTCCGAACCCCGTTTTGAGCACCATACGTTACTTTCGTGATGAGTACGAAGCTCACGTCAACGAAAAGCGCTGCTACGCAAAAGTCTGCAAGGCCCTGATCACCTATGTCATCGACCTGGACAAGTGCACCGGGTGCGGGCGCTGCCGCATAAAATGCCCCGAAGGAGCTGTTTTGGGCGCCAAGAAAGAATGCCACGTCATCGATGAGGATGCGTGCGTGCGCTGTGGGATCTGTATCGAGAACTGTAAGTTTGGAGCCATCACCATCGAGTAAAGATGGAGCAACAGATGCTGACACAAGAGCTTCTATTTGATTTCATGGCCGTCGCGTTCTTTCTTCTGGTGGGCGTGGTGTTCGCCGTGGTTCCTCTCATCCTCTCATCCCTCATTGTCAAGAGGGGCCGGGGGGTGCAACGGGAAGAAACCTATGAAAGCGGCATGCAGACCATCGGCAGCGCCTGGATTCAGTTTACCGTGGCCTATTACATTTACGCCTTGATATTCCTCGCCTTTGACGTCGACGTGCTCTACCTGTTTCCCGTGGCCATGGTTTACGGCAGTTACCACCTGAGGGATATCGTGGGGGTCTTGCTGTTTGTCGGCATTCTGTCCCTGGCCATAGTCTACGCTTGGTGCAAAGGAGTGTTCGAGTGGCAATCCCAGAAATAGCTCCCGGAGAACCAGTGATCAAATTTGCACTTCTGGATGACGTTCTCAACCTGATGAGGGCGAATTCCCTTTGGCCTATGACCTTCGGTCTGGCCTGCTGCGCCATTGAGATGATGGCAGCAGGCGCGTCCCGGTTTGACCTGGATCGCTTCGGCGCAGGTGTTTTTCGCCCGTCCCCTCGCCAGTCCGACCTCATGATCGTGGCTGGAACCATCTCGAAGAAAATGGCTCCAGCCATCAAGATGCTCTGGGACCAGATGCCAAACCCCAAATGGTGCATCGCCATGGGAAACTGCGCCATTTCCGG
>CAZURN010000099.1:3859-11482 GCA_964623165.1 uncultured Syntrophobacteraceae bacterium
ACACCCTGAACCTTGGTCCCCAGCACCCGAGTACCCATGGGGTCTTGCGGGTTCTCCTGGACTTGGACGGGGAGTTCATCGTCAAGGCCGACCCGGTGATTGGCTATGGCCACCGAGGCCATGAAAAAATGGGAGAGAACCGTACCTACAAGCAGTTCATGCCGAACACGAGCCGCATGGACTACCTGTCAGGGATGCTCTACAATCACGGCTATGTGCTCGCAGTGGAGAAGCTCGCCGGTATCGATGTCCCGGTGAGGGCACGCTATATCAGGACTATTTGCGCCGAGCTCAATCGAATTTCCAGTCACCTGCTCTGGTTTGGCACCTACGTCATGGACCTCGGCGGATTCACCCCCTTTCTGTATGCATTCGATGACCGGGAGAATATCCTGGACATCCTCGACAGGGTGAGCGGCTCCCGACTGACGTACTCCTATTGCCGATTCGGAGGTGTGTGCCAGGATGTGGACACCGAGTTCGTGGATGCAACCCGGTCTTTCCTGGGCCGTTTGCGCAGCAGATTCCCCGATTATCACGGCCTGGTCACCAAGAATATCATCTTCATCCATCGCACGCGCGGCGTCGGTGTGATCAATCCGGAACAGGCCAGGCAGTTCGGCGTTACGGGACCAAACCTCCGAGCCTGCGGCATCCCGTTCGACGTGCGCAAGGTGGAGCCATACGAAATATACGACCAGTTCGATTTCGAGATTCCCATTGGGACGAACGGCGATGCCCTGGACAGGTACCGGGTGCGTCTGGAGGAAATGGAGCAGAGCTGCCGCATCATCGAGCAGGCTTTGGACCAAATGCCGAAGGGGCCAGTCATCAACAAGTCCGTGTCTTCACGTCTGCGACCTCCCAAGGGAGAGGTTTACTTTGCTTTTGAAAGTGCCCGTGGCTTGACGGCGTATTACCTGGTGAGCGACGGGACCCCTCAGCCTTACCGATGCCATATCAGGGTACCCAGCTTCGGCAACCTCAATGTCCTCACCGAAGTCCTGTGCGGTACCATGGTGGCCGATGCCATTTCCATATTGGGGAGCATCGACGTCGTCATTCCGGAAATCGATCGGTAGATTCGAGACAGGATCACCGTAGCGGTGTGTGTGGGTGCAAGAGCGGCCCCCAAATGTCTTCAATGGAGATCACAATCATGGGATCATTTGCGGCTTCTGAGTGGTTTCGGCTGGTTTTGGGCCTCATCATCGTCCTGGCCTTCTCCCAGCTCAATGCCCTTTTTCTGGTCTGGCTCGAGCGGAAAGTCGCCGGCCACATCCAACTGCGCATTGGTCCCAAGGAAGTGGGTCCTTTCGGGTTGCTGCAGACGATTGTGGACGGCTTGAAGCTGGTGGGCAAGGAACTCATCACACCTCGAACCGCAGACAAACGCTTGTTTCCTATCGCACCGGTGCTTGTGTTCATGCCCGTCCTGGTGGGATTCCTGGTTCTCCCGTTCAGCCCCGACCTCATCATCCGTGACATGAATGTCGGCGTATTGCTGATCTTTGCCTTTTCCACTTTTACGGTCCTCGCCATCCTTGCGGGCGGGTGGGCCTCCAACAACAAGTACGCCCTCCTCGGGGCCATCCGTTCGGTGGCTCAGAATGTTGCCTATGAAATCCCCTTGCTCCTGGCCGTCATGAGCGTGGTCATCATGGTCAATTCACTCCAGTTCTCCGAAATTGTGAAGGCCCAGGATCGGGTTTGGTTCTTCTTCCTTCAACCGGTCGCTGCATTGATCTATCTCGTCTGCGCTACTGCAGAGACAAACCGTGCACCGTTCGACATCCCTGAGGCCGAGTCGGAGCTGGTGGCGGGTTTCCATACGGAATACAGCGGCATGCGGTTCGGCCTTTTCTTCCTGGCCGAGTACACCAACATGTTCATCGTGAGTGCCGTTGCTACGAGTCTCTTCTTTGGGGGTTGGCAGGGACCGTTCGGATTCAGCTTCGGGATTCCTGGAATCGTTTGGTTTCTGGTCAAGACGTATATTCTCATTTTCGTCATCATGTGGGTCCGTTGGACTTTCCCGAGGCTTCGGTTCGATCAGCTCATGAACCTGTCATGGAAGGTCATGATTCCTTTGAGCCTCGCCAATCTGGTTGCGACCGCCATCATTGTGAAGCTCATTTGACAGGCACACCAAGAGGACGCGTTCATTCCGGGGGGCGCTGCGGAAATAGCCGGTGCCGGAACCCCTCGATGCCGGGATCAGAAAAACAGAAGGAACGGAAGAGATCGTATGGGCTACTGGAAAGACATCATGGAGGGGGGCTGGAGTCTCGTCGAGGGCATGCGGATCACGCTGCGCAGAATTTATCGCCCGGTGGTGACGGTTCAATACCCTCGCAAGCAGATCGAGATGTCGCCAAAGTACAGGGGGCATATCGAATTCAGACGCTTTGCCGAGACGGGCTCTCACAAGTGCATCGCGTGCGGGGCATGTCAGAGGGCATGCCCTTCCAACGTGATCAGAGTCCAGGGAATCAAGTCCCACGTCAAAGGCCCCAAGAAGGCCAGCCACTATTACATCGACTTTTCGCGGTGCAGTCTTTGCGGTCTGTGCGTGGAGACCTGCCCCACCAAGACTCTGCAGTACTCCAGAGAATACGAGATGGAAAGTGAATCCCGGTGGGATTCGGTCGTGGACCTCATGGCCCGGATTGAGAAGAGCGGACCATAGCTTTTGGACGAAGAGACAGGGAAGGGATTTTCATGAATCCACTGGCTACCGAATCGTTGGCACAGATGGCCTTTTGGGTCGTGGTGGGGCTTACCTTCGCGGGGGCGGCCCTTGCGGTTTTCCCAAGAAATATTCTCTACAATGTATTGGGCCTGGCCTTGGCATTGGCCGGGGTTGCAGGAATTTACCTCTACTTGGGGAGTTTCTTCATCGCCCTGATGCAACTCTTGATTTACGTGGGTGCCATCACCATCGCCATTGTCTTTGCCATCATGCTGTCCAGGCCCCTGCACCTTGAGGTTCCCAAAAGGGAGCTTCCCAAGGTCGCCATGGCCGGTGGTGCCAGCCTTCTCTTTTTTGCCGGAGCCCTGGGGGTGAATTTGGCCACCGACTGGAAGGCCTCGGCCGAACGCAGCGCGGACTGGTCGGTGACGGCCGTAGGGCATATGCTTCTCACCAAGTATGACTTCGTCTTTGAATTGATCTCCCTAGTGCTCCTGGTGGCCATCATCGGAGCCATCGTGACTGCAGGATTTACGCGGAGGTTGACCTCGTGAACTCGCTCAATGTTTACCTCATCATCGGAGCCGGATTGTTCAGCCTGGGCCTGCTTGGGATGCTCCAGCGCCGCAACCTCATCGGCATGCTCATCGCCGTCGAGTTGATGCTCAATGGGGCCAGTGTGAATTTCATGGCATTCAACCGGTTCCTTGCTCCAGACCCGACCGTCGGTCAAATCATCACCCTGTTCATCATGGGCCTTGCCGCCGCGGAGGCGGCTATCGGCCTGAGCATTATCCTGTCGCTCTTCCGCAGGTTGCATTCCGTCAATATTGAGCGCGCACAACAACTGAGGGGATAATCCGTCATGATGTCTCTTTTCAAGGATCCCATACTTTTCGCCGCGGCCCTGGGAACCAGCTTGCCGTTCCTGTCCATGGCGACCATCCTCATCTTCACCCGGGGCAATCAGAGACTGTCAGCTTCCATTTCCGTCGGGGCCATAACCACTTCATTGCTCTGTGCCCTGTTTCTCCTGGCATCCCTTTTTCAAGCAGGGGCCCCGGTGCAGTACCAGGTCCCATGGCTCCTGGCCGACGACATCGTCATTCCCTTCGGCTATCTCCTCGATCCGCTGAGCCTCCTTATGCTCACCATCGTTGCCGTGATCAGCTTCCTGGTTCAGGTGTACTCCATCGGATACATGTCCGGTGACCCTGGGTTCAGCCGTTACTATGCATTCCAGTCGTTGTTCGCCTGGGCCATGATGAGCATGGTCATTGCCCCGAGCATGCTCCAGTTGTTCATCTTCTGGGAGTTGGTGGGTCTTGCGTCCTATCTCCTCATCGGCTTCTATTATGAGAAGTGGAGCGCTTCCCAGGCCGGCAAGAAAGCCTTTGTCATGACTCGGCTGGGAGACATCGGTTTCTTCCTTGGTCTCATCATCCTCGTGCTTGGATTCGGAGATCTCGGCATCCTCCGAATGAACGAAGCCGCACAGACCAATGTGATGCCCCAGTATCTGATCACTATATCGGCTCTGCTCATCTTCGGGGGAGTCATGGGCAAGAGCGCTCAGTTCCCGCTCCTCACCTGGTTGCCCGACGCCATGGAGGGCCCTACCCCCGTCAGCGCGCTGCTCCACTCAGCGACCATGGTCGCGGCGGGCGTTTACATGTTCAGCCGCATTTTTCCCTTTTACTCCATGTCCCCGGAAGCCATGACCCTCGCCCTCATTCTGGGGACGATCACCATGCTCCTTTCCTCCACCATGGCCATGGCAACCTATGACCTTAAGCAGGTCTGGGCCTATTCAACGGTCAGCCAACTGGGATTCATGGTGATGGCCCTTGCGGCGGGTGGGTATTTCGCGGGCGTTTTCCACCTGACCACCCATGCGGGCTTCAAAGCCCTGCTCTTCCTCTGCTCGGGCATCTTCATTCACGAATATCACACGAACGATTTTCGTGTTATCGGAAGGCACGGGGGCAGAAAGCTCACGATCCCCATGGTTTGCATGACCATTGGCGCCCTGGCCCTTTCGGGTATATTCCCCTTCTCCGGCTTCTTCAGCAAGGAAGCCATCCTTGGAGTTCTAGCAGGCCATTCCAACAAGTTCTGGCTTCTCGCCGGGCTATTGGGGGCTTTGATGACGGCATACTACAGCTTCCGGCTCATCTTCTTCATGCTCTTTCCCAAGGCGGACGCTCACACCCACGAGTCGCAGGACGAGCACGGCCATGGGCATGACGATCACGGCGGCGATCACCATGGATATGTCTTTTGGTCCATGGCCCTCCCTTGCGTGATCCTCGCCACGGTCACCCTGTTTCTCGGATTTTCGCAATCCTCTCTGGAAAGCTTTCTGCTGTCCACGGGCATGCATGGGGTAGGGAACACCGCATCCCACGGCGCCGAAGCCGCCGGTCATGGAACCCATGGCATCGGCCACTATGTCCTTTTGATCTCCGCCGTGTCCATGGCTGTGGGAGGCATCCTGTGGGCGTTTGTCGAGTTCGGGAGGAAGGGGGCAAGTCAGGAAGGGTTTCTCAGATGGTTTCCAAAGGTGGAGGAGCTTTTCGCCCGACGTTGGTACCTGGATGATTTCCTGCGCAAGTTCCTCGACACTGTTGTTTACCGCGGTTTTACGAACCTCTTCACTCGGAACGACCGGCGCATCATCGACGGCGGCGTGGATGGCATCTGCTTTTTCACCATTGCCGGCGGACGCCTCCTGAGCTTTCTCCAATCAGGCATGCTCCAATACAACCTGCTGGTGATGATCGCGGCAGTGGGTCTTGTGGTGCTTTACTTTCTCGTGTCTTGACGGATGATGGGTTTCTTCCCGTGTGCCACCCAGCGTCCGTCGCCTCAACCACCGAGGCGCCGAACGGGCTTTAGGGTAAGAGGGCGGAAACCGGGGCTTCAAACGTGTTCACATGAATAATGGACGGGTTTGCTTATGACTTCGATGGAACTGGCCTCTTTTCCAATCCTTACCGCAATCTTGATGTCCACCATTGTCGGCATGGTGGTCATCCTCTTCATCCCGGATGACCGTCAAAAACTCGTCAAACAGGTGAGTCTCGCCTTTTCCGCTATAGGGCTCGCACTCAGCATCTACGCCTATGTGGCGTATGATCCCCACAAGGGTGGCCTGCAATTTGTCGAGCGTTACCTCTGGGTCAAGAGTCTCGGAATCTACTGGTTCAATGCCCTGGACGGCATCAACGCACCCATGCTGCTCCTGACCGCTGTGGTGCTGTTCACCGGCGTGTTGACCATGTGGGAACTCCAGGTGCGGGTGAAGGAATTCTTCGCCTTCACGTTCCTGCTCGTTGCCGGAGTCTACGGCGTCTTCATGTCCATGGACCTTTTCTGGATCTTCGTGTGGTACGACGTCTCCCTTTTCCCCATGTACCCGCTTATTGCCATCTGGGGAGGCACCCGCAAGGAATACGGCGGCATGAAGCTCACCCTGTACCTCCTTGCAGGCAGCGCCCTCATCCTGCCGGGCATCATTTATCTGTGGGTGCAGGGCGGGTCAGGCACTTTCGACCTCTTTGAGCTGCAGCGCATTGGATTTTCGCCCCAGGTGCAGAGAATCGCTTTCATCATGCTTTACATCGGTTTCGGCATCCTCGCGGGTGTGTGGCCGTTCCACACATGGTCTCCCGTGGGCCATGTGGCGGCACCCACGGCCGTAAGCATGATACACGCGGGAGTGCTCATGAAGCTAGGGGCCTATGGTATCCTTCGCCTCGGCATGACCCTCTGTCCCGAAGGGCTCAACTACTGGGCCGAACTCATGGCGCTCCTGGCTACCATCGGGATAGTCTACGGGGCCTTCGTGGGCCTCGCCCAGACAGACCTCAAATACGTCATCGGCTACTCGAGCGTCTCCCACATGGGGATTGTCGGGCTGGGCCTCTCCACCATGACAGTGAACGGCATCAACGGGGCCGTATTCCAGATGTTCGCCCACGGCGTCATGACAGCCCTCCTCTTCTCATCGGTGGGTTACATCTATGACAGAACCCACACCAAGATCATCCCAGAGCTTGGTGGACTATCCAAGACGATGCCCGTAGCCTCCGCATTCTTCATCATCGCCGCCTTCGCTGGCATCGGTGTGCCTTTCATGGCAAGTTTCTGGGCAGAACTGCTTGTGTTCATCTCAGCGGTGAAAACATATCCGATACGGGGCATTCTGGCAGTGGGCGGCCTTGTCATCAGCGCCCTTTTCATGCTTCGAGTAGTTCAGAAGACCTTTTACGGCGAGAAGAATGAAAGATGGGAGCACATCCCGGATGTTCCCCTTGCTCTCGCCACCCCGAGGATCATTCTGGTGGGAACCATTTTGTTTTTCGGAATGTTCCCTCGCGTGATGCTGGATGTGATTCAAAGTGCCGTGATCCCCTTTGTGGTAAGCCTGTCCGTTTAGTGAAGGGAAAAACCGACGATGAAGCAATGGGTCCTTTTCGCTCCCGAACTTTCTTACATCTTGATGGCAGCGGTGTTCTTCTGCGCATCCCTCAGCAGGAGGCAAGAGACTAAACGGCTCCATGTTTGGGCGCTGGCACTCTCCGGCATCGGTCTGCTGGTCACCGTGCTTTCCGCGCGCCAGGAGGGCATGCTTTTTTTCGACGCATACCGGGTCGATCTCTACAGTCAGCTTTTCAAACTCTTGATTGCCATGGGCACATTTTGGGTAATCTTTTCGTGTAGTGAGCTCCAAGGAATTCAAGAGCGTCAGCACGCGGAGTTTTATTTCTTTCTGTCCATCTGCACCATGGCCATGATGATGCTTGTGAGCGCCGTCGAACTGCTGACCATTTACGTGGCCATTGAGCTTTCCTCCTATTCGCTCTACCTCATTGTCCCCATGCGCCAGAAGGCGGATGAATACATGGAGACTGGTATCAAGTATTTCA
>CAZURN010000100.1:0-11405 GCA_964623165.1 uncultured Syntrophobacteraceae bacterium
TCACTCACAACATTGAGGAAGCCGTTTTCATGGCAGACCGCATTGTGGTCATGGACAAGGATCCTGGCCGGATCATGGCGGAACTCAAGGTTCCCCTGCCCCATCCCCGGATGCGCAAGGACCCAAACTTTCTGGGGGTCGTGGACAAAGTCTACTCCATCCTCGCAGGCGAGACACAGCCCGAACATTTGGAACTGGGAACGGCCCCGGGAGAACCGGGGCGCACGCGGCCGCTTCCCCATACGACAATCCACGAACTCACGGGACTCATGGAACACCTCGCCAAGACGCCTGGCCTGCACATCGATATCTTTAGACTTGCGGAAGACCTGAGCATGAATTCGGACTACCTCCTCCGTGTGATCGACGCCACAGAACTCCTTGGGTTCGCAACGATCGTCAAGGGTGACATCACGCTCACGCCCTTGGGTGAGGCGTTTGCGGACGCAAGCATCCTTGCCCGAAAAGAGATTTTTGCCAATCGGATCAGAAGGCTTCCGGTCTTCAAGTGGCTCGTGGCATTATTGAAAGCCAGAGATAATCTGCGCCTTGAGTGGGACGTGGTTCAGACCGCACTGGAACTGGAGTTTCCACCCGAGGAAGCTCAGCGGCAGTTGGACACGGCCGTCAACTGGGGGCGGTACGCCGAATTGCTGGCGTACGAGGATGACACGGAAATGATCTACCTCGAACCCATGGATGCTTCCTGGGGAAGGGGTGAACAAGGTGCTTGAAAACCCTCTGAGACTGAATTAGGCTTTGCCGCGCTTCTGTTGCTCCACAAAGACGACAGCTGAGGGTCCCTGTTCATTTCCAACGTAGGGAAAACAAGACAGCGGGGCTTTTCTCCATGAATTCAAGAAGTGACGACACCTTTGTCTTTCTGGATCCGCATGGAAAGCGATGGCCCCGGCTGCGCCGGTTGATCCTGTTGCTTTTTTGCGTGGCATTCCTCGGCTTTGTCCTCTTCACACAGTCCCTTCTCATCACTTCGAAACTGCAACTGCCCTCATCCATAAGGCTTCTGCACGCGAGAATGAAAGCCTTGGAGGAGGGTGCAGATCAATACCGTCCCAAAACCCAGAACCCGCTGTGGCTCGAATTCTCACGGAACAGGGCGTCCCGCGATACCCCGTTTCAGGGACCGACGCCTGTGGCCAGAAACAATGGCGTGGTCCTGGGTTTCATTAATCGCTGGGAACCGTCGAGCATGGAATCGCTCAACGCCCACGCAGATCAACTCACCCATGTGGCCGGGGAGTGGATGACCATCGTCGACGGCCTCGGCACCATCGTATCCAAACCCGACGAACAACTTGCCGGACTCGCCAAGACCCGGGGCCTCGCACTGCTTCCCATTCTAGACAACCTCATCGGGGACAGGCGGATCCCCGAATCGGTGGAGGGCCTCGCCAATGGGCCCGAATCCAGACAGGACCGTTTTATCGCTGATCTGGCAGGGCATCTGAGAAAAGCGGGGGCAACTGGAGTCGTCATTGACTGGGGACTCATCGACCCAACCTACAACGACCCACTGACTGGACTGCTTGAACGGACCGCCAACGGCCTCCACGATCAGGGCTTCGAAGTCTGGCTTTGCATTCCCGTGGGTCTTGAGTTGAACGCCTTCGATCTCGAAAGGCTTGCCCCAAGCATCGATCGATTCATAGCCATGCTTCACGACGAGAATTCGGAAATCGACTCACCTGGACCCGTTGCATCCCAGGACTGGTTCGAGGGCTGGCTTGAAGCTGTGGTGGAAGTCGGTGAGCCATCCCAATGGATTGTGGGGATTGGCGCATACGGTTATGACTGGGCCGCGGATGAAAAGAAGGCTGAGACCGTCGGCTTTCACGACATCCTCAGCCGCGCCGGGAGGGCCGGTCTCTCCACCTGCAAGTCCGACCCACCGGCGTACAATCCCCATTTCTCCTATGAAGATGAAGGGGTCCAGCACGCGGTCTGGTTCCTGGATGCAGCCACATTCATGAATCAGGCCGGGGAAGCCTTTAAGCATTCGGTAGGGGGAATTGCAGTTTACGAGCTAGGGTACGAGGACCCGGACATTTGGAAAGCCCTTCGATTCACCGGGACTCTCGCCAAAGTCAGGGAGGTACCTTCGGAGTTCGAGCTTTTGGAGTCACGGGGCACCGCCACCAACGTCGGCAAGGGTGAGTTCCTGACGGTCGATGATTCCCGATCAGTGGGACATCGCAGTTTCACTTCCGATGAAACCCGGCGCATCGTCGAGGTCTACGATCGTTTTCCAAGCTACCTCACCCTCTCACATCAGGGCACGAGCAATCGAGACCAAGTTGCCATCACCTTTGATGACGGCCCCGATCCCCGTTGGACGCCAAAAATCCTGGACATCCTCAAGGACAAGGGAGTCAAGGGAACGTTTTTCGTCGTGGGCATGAAGGCGGAGTCGAACCCAGGCATTCTGAGAAGAATAGTCGATGAGGGCCACGAAATCGGCGTTCACACCTACACCCACCCGAACATCGCCACCATATCCCAGGACAGGGCGTTCCTGGAGTTCAACGCGACGCAAAGGCTCATCGAGATCATCACGGGAAGATCCACCATTCTCTTTCGGCCTCCTTACAAGGCTGATTCGCGGCCCCACGACGAGGAGGAGATCGTTCCCATCAAGCTGGCCCAGGATCTGGGATACATCACCGTTGCGGAGAACATAGACCCGGAAGACTGGGTACAACCGGGTGCCGATGCAATTGTAGAGCGCGTCAAGCTCGCCAGGCGTGCGGAAGGCAACATTGTTCTCCTCCACGACGCGGGAGGTGACAGGCGTCAGACCTTGGAAGCCCTTCCACGCATCATCGATTACTTCGTGGATCGTGGGGACTCTGTTGTCTCCCTTTCCGAGATGCTGGGTGAATCCCGCGATTACCTCATGCCTCCCGTCAAGGAGGAAGGAGACCGGTTGACTTTCCTCATCAGCGGTGGGGGATTTCGTTTTCTCCACGCCGTGGAAGAGTTTCTATGGTCCTTCATGATTGTGGCGACGGTTCTCGTGGTCCTGCGGACCTTGGCAGTCGCACTGCTCGCATATGGCCAGGCAAGAAGCAGCCGCAATTCCCCCGGAGGGCCGTTCACTCCGCCCGTGACTGCGGTCATTGCCGCGTATAACGAAGCAAAGGTCATTGCCGCAACCCTTGAGGATCTCCTCGCCACCCGCTACCCTGGGGAGATTGAGGTCATCGTCGTTGACGACGGTTCCAAGGACGGTACAAGTGAAGTCGTCTCCAGCATGGCCGTGAAGGATCCACGCATTCGACTCATCCGCCAGTCAAACCGGGGGAAGGCTGGAGCTTTAATCCGGGGGATCGATGCTGCAAACCATGACATACTCGTCATGCTCGATGCGGACACACGGTTCGAACCGAATACCATCACCCATCTCGTCAGTCCTCTGAAGGACCCTCAAGTCGCCGCGGTATCGGGACATGCCAGGGTGGGGAACTTGCGAACCTTCATCGCGCGATGTCAGTCCCTCGAATACATGTGCGGCTTCAACCTGGACCGGCGGGCCTATGACCGGCTGGATTGCATCACGGTCGTTCCGGGCGCAGTGAGCGCCCTGCGGCGAAGTGCCGTTCTCGAAGTGGGAGGAATAAACGGAGACACCCTCGCCGAGGACACCGACCTTACCCTGGCCCTGCATAGGGGCGGTTTCCGTATCGCCTATGCCCCTTCGGCCATGGCCTGGACGGAAGCTCCAGAAACGGTGGCGGGTCTGGCAAGGCAGCGTTTCCGCTGGGCTTTCGGCACACTCCAGTGCCTGTGGAAACACGGTGACCTTCTCCTGGCAACGCGGAAGAAGGCCCTGGGGTGGTTCAGCCTGCCGAGCATCTGGCTTTTCCAGATTATCCTGGTGGCTTTTGGCCCACTGGTGGATCTCCTGTTGCTGTGGTCCGTGATCTTCGGGGCTGGGCAAGCAGTGCTCGCATACTTGATCGCATTCGTTGCCATTGATCTTTTCCTCGCCGGACTTGCGTGCACCATGGAAGGCGAGCCTGTGCGCAAGGCCCTGCTGATCATCCCCATGCGATTCATTTACCGACCTCTCTTGAGCTGGGTCATTTGGAAATCCTTCACCAAGGCGGCCCAAGGGGCGTGGGTGGGTTGGGGAAAGCTCGAGCGCACCGCGTCGGTACCGAGCCGCGCGTGATCCATTGAATTGGAGGCGACTCCGACGGATATGATGGAGACTGCACGGGGAATCTCCACGACGAGATTCAGATCTGTTGTCCGCCGCGTCGGTCTCTCAGGGCGCCTTTTCCTTCTGATGGGTTTTTGTTTGAGCCTCGTCGTCGCGGGTTGCAGCAGTCGAGACCCGAACCACGGGGAACGACCCATGGCAGACAGACCGTTATTTGCTGGCCCTGGTGCCTACACCGGTGCGTACATCGATTTCGGCGAAGCGGAAGGCAATGTGACCCTCGACGCCATCGAAGATTTTGAGAAGCTCGTCGGAAAGCCCCAGGCCATTGTGGCGTTCTCCAGCTATTGGGGAGAACAATCGTTCCCCAGGAAGGCGGTGCACGTCATCTCCCGCCATGGATCGCTCCCGCTGATCTTCTGGTGCCCCTGGGACAGGCCTTATACAGAGGGTCAGGGTCCGGACCGATTCAGCCTCGTGAACATTCTCTCGGGTGCATGCGACGTATACATCGACCAGTGGGCCGACGAGGCGCGGACTCATGGGAAGCCCCTCCTCGTGTCCTGGGGGCTTGAAATGAACGGCTACTGGTTTCCCTGGTCCGGGTACTATTATCGAGGCGACTCACAGGAGACCTTTGGAGAGGGAGCCAGACTGTTCAAAGACGCGTTCAGGTATGTCGTATCCCGGGTCAAAGCGCGAGGGGCGCACAACGTCCTTTGGGGATTTCACTGTAACGCCTTTTCAGACCCGGACGAAGAGTGGAACAAGATGGCCCAATACTACCCTGGCTCCGAGTTTGTGGACTGGTTGGGACTGAGCGTCTACGGGAAGCAAGCACATGAGGACCCGTGGATCTCCTTTCGCGAAGCCATGGATTGGGCTTACGGGCAGATCGAAGCCGTCGACCGATCGAAGCCCGTAATCGTCGCCGAATGGGGAGTGGGTGAATTTCCTCGCGACGGTGACAAAGCGGAATGGATCAGGGAGGCTTTTGAGGCATTGAGGACCCGGTACGAGCGGGTCGGGGCGGCAGTATACTGGCATGAACGGTGGAGGAACCCCGATGACTCGTATTCGAATCTCAGGGTGAACTCGTCGCCCGAATCCCTGGAGGCTTACCGCCAGGGATTGAGCGACCCTCATTGGCTGGGGCGATGGCACACCAGGGAGGCGACGGGACCGTGACCCCGTGAGTCTCACAGGGCCTGTTTCTGTACTCGCATCCTTTGCAGGAGGTTGTCCACAGATCCGGCTCTGATGGAACGATCAAAGGTCCTCCGGTAGTTCTCCACGATGCTCACCCCGTCGATTTCGACATCCCGAATCATCCAACGGCCACCGTTCAGCGCGGCGTGATAATCCACCGGGATGTGCTCGTTGGAACGCATGATCACCGTTTTCACGAGCCGTCCTTTTCCTGAGGGCGACTCTCCCCGGTATTCAATGTTCTCCTGTTGAAGAAAATTCAGGACCATTCGGGTGTAGGAATCCTGGAACAGCGCAATGAAAAGACTCTGGAACTCGGAACGCTGCCCCGGTGAGAGCCTGCCCCAATTCGCCCCAAGGGAATCCCGCGCCATCTGCTCTGAAAGGAAATTCTCGGCGATGAGCCTTTGTGTGAGCCGAGCCCGTTCCTTCCTGTTCACCTCGCCTTTGAGATCAGGCCTCGTCTGAATTTCCATGGCCTTGTCAAGAATCTGCTTGACTCCCACCGTAGCCGCTCCTGTTTCCGCAGGCGTCGGCGGAACAACCGCAAGTGACAAAAGAAGGATCCCGAAAACCAAGAGCATTCGAGTTGTGAGCATCCATTTCCTCCTTATCCATTACCGCCGTTGGCTGACGCATTCCAGCCAGAATTGCCGGCAAAATAACCATGGCCGAGAGCACCACGCACATGCTTCCTTCCCAGGCGACAAAACCCAGGCTGAAGATTCCTCGATGGTGCGAAATCATTAGAGTACCAAATCCCACTGTGGTGGTCAACGAAGCGAGCAGCAAGCCCTTGGCCGTACTGTACGGCAGGTGCCCGGGACGCATGCGACCCTCCCGCCAGCGATTGAGGATGATGACCGCGTACTCGACTCCGGCCCCAACCACGAGAGGCATGAAGATGCTGTTGGCCAGATTGAACTGGATCCCTGCAAGGCCCATGATCCCAATGGTGAAAATGGATCCAATAACAAGGGGCACCAAACCCAGCAAGGCCATGGGCAGGGATCTGAAGGTGAACAGCAGCAGGATGAAAATACACACTACGGCATAAAGGGACGCATCCACGCAGGCCTGCTTGAACGCCGAAGCGAACACATACAGGGAAATGGGGTCTCCGACAACCTGAGGATCCGTCCGCTGCAAGTCCTGGACAAATCTCGTTAAAGTATCCTCCTCCCATACGGATTCCTTGGGGTATACGCGGAGCAGGTATTGCCCATCGTGATAGAAACGCCCCCTGAGATCCTCAGGTATATCCTCCGGCGACATCTGGGATGCCGAGGCACCCTCCCGAAGAAAATCCCATTTGAGCAGAAGGTCTTCATGAAAACGTTCCGCATAGTCCCGCAAAGCCTGCCAATCAAGGGCAGGAGAACGTAGAAGTTCAGCCACCTCTCCGGCCAGGCTTCGAACCCGGGAAATCTGTTCCACCATCGGCCTCGCCGCACCCCACTTTTCCGCTTGCTCGTCCTGCATTTTGAACCGGATCCTCTCGAGCGTCTCGATGAGCTCACCGGCATCCAATTGTGCTGACGGGTCCGCATTGGACTGGATTTCGGGGAGCAAAGGGATCAGGGAACGCAGCAGGGGGATCTTTTCTTCCTGATCCTTGGGAAGAAATGAAAAAAGGGTTTCAACTTCCGATACCGAAGGCAGCGATTTGATGAGGGCGGATTTCTTGGCGACCTCTTCCGGCGACGATGCAAAGACAGCCGCAGAGAGCGGGGAGCGCTTGGACTTCTCGAGAAGGAGCTTCTCCCAGATCACCGCCTCGGCATTGGCAGCCTGAAGACGCAGGGGGTTGAGATCGAATCCGACCTTCCTGGCACTCTGGAAGCTGAAAAAGACCAGCACGGCCATAGCGGCGAGGATGGCAGCAGCTGTTCTGGGTGTCAGGCGTAGGACATCTCCCTTTTCAGGTCGCTCGATGGGTGGGGCCTTCTTGGCACGGCGGCCTTCAATGATGCCGATGAGTGCCGGCGTGACGGTAAAATCTGAAAACAATTGTATAAGAATCCCCACTCCAGTGATGAGACCCAGTTCCATCAGGCCTCTGAATCCAGTAAGAACAAAAGGTAAAAGGGAAAATGATGTGCCGATGCCCGCCAGAAAGATACCCGGACCCGACCGTTCCACCACGCGACGGATCACCGTGTCGATGGAAACCCCGTTCTTCCTCTCCTCTTCCTCCATTCGCGCAAACCAGTGAATCCCGTAGTCCACCCCCAATCCGCACAGCAAGGGAGCGAACACGATGGATAGGATATTCAGGTGCCCAATGAAGGCAGTGGTCCAGCCCAAGCTCCAGCAGAGACCGATTGTGAGGGAGACCGACTGCATGAGAGGTCGACGGAAACCCCTCAGGAACACCACCATGAGGACGAAGACTCCGAGCAGCGACAGCCAGGTGGCCTTGTGCATGTCACTGAATACCGTCATCATCTCGTCGGTGTTTAGGGCTTCCTGACCGGTCACTCCCACCCGCACGTCATTGAAAGACGCCTGGGCCGCACGGATATGATCTCGCAAGACGCCAAGCCGGTTCAACTCCGAAGAAAACCCCTTCGCCACCTTCCGGGGGACCACGGACATGATGAGAAGTGACTTGTCAGCCTCCCAGAAATAGCCCTCCAGATCCAGATTCCAGTCGCTGCCATCAAAGAAGGAGGCCCAAGGAGACGAATATTCACGGACCCCTTTGAGGTAGCTGGAAAGTCCACCCAATGTGTCGATGAGGACTCCAAGATCCATGGGCTCGTCTTTGCTTCCGCTCTCCTCTCCCGACTCCTTCTCGTCGAGGAAGCCGGTGAACAGCTCCCCAACCATGTGCGATGCCATCTCCTGGTTGATAAGCTTGAGGAAGGAGATCAGGTCAGGATTCTGGGAAAACCCTTCAATAAGGTCCGAGTTGGTCAAGAGGCTATCCCGAATTTTCAGGATATCCTCCCTTTCGAGGTAGAGCAGAGCCCATCGCTTGATGAGGTTGGGATCGATCCTGTAGAACACTGCCTGGAAACTTCTCTGGTCCTCCAGCAGGCGCTTTTCCAGATCCTTTGCAAACGCTACAGCCCTCTCGGGCTTCGGGGATTCGATGACAACAGTGAAGGCGGTTTTGCCTCTGAAATCAAAGGGATCCAGCTTCTCGGAGAGCTCAATGAGAGGGTGATCCTTCGAAATCAGGGAGAGCTGATCCGTGCTCACCTTGAGCCTGGCCGCCGCAAGCCAGAGAGATGCAATGGCCAGCGCGACACAAACCCCAATAACGAAACGTGGCCTGGACAAGACCCAAGCCACCCATGTCTTCAGATATTTCTCGAAATATTTCATGTGATTTGTGTCACCTCACACAATGGTTTCCTTTTCCAGTTCCGGAGATCGCCCGGGTTTCCGCCCTTCCAGAACATCGGCTCATGGCCCATCTTTCTACAATGGTCATTGCCGCGTTCCCAGAGTCTGACTCAACCAGACAGGTGGTGGTCCCCCGGGATACCCGGAATATCACGGTCAACCGTTTGAGGAAACTCAGAAACCCAACACCTCACCACACCCGAGAGTTCCAGGGTCACGATCATTTGCCTGCAGCTCGATATTCGGCGATGGCATCACTCAGATTGGCCAGTGCCATATTGTAATTATACAGGGCGAGTAAATACTCACCCTGGTTCTTCCCGTAACGATCGATGGCATCAAACATGTCCCTAGCGGTGCCCACACCAAAGTCAAAGTTTGCGAACGCAGCCACCACCCATTTCCGCGCGGACACGGCACCTTTTTCGTATGCCTCGTAAGACTCCTTGGATTCGATCACATCCTGGTAATACTTGGTCACCTGAACCGGGATGTTTCGCTCTGCAAACTCCTTGGTGTGCAGAAGCCTTTCATATTCGGATTTTGCCTTTTTGACTTTGTTCAACCCGATTCCGAAGTCAAAATGCCAATGGCTCCCCAGGAACACCCCGCCATAAACGTGGTTGAAATCATCTGGAAAATATGAAATGTCCAGCCTTTCCCGCCCCGGAGCACCTGCAAATGATCCGAAAGCACCAATATAGATGGTCGGATAAAGGTCAGCCCTGGCAGCTTCATACAGGGATTTTTTCGCAGCAATCCCTTCGTTCAACTGTTCCAGGTCAGGGCGTCGCTCCATGGCGATTCTAACATATTCGTCCTCAGCTTCCATGATGGTCTTGCCGTCTTTGGGGAGTTCGTCGCGGTCCAATTGGAACTCCTGGTGGGCGGGAAGTCCTATGGCCTTCTTCAAGGCCAGGTAGGCAACCCGCGCTCCCGAATCCGCCTTGGCCTTGAATTGTGTGATCTGCGACTCCAGGGTTTCCATCCGATAGAGGTCCGTGTCGTCCACGGTGGTCGACTTAACCTTGAGAAGATTCTGTATGCGGGTCTTCGCATCCCGCACGAATGCACCGGCATCTTCCGCCGATCCCTTTCCCTGCTGGGCCACGATGAACCCATAATACAGTTGTTTGACACTCAAGATGACTTCGCCGGAGGTCTTCTCCCTGGCCGCCTTCTGGGCCAGGACTCCATGGACCGCCGCATCCTTGCGCCGGGATATCTTTCCGAATGTGAAAATGGGCTGAATGGCAGCGATTTCAAGACGGCCGAAGATTCCTATGCCGTCCTCGTCCCGGTCCTTCAGTTCCCCCACGAGGAAATTCCCGGGACTGACAGGGATGGGATTCACGCGAACGATCGGTTTCTCGGCATCGGATGTGGGCCCCGCCGTTCCGACCACATCCAGCTGTACCCACTGGGCACCCTTTGCCTGGCCAAGATCACTCTCCGCTGCGATGATGTCTTGATCCGCCTCCTTCAATTTGGGATTCGTTTCGAGAGCCATACGGATCAAATCGTCGAGTCCCAACACCAGCGGTTGCTCAGCTCCGGCGTTGATCGGTGCGAATCCGAGGAGAAAAACAAGCACGAAAGGCGCCCAAAACCTCTCGATCCACCACAAGGTAATCCTCATCACATCCCCCTCCTCATTGAATTTATTGGGAAACCCCTGTCTCCTAGCCCATCTCAAAATAGCGCACTTTTCCCACCTTGTGAAGCAAGAATCCTTATTTCTTCACAATTTCCGGGAAGCATGACTTCAGAGAACCCATATCGCATGCGACAGTTTTCCACCAGATATGGTGTATGGAAGACAGTGGGGCAGATGACAATATGGAATCAGACAGGATTCATGATCCCCTCTGTGAGTCCTGAGATTTCTCTCTTTTTCTATTGCCTGCTCTAAGGATCTCGTGATAGTAGAATTCGGTTTAATCAAACCGCACACCCTGGAGGCTTTTGGTGCCCCGCTGTAATGCGCGGCGGAGGTGGGAGGGGTGGAGGAACAACCAGAAGGAGAAGAATATGGCAGTGGTGGGAATGAAACAGCTCTTGGAGGCAGGGGTCCATTTCGGCCATCAGACCCGGCGCTGGAACCCGAAGATGAAGCCGTTCATATTTGGGGCCCGAAACGGGATCTACATCATCGACCTGCAACGTACCGTCAGGTTGTTCAACAAAGCCTATCAATTTGTGGTTGAGACCGCCGCAGCCGGCGAAAGCGTGCTTTTCGTGGGAACCAAGCAGCAGGCCCGGGACACAATCCTTGAGGAAGCAAGAAGGTGCGGAATGTATTTCGTCAATCAGCGCTGGCTCGGCGGCATGCTCACCAACTTCAAGACTATCAAGAACAGGGTTGAACGACTGAAGGAATTGGACTCCATGATCGAAGACGGCACAATCAACCGTTTTCCGAAAAAGGAGATACTCCAGCTGCAGAATGAACGCGAAAAGCTTGAGAGGAATCTTGGCGGCATCAAGGACATGACCCGTCTCCCCGGGGCCCTTTTCGTGGTGGACACCCAGAGGGAGAACATCGCGGTTGCAGAAGCCAATCGTCTGGGCATACCCGTTGTTGCCGTGGTGGATACCAACTGTGACCCGGATGTCATCGATTACCTGATCCCTGGTAACGACGACGCCATACGAGCCA
>CAZURN010000101.1:0-11395 GCA_964623165.1 uncultured Syntrophobacteraceae bacterium
CCGGCCTGCGCGACCTCTTCACCACCGGGTGCAGCGGCACTCCCGCATGGTCCCCATACCTCTTTGAAGGTTCCACGACCCCTTGAGGGGATCCCGACGGAGGCCACCGATTCACCTGCCTCGGTCACCGATAAGGAATTGCGGTCAAGCTGGTGTAGTCTATGGCCTTGTGCCAGCCCGCTTCGCTATGCCCACAAGGGGCTAGGCTACATCTTGAACTCTGCTCGATTGGATCTTCAACGCAGCTCCTTATGCGAGGCGCTTGCGTATCAGAATAAACCGAGGAATTGAGGATTGCCCGTTCACTGCAGCGAGCATCGAGTGCGCAACCGTCATGTCTTCAATCTCTATTGAGCCCTCTGCACCGTTGCGGTGAAATGCGTTTTGGGGGTGCTGCGCGGACTCGATTCGTTCACAAGCAGATTGACAAACAACATCCTCCAGTCTAGGAATTGAAGGGCAGAGAACGGGGGATTCCCAATGGCCTATCCACTACAGCCTACAGTATGATTCTTGCTTTACACACCCTTCTTTTGATCCTTACTGTGTTGGTCATCCCTGTCGGCGATGCATACTCTGCCGAGAGGTGCGTCAACCAGAGCGGTCTGAGGGTATGCGTCCAGATGAAGGGGCCCTGTGATATGGCTCACCTCATGCCGCGGGAAAAAACCAAAGTCAAGATGGACCTTTTTTCCATTACCTTTCTGAACAATACGGAACGGCAGGTTACCATCGATCCGGAGCACTTTTACGGGATCACGGAATCGGGATATGCCGTGAAATTGGATGCCCCACTGTATGGGAGCATTGAGCTCAAGACCAAGCTCAGGAGGAGAGAACTGGGCCCCCGAGAGCAGACCCAGGGGCACATCTTCTTCCCGTCCGCCATGGGACCTGTTCGCACTCTGATCTATGAGGGCGACTTCCTGCTCGAGATCCAACTGTATTAGAGAGGCAGACTGCTATTGCGAGTTATGCGACGCCGCAGAGGACGAAGCCCTTCGAGGCTCGGTTTGGCAAACAGGAGGAATTTCCTATGTATTTTGGAAGTGTACGCTCTATTTCAATCATTCTGACTCTTCTGGTGATGCACCTTGGTTGCGGTCTTTCCTCGGAAGCCAAGAGTGCCAGGCACATGAAAAGGGCTGACCAGTACTTCACGGAACAGAAGTACAAGGAAGCCATTATCGAGTACAAGAACGTGCTCCAGATTGAAACCCACAACAGTCAGGCGACGCGGCAGCTGGCCTTCGCCTATTTCGCGCTCGGCGACATGAACCAGGCATTTCCTTACCTTCTCAAGGCGAAGGACCTCGATGCTGAAAATCTCGAGGTTCGTCTAAAGCTCGCTACCCTCTACTCCCTGGGAGGGAGGCCCGACGATGCGAGGAAGGAAGTGGAATTCATCCTGGAAAAGGATCCGGGCAATTTTGACGCCCATCTTCTCTCTGCGGCCATGGCCAATGCTCCTGAAGCAATTAGCCATGCCCTCGACAGGCTCAAGAGCATCGAAGCGGCCAACAAGGACAAAGCCAGGTATCACCTGGCTCTGGGCAGCCTTTACGCCAAGAGCCGCGACCTCCTGAAAGCAGAAGAGGCCTTCAAAGAGGCTGTCGCCCGAGACGGGAAGTCCGTGGAAGCCCATTTGGCCCTTGGAGACTTGTACCTGTCCAAAAGGGAGTCGAAACAGGCAGAAGAGGAGTATAAGCTGGCGACCTCTTCCGCTTCGGGTGGGTCCATGGCTCACATCAGGCTGGCGGACTTTTATCTCCTGTCCGGGCGAGTTGAGGATGCAAGACAAAGCCTGCTCGATACCGTTTCTAAGTACCCTGATTTCCTGCCGGCAAAGCATAAACTTGCCGAGATCGCCCTCGCAGAGAAGAAGTACGATGAAAGCCTGAGCATTTTGAACCCAATCCTGGAGAAACAGCCTGCGGATGTGGAGGCGAGATTGCTCAGGGGGCAGGTCCATCTGGCGAGGCGGGAAACGGCTGACGCGGTCAAGGATTTTGAAGAGGTGGTGAAAGCGAGGCCGAAGGCCGTGCAGGGGCACTATCAGATGGGACTGGCGCTCATGCAGTCGGGAGACTACCAGAAAGCCAAGTCTACCTTGCGCGATGCCGTCACCATCAACCCGGATTTCCCGGACGCTGTCATTCGCCTTGCCGAACTCGAGGTACGGGACCGGTCCTTCGATCGTGCCATCGAACTCCTGACGAAGCTGACCGAGAAGCAACCTAAGGTGCTGCCTGCTTATTATGTGTTGGGATCTGCCTATCTCGGACGGGGAGATGCGGCCAAAGCGGAGGCTGTGTATTCGAAGGTCTTGCAGCTCGCCCCAAAGGATGCCCGAGGGCACCACATGCGGGGGGTTGCTCTCCAGAGGCAGGGCAAGAAAAGCGAGGCGGAAAAGGAGTATGTCAATGCTCTGTCACTTTCACCCAAATACGTTGAGCCTCTAGCCCAGTTGGTCGCCATGGACATGGCTGAGAAAAAGGGCGATGCTGCACTCAAACGCGTCCAGCGACAGATTGAGATCGCTCCCGATGTGGCGGGAATGCACGATCTCCTTGGTCGAATCCATATGTCGAAGAAAGATCCGAAAAAGGCCGAGGCCTCCTTCCTCAAAGCCATCGAGCTGGATCCCAAGCAGGGATCCCCATACGTTCTCTTGAGTCGGCTTTACCTGTCCTCCAAGGATTATGACCGTGCCCTCGGAAAACTGGGCGAGGCACTCAGGACCAATCCCAGGAATGTCCAGGCACTGATGCTCACGGGGATGATTCAGCAGCAGAGGGGCAAGTTCGAGGAGGCCAAGGGCTCCTACGAGAAGCTTCTCGCGGTCAGTCCCGGTTTCTTCCCCGCGATGAACAATCTGGCCTACTTGTATGGGGAGTACCTGGGGGACAATCGCAAGGCGCTTGATCTGGCATACAAGGCAAGGTCGGAGGCCCCCGAGGATCCGCACGTGGCCGACACCCTTGGATGGCTGCTCTATAAAGAGGGCAAGTTCGATCAGGCCCTGACATCGCTGCAAATCAGTGCCTCGAAGCTGCCTGAGAATGCTGAAGTGCAATATCACCTGGGGATGGTTCATCTCAAGCTGGGGAACAAGGACGAAGCCCGGCGGGCATTGAAAGCGGCCCTGGAGTTGAACCAGGATTTCCGAGGTGCCGATGAAGCGAAGCGCGCTTTGGCGGAATTGTGAGGGAAGCCGGCCTGTCCTGGGATGAAGTGAAGGTCTTCTTTTCATCAACTTGGAGAGTGCGATGATCGTACCAGTAATTCTAGCAGGTGGCTCCGGTACCCGCTTGTGGCCTCTTTCGAGAGAACTCTATCCCAAACAGTTCCTTCCTCTTGTGGACCGACACTCGCTGCTCCAGAACACGGTGCTTCGCCTGCGTGACATGGAAGGGGTTTCCCCTCCCATCGTCATCTGCAACGAAAACCATCGGTTCCTGGTGGCTGAGCAACTGAGGACTTTGGGCATCAAGCCCGCCTCCATCATCCTGGAACCTGTCGGACGAAACACGGCACCGGCCATCGCCGTGGCTGCAATCAGCGCATTGCGTTCAGACGATGCCAGTATTCTTCTTGTGCTGCCCTCCGATCACCACATGGACCACAGGGATTCTTTCGACGCGGCTGTGACAGTCGGCGGTGAGTTCGCCAAGGACGATTACCTGGTCACGTTCGGCATCGTGCCCACCTATGCGGAAACCGGCTACGGGTATATCGAGAAGGGTGCTCCGATGGCCACGGGAAGCCAGGGGGAGCTCAACCAGGCTCTGAGAATCAAGCGGTTTGTGGAAAAGCCTCCCGCAAGTCTGGCCAGGGAGTACTTCGATTCGGGGGACTACCTTTGGAACAGCGGGATGTTCATGTTTCGCGCGGCCAAAATTCTCCAAGAGCTGAGGACTTTTGTCCCTGAAATTGTCACTGCATGCGAGAGAGCTTACCGGAACGGTTCAGGAGACATGGACTTCTACCGGCTCGATGCTGAGGCTTTTGGTGAGAGTCCAGGCATCTCCATCGACTATGCGGCGATGGAGAAGACCGAGCATGGAGTCGTCATCCCCTTGACGGCCCAATGGAATGATCTGGGTTCCTGGGCCGCTCTGTGGGAAGTTCAGCAGAAGGACGCCAACGCCAACGTGAGCATGGGAGATGTCATGCTTCACGATGTCTCCGATTCCTATATTCACGGGACCAGCCGTTTGGTGGCAGCCATAGGTCTCGACAATCTCGTGGTTGTCGAAACCTCAGATGCCGTGCTCATTGCGAATTGGAATCGGGTGCAGGATGTCAAGGTGCTGGTGGAGCAACTGAAGGAGAGAGGGAGGGAAGAGGCGGTAAGCCACCAAAAAGTCTACCGCCCCTGGGGATCTTACGAAGTCATCAGCGTAGGCAATCGTTTCCAGGTGAAGCGAATCACGATCAAACCAGGAACGAAGCTCTCACTTCAAAGGCATCACCACCGGGCGGAACACTGGGTGGTCGTTCATGGAACAGCGCTGGTGACCGAAAACGACAAGGAGTACATTCTCAAGGAAGACGAGTCCACTTATATTCCGTTGGGTGTCACCCATCGGCTTGAAAATCCCGGCAAAATCCCACTGGAAATCATCGAGGTGCAAACCGGCAGCTACCTGGGCGAAGACGACATCCTAAGGTTTGAAGATGTCTTCGGGCGGCACGAGCAGCGAGGTTGACTGGGCGCTGCCCACCAGGGGCCCATCGCTACCGCACGACGATTTGCCAATTACGATCGAATGTCCGGTTCGGGGTCAGGTACGATCCGCCAGATTGAACCAGTCTGTTCATGGTCCAGAGGTAAAGAGATCCCGATGACGCATCTTGCCAAAGGATATCGGTCTTGCCGTCCCTGTTGAAGTCGGCTGCAACCCGGATTTGCCACTTGGTGTTGCTGATCAGGTTGGGTGTCAGATATTGGCCTCCGGTCTGTGTGAGTCCGTCCATGATCCAAACGTAAAGATACCCCGTTGCCATGTTCTCCCAGAGGATGTCGAGCCTGCCGTCGCCGTTGAAGTCGCTGACCGCCTTCACCTGCCAATTCTTGTCGGAAATGCTGCTTGGAGTGAGGTAGCTGGACCTGGATGTCTGGGTCAGCCTGTCCATGATCCAAACGTAAAGCGCCCCAGTCTTTGCGTGTTGCCACAGGATATCAGCGTTCCCGTCGCGATCGAAATCGGCAACGGCGGCAACCCTCCAATCCAGATCCGCCACGCGGTTTGGAGTGAGAGCCGCGCCAGCCTTCTGCGTCACTCCGTTCATGAGCCACACATAGAGTTCACCTGTTCGTTGATGGTGCCAGAGGATATCCAGTTTCCCGTCGCGATCGAAATCGGCCAATCCCCGGATTTGCCAGTTTGTGTCTGAAACCCTGTCCGGGCTGAGCGCAGAGCCGCCCGTGAAACTGGTTCCACTGAGATAGGATGCGTATAGTTCACCGGTCGATTGGTTATGCCACAGGATATCGGGTCTGCCATCCCCACTGAGGTCGCTCGTCTTGGCTGTGGTGGTGGACAGCGAAACCGTCAGGGATACGGTGGCTGTGTTTGAATAGAGCCTCCCATCGCTCACCCTGAAAGTGAACGAGTCGTTCCCAGTGATGTTGAGGTAAGGGCTGTAGGTGAATGCACCGGTCGCGGAATTGGTGATGGTTGCGCTGCCGTTGCTGGCCCCGCTTACTATGGAAAAGGTGAGGCTGTCGCCATCAGGGTCGCTGGCCGTCAAGGTCCTGCTGATCTGAGTGTTGACGGTCGTCGAGAAGGAACTGTTGCTCGCCGTTGGGGCTCGATTGGCCGCATTGATGGTGACCGTGATTGTCGCCACATTGGAATCAGCAGTTCCATCGTTGGCTTTGAAAGTGAAGGTGTCTGTCCCCGTTACACCTGTGTTTGGCGTGTAGGAGTAAGCTCCCGTGGACCGGTTCGTAACTGTCGCAGTGCCTTTGGATCCGTTGGTCACGAGAGAGTAGGTGAGCGCGTTGCCATCGGCATCACTTGCCACGAGGGTGCCGGTCGCGGTGGTGTTCACCATCGTGGTGAGGCTTCCATTACTGGCAACAGGTGCGCGATTGGTGGATGGGTTGGTGCTCACGGGGACTGTGTAGGACACCTCATTGGAATAACCGCTTTCGTTGCGGGCGGAATCATAATCTGTGGCGGCAAAGTAGTACCTGCTTCCCTCGACGAGATTTTGCACCTGGCAGGTGGTTTGGCTGCCTACATCAATGACCGTGGAGTATTGCCTGCTCCCGATGCCGTAATACAGCTTGTAGCCGGCGATCGGGACCGGACTGTTTGCGGGTGGATCCCATGCGAGGGTCACCGTCGCAGGCAATGCCTCCGGAGTTGGCAACAAAACGGAAAAGAAAACAAGGATTCCGAAACTGAAAAACAGACGGAAAATGACGACAGATAGGCCTCGAAAGCCGTTGGAGCGCTTTTGGAATGGCGACATGCAGTCCTCCCCCTGGACGTGATCCCCATGCGACGCCACTCTGGGTCGCGTCACTGCCTCTAACGAGTAGACACGGCTAGATTGGTGTTTCTGGCAAGGCCAGTGAGAGTGGTGTAAGCAAATGGCTCATTTGCAACTCCCCAAAGTTGCACGGTTCTGAGCAATTCCAGACACCAAAGTTGATCATGCCTCCCAAGCTGATCAACAGGCCGATTTCGTGACCCTATGGCACACGGTTTGGAAAATTGCAAACAAAAAAACGGCAAAATTTGGCATTTGCACTTGTGTGTTTCGGAAAATCGGCCTGGAGAGGACCTCCAGTCTGTGAATGGCGATGAGGGAATTGGGGAAGTCAGGTGGAGGGAGGTAAGCTGTAATCGGTCAGATTGTGAGATTGTGGATCTGGATGTGAAAGGGGTGAGATGCCTGAATCCGCGTCTCACCCCCGCTTGTTTCGAGTTGGGCCTGTTGGCACGGGGCGGCCCGCTTAAGCCGTTCCCGTCAACAGGGTTAACGGTTAATACAATCGCGTTGTTGTCAATATCGCCGGGATCACCACCGGAATGCTGTTGTTGGTTTCGCTGGTTTCCTTCACTGCATTCCCGCTATCGACGACAGCGAGGATGTATTTTCCGGAAAGCCCGGCGGCGGTATACTTGAATGAGATCTTCTTAGTCGCAGCCGCATCCAGCTTGAAGAAGTACGTGGTCTTGAGAAGCTTCCCCGGAGTCTTGCCGTCATTCGACAAGTAGAACTGGACTGCGAAAGCACTTGCCCCTGCGTTCCCCACATTCCTGCAGTAGAAGGTTCCACTGGCGGTGGAACCGCTGTAGGAAAAAGTCTGCCACAGTCCTGTCAGGTCCGGACCGGTGTTGTTGTTGACATAGACCGCGCAGGTATCTACGGACTGCAGTCCGTGATCATCAGTGACGGTGAGCGAGAAGTTGAGGGCCTCACCCTGGATGCTGAGGGTCTGACTCTGGAGACTGACAGCAGGCGCGGTGAACAGGGGTTTTGGCGCGCTTGGGTCTGACAGTGTCACCGGCGATCCGCTGGTCTGCACCCAACGATAGCTCACGATGGTTCCATCAGGATCCGCAGACGCAGTTCCGTCGAGCATTACCGAGATTCCCTGATAGACGGTCTGATCTGCGCCTGCATTCGCTACGGGCGGCAGGTTGTTCGTGACGTTCACGATACAGGTGGCGGTAGACCTTAGGCCGCCGTTGTCCGTCACAGTCAGTTCGAAAGTGAGGGATGTGCCTTGGGATTCCACAGCAGGTGCCGTGAAGCTGACACTTGCAGGCGAGGTGGGGATCAATGTCACAGCAGGCCCATTGGTCTGTTTCCATTCATAGGTGGCGATTCCATCGTCCGGATCCGTGGACTCGCTTCCGTCCAGTGTGACATCGGCGCCCTCGGTGACCGACTGTTGCGGCCCCGCATTCGCTGTGGGTGGGCTGTTGACCCAGGTCACGTTGACGATGCAGGAGTCTTCGGACTTCAACCCACCGGAATCGGTCACTGTGAGTTTGAAAGTGAGTGACTCCCCGGCGACACCCACATTGGGGGTCGTGAAGGTGGGATTGGATACAGAGGAACTGGAGAGGGACACCTGAGTTCCTCCAGTCTGGACCCAACTGTAAGTCAGGGTGCCGTTTTCGGGGTCTGTGGAGTTGGCTCCGATCAGGGTCACCGTTTGGCCCTCTGCCACAGTCTGGTCGGGTCCGGCGTTGGCGACGGGCGGTTGATTATTCACTGCGAAGGTGGCGCTGATGGAGTGTGCGGCGGTCACGTTGGAGAAGGTGTAAGAGTTGGCCACTGAGACAGTTGCGCCGTCCACGGTGAGTGAGGCGACCTTGTACCCGGTGCTGGGCGTGATGGTGAAGGTCTGGCTGGCACCGTGGTTGACGGTGACGGAACCGGCGGGGGAGATGGAACCGTTGGAACCGGCGGAACTGGTGATGGTGTAGGTGATGGGCGTGAAGGTGGCGCTGATGGAGTGTGCGGCGGTCACGTTGGAGAAGGTGTAAGAGTTGGCCACTGAGACAGTTGCGCCGTCCACGGTGAGTGAGGCGACCTTGTACCCGGTGCTGGGCGTGATGGTGAAGGTCTGGTTCGAACCTGCCGTGACGCTGACAGAACCGGAGGGCGAGATGGATCCGTTGGCCCCGGCGGAGCTCGTTATGGTGTAGGTAATTGGATTTGCTGCAAAAGTTGCTGAAATACTATGAGGGGCTGTGACGTTTGAAAATGTATAGGTCGAGACTGCCCCAACGGAGACGTTGTCCACTCTCACATCTGCCACGGAATATCCCACGCTTGGAGTGATCGAGTATGTCTTGCTCGAACCCCGAGACACGTATGAGGTCCCCGTCGGGCTGATGGCCCCCCCTGTGCCGGCTGATGCCGTCAAAGCATGGGCAACGACCTCGTTCGACGGAGCACTTTCGTTGCCTCCGGCGTCGTAGGCCTTGGCAACGACGTACTGGGTCGAGGCCGTGAGATCCAGGGTGTATGACGTGTTCGTTCCCGCATTAGCGCTGCTGGAGTACGTCCCGCTGGCTGTGCCGTAATACAGCCTATACCCGGAAACCGTGCTCGGGCTGGGGTCCCACGCGAAGGTTACCTGCGCCGAGTGGGCCGACTGAAAGTTGGAAAAGGAGAAGATAGCCGTGACGAGCAGAATGGTGAGTAAATATCGAGTTGAGTGAGCTTTGGACGTGTTTCGAACGACAGACTGCAATTTGATCATGAGAGCACCTCCAGCACGATCCGAAAAAGCACAACTGGAGGTCAGCTCGATTTGCTGTCTCCGGCAACCCTGCGACCATATCCCGCATTTTCAGGACCCAGGCCAGTGGCTTTGCGTCCCACCTTTTCAGGTGGTTTGCCTTTTTCGGTCGAATTGAATTGAAATTTGACAGGATGCCTCCTGCCGACAATCAGCTGATTCCTTCATTGGCTCACCGCAGACTCCGGTGAGCGCAGAGTCTCTATCTCAATGAATTCCCGGACTGCGTTCCTGGTGCAGACAATCCAGGTAGCGAAAGCCACCCGTTTGACACAGAGGGGAGGCGCGAGAGAGTTAAGCAAAGCGCGTGCCTAGTTAAGCAGCAGTTTGATTTGTGAGGGTTTTTTCGACTTTACGCGGAGTGGAAGGCTGAGGAAGAGGGAAGGAATTTCCCAGGTTGGGAAAACGCTGCTCCAAACTGGCCTGGGCCCCGGAAAAAGGTTGCAGCGGATCTGGTCGGGATGGGTCCTGCGAATTACCCGCATGAACTCTCAGTTACAGGTCTGTAATCCGATCGAGAGGGTGATGGATATGCCAGACAACCTCTCTTGCCGTTCGGGCAGCAAGTTGCCGGGTGCTTTTCCGGTCCTTCCGGTGGAAACGATCATGCTGGAGGATTTCATGACCATTGCTCCAGTCAGAAGTGTGACAGGCAACCACTGGGCCTTGACTTGACCTGGTCAGGAGAAGCAGACCCCTCTCAGGGGCTCTACTTATTCTTGCGCCAACGTTGGTGGGTGATTCCGAGCTTCTTCACTTTATAGTTCAATGCCCGAGGTGTGATTCCAAGAACCTCCGCCGCATCCTTTTGGATCCACAGGCACTTTTCCAGAGCTGACAGGATGAGTTCCCTTTCGTTCTCTTTCAATGGCTTGGTGGGCATCTCCCGGCCTTTCTCCTCCAGAATGCGGCTGGGGATGGCCTGTGGGATGGAGATATTTTCCTCATGGATGGTGTCACTCTCTTCCAAGAGTACGGCTCGCTCGATGGTGTTTGACAACTGCCTTATGTTCCCCGGCCAGGAATACTGTTTCATTGTTCTGAGCGCCTTGGCGGAAAACCTCCTGATGTGCTTCTTGATATTCCGGGTGTGCTTGGCCAGCAGGAATTCGGCGATCTTCTCGAAACAGTCATGCCTCTCCCGCAGTGGGGGCAGGTGGACTCGAATGACATTGATCCGGTAGTAGAGGTCTTCCCTCAGTGTCCCCCTGGAAACCATATCCTCCACATTCCGGTTGGTGGCGGCTATGATTCGTATGTCCGAGTAAATGGTCTGGTTGCCTCCGAGCCTCTCAAAGCATCTCTCCTCCAGCACCCTTAGCAGTTTTGCCTGTAGAGGCAGGCTCATCTCCCCAATCTCGTCCAGAAAGACAGTTCCTCCGTTGGCTTGTTCGAAACGGCCCACCCTGGTCTTGCTGGCATCGGTGAAGGCGCCTTTTTCATGGCCGAAGAGCTCACTTTCGAGAAGAGTCTCCGGGATGTTGGCGCAATTGACCTTAATGAAAGGCTTCTGTCTTCTGGGGCTGTTGAAATGAATTGTTCCAGAGAGGAAGCTCTTGCCCGTCCCCGTCTCCCCGGTCATGAGAATGGTGGATTCCGTACCGGCCAACTTCTTGACTGTTGAGATGACCTCCTTCATGTTCGGACTATCAGCCACAATACGATTCCAGTCGTAGATGATGTCCTGTTCACGCCTGAGGTAGTCGATCTCGTTCCTCATGCTGCGGTTTTCCAGGGCGTGGGCCACCGTAAGCTTTATCTTCTCCACCGTGTAGGGTTTTGGCACAAAGTCGAATGCGCCGTCCCGGATGGCCTTGACAACCAGTTCCGCCCGCCCGGTCTCGCTCGTGACGATGATCGGCGTATAGGATGCCCGTTCCTTGACCTTTTTCAGAAAATCGTTCCGGGCCAGTTGGTCTGGTTGAATGTCCAGAATGATGACCTCAAAAACCTCTTTGTGGAGTTTTTCCGAGATGTCCCTGGGTCCCGTCCAGAAGTGAAGGTGATGGGATCGCGAGAGCGCTTTGGAGATGACGCCTTTCCAGTTCTGGTCGTTTTCAAAGATGAGGACTCTATCCATTTGTTCCCCCCCAGGTCTCCAATCCTATGGGAAAA
>CAZURN010000102.1:0-11332 GCA_964623165.1 uncultured Syntrophobacteraceae bacterium
CGTTCGGAATTCTCGGCGCACTGGCGTTCAACTGGATGAGAGGGCTCGAGAACGATGTCTACTTCCAGATCGGTCTTCTGGTATTGATTGGACTCGGGGCAAAAAACGCAGTCCTGCGGGTGACTTTTGCGGTCGAGCTGCGCCACCAGGGGCTCTCCATCATGGATGCCACCATCCAGGCCGGTGAGGAGCGGCTGCGGCCTATCATCATGACCTCGCTCGCCTTCATCCTCGGGGTGCTGCCTCTCGCCATCGCCACAGGTGCCGGTGCCAATGCCCGACACTCCATCGGGACGGGCATCATGGGAGGAATGATCGGTGAGGCGACCCTTGCCATGCTTTACGTGCCGCTCTTTTTCTACCTCTTCGACCGTCTCGCCGAGCGATCCGAGTCAAAGAAAGAGAGAGTCGCCATCGGCGAGGGAGCCCTTACCGACACGCCGCATGGAAATCCAGAGGGAGACTGATATGCGATTGTTCACTGTCGTCGTCCTCGTTTTCTTGCTCGTTGGCTGCATGCTCGGCCCCGATTATCGGCGCCCGGCGATAAACACCCCGGAATCATTCCGATTTGAAGAGAAGGATGCGCGCGATACCGCCAATACCAACTGGTGGAGAGAATTTGAGGACCCGGTGCTCGACGCCCTCATCGCCGAGGCCCTCTCCAACAACAGGACCGTCATGAGTGCCGCAGCGAATATCGAGAAAGCGGTGGGAGTGCTCATGCAGACCCGTTCTCCTCTCTTTCCCCAGTTGAGCGCCAGTGGGAACGCGTCGCGCGAACGGTCGAGCGGAGCCAGCACCGCGTTCAATCCCCGGAGCTCCTTCCAGCTGGCTGCATCCGCCAGTTGGGAGATCGACCTGTGGGGGCGCATCCGCAGGCTCTCCGAGGCAGCGCAAGCGAGCCTCCTCGCCTCTGAGGAAGCCAGGCGCGGAGTGATCCTCTCTCTCGTCGCATCCGTTGCAAACAGCTACATTCAGCTTTGTGGTCTGGACGATCAGCTCAAAATTGCCCATCGGACACTCACTGCCTATGGGGAATCGGTCAGGCTTTTTGAGTTGCAGTTCGCACACGGCCAAGTCTCCCAGATGACTGTCGAACAGGCGCGCTCGCAGTACGAAACCGCTGCTGCGGCCATTCCCAAGATCGAGTCCCAGATCGCCCAGACGGAAAACGCCCTGTGCGCCCTGCTAGGACGCAACCCGGGTCCCGTCGAGCGCGGCAAGGCCATTTCAGAGCTCAGAGTTCCTGCTGTTCCTGCCGGCCTGCCGTCCCAGTTGCTCGAGCGGCGTCCCGATCTCGCCCAGGCCGAACAGAACCTGGTTGCCGCAAATGCTCAGATCGGCGCGGCCAAGGCGCTCTATTTCCCCACCATCTCTCTCACTGCCGCCTTGGGAACCCAGAGCTCCGAGCTTGCGAACCTTTTCACGGGACCGTCGCGCATCTGGAGCTACGCCGGGAGTTTCACAGGGCCGATTTTCAAAGCAGGGGAGATCGCAGGACAGGTGAAACAGGCCGAGGCAGGGCAACAGGCAGCCCTTCACGATTACCAGAATGCCATTCTGAACGCCTTCAGCGACGTGGAGAATGCACTCGTCTCCCGGCAGAAGCTCAATGAGCAACTGAAGGCTCAGGAGGCCCTCGTCGCCTCGCTCAAGGAATATGCCCGCCTGGCATGGCTGCAATACCACGGAGGCTATACTCCCTACCTCACGGTGCTCGACGCCGAGTCGCAGCTGTTCCAGTCAGAGCTCAGCCTTTCGGAGACGAAGACCTCGGTTCTTACCTCTCTCGTCAGCATTTACAAGGCCATGGGAGGGGGATGGGTGAACGAGGCGGAGAAGCTCACGGGGGCTGCTGCGCCAGCGGTGAGCCCATGCTTGGCGCCCTGACCGCCTGGACCATCTCGACGCGATGAAATATCCGAAATAGGACAACCGTCGCCATTGCCCGCCCGTCACTCCAAGTGACAGCCTCGATGCAGGCTTTCCGTCGCTAGGCACATTCCTGTCATTGACCAATCATCCACCGCAGCACCACAACGTACGCAGTCGACAAGATGAGCTGGCAGAGGGTCAGGGGGACTCCGTAACGGGCAAAAGTCACAAAGGATATGGGTCGCCCGTTGGCCGCGGAAATGCCTGCACTCACGATGTTGGCCGATGCCCCGATGAGGGTGGCATTGCCCCCGAGGGTCCCCCCGAACATCATGGCCACGAAGACAGGCAGCGTCATGCCCGGCCAGTCGACGAACGACGGTCCCAGGGCGATTTCCGGCACCAGTTCTGCTGCCACCAGATAGCCCTTGACCAGCAGGATCATCGCCGCCACCACCGGAATGTTGGCGAGCACACTGGACGCAACAGCCACCCCCGTCAGCAGGACAAGGGCCACGAGGAGTAGATTGGTGCCGAACCACTCGACCATGTTCCTCGATAGGCTGAGCAGGACTCCCGTCCGGGTGACCGCTTCCACCATGAGGAACATGCAGGTGATGAAGAGCAGGGTCTTCCAGTCCACGTCTGTCAGCACTCTCTCCACTGGTTCCACCTTGGTGCCGTAAATAATGAGGAGCGCCAGGGATGCCCCGATGATGGCCGCTGAAGGGGGAACCAGGCGAGAGGGCAAGGATTCGCCAAAGAGGAAGAGGAGCACCATGAGCGCCAGAACCACAAGGGAAAAGGCACAGAACAAGGGACGTTCGAGGCGCAGGGAGGGGAGGTCCTCTGGGAGGGTGCGTTTCACCTGCCAGATATCATTCATGACCAATGGAAGGAGCGGAGCGAGCACGAGAACGGATAGCAGACCTCCAAGGCTTACCTTTCGCAGGTACTCGGCGAAAGTCATGCCGATGGAACTGCCAACCAAAAATGTGGCCGGGTCACCGACCAATGTGAGCAGGCCCGCTGAATTGCTGATGATAGCCGTCAAGACAAGGGGACCGACAAAGTCGACGTCGAGGGCTTTCGCAACCCGGATGATGATGGGGGCAAGCAGAATCACGGTGGTTGCATTGGGAAGAAACGCACAGAGTGGGGCCACCAGCACAACCAGGCCCAGCAAGAACCGTTTACCGCTTCCCCTGGTGGCCTGAAGAAAACGGGTTCCCACCAGCTCAAAAATCCCTGTGGGCACGAGGGTGCGCGCCACCACCATGCCCCCGAACAGCAGAGCGACGGATCCCCCGGCGGTCTGTGAGGCGTTGAGGAACTCCTGCCGCGTGAAGACACCCAGGAGGAGCAGGATGCTCACTCCCAGGAGAGCTGCAACCGCCATGTCGAGGATGTTGAATACGATGGCGAGAATGACACCGGCGAACACCACGAACGTCATGGTTGCCTGAAGATCTGTCATGATTCCTCACAGTGAGAGAGGTTGATCAGATGGTTCTATGACTGGCTGCACCAGATGGGTGGGGGCAAGAGAGTGACGCCTCCCCACGCTCCGTTCAACGAAGGGGCGGAGAGACCATGAGTCCGCCCTGGGTCCAGAGGCGGTTGAGCCCACGATCGAGCTTGAGGGGGCTTTGAGCCCCAAAGTTGCGTTCGAATATCTCCCCGTAGTTTCCAGCGGTCTCCAAAGCCCGTGTGGCCCAGCCCGGCGGAATACCGAGAGCTTTGGAAATTATCCTGTCCATGTCGAGCCATCGCTCCATCACCGGGTCCGTTGCGGTGTCCAGTCTGGACTGGAGATTAGACTTGGATATGCCGATTTCTTCCGCCGCGATGAGACCAAAAAGAACCCATCGCACGATGGTGAACCATTCGTCGTCACCACGGCGCACGACCGGGCCCATGGGCTCCTTGGAGATCTGCTCGGGCAGGATGACATAATCTTCAGGACCACCGGGTGCCTTCAGACGCACTGCCGTCAGTTGTGGCCTTTCCGAGGTGAACGCCGTGCATTGTCCGGAAAACAGGGCATCGGCGGCTTTCGCCAGGGATTCCATGATGAGCGGCTGAAAGTTCAAATTCCGAACGCGAAACTGATGGGAGAGGTTTGCTTCATGGGTCGTTCCCTTGACTACGCAAATGGTGGCTCCGTCGAGCCCTGAAATGTCCGTCACACCGCTCCTGGCTGGAACCAGGAAACTCTGACCGTCATAATAAAGCACTCCGGCAAACATCAGCTCCAGTGTCGCCTCCCGTTCCAGGGTCCAGGTGGTGTTTCGGACCAGGACATCGATTTCGCCGGCTTTCAGAGAGGGAAATCTTGCGGATGCAGCCAGCGATATGAATTCCACCTTGCCGGGATCCTCCAGGACCGCGGCAGCCAACGCACGGCAGAAATCCGCATCCATGCCGGTCCAGCGGCCGTCGGCCTCCTTGAAAGAAAATCCGGGAACACCGTCACTGACACCGCAGCGGAGCTTTGCCCTCGACTTGATCCGAGTGAGGGTGTCACCGGCTTGCGCGTGAGGGAGAAAGGATAACAGTGCGAATGAGCCGGCAATCAGAAAAACAAGTTTTCGATCCATCTTCATGGAGCGGCTATCCTCATCTTGGAGAACTGGCTGGGTTGGCTCTCAGGTGCGGAGCCAGCTCTCCGCCTGTTTCATCGAAGAGGAGGGAAAGAATTCGATTTCAGTCTTCCTGAACCCTTTCCCTACAAAAGCAAACACTTGGTCCTTCCACTTTTCATCGCCAACGATAGCCATCTTGGTGATGTCATCGCCGTGCGACATGAGGAATCCCACGTCACCCCAGTCCACTCCTTTCTCCCAGCCCTGAAAGTCCACAAGGGCGATGAGCAGCCTCAGCTTCCCGCCCTTCGCCATCAGCTCCATGCCGGCGGCTTGGAGTGACTGTTGGTCTGAGAGCTTCATGATCCCCGAGATCCTGATGGACAGGACGGCGCCGTCGGTTCCGATGATTTCGCAAGCCACGGATGAACCTCCCCTTGGAAGTTTGTTGGCTGAGTCCTGCATTGAGTCTCAAAAATCTGGTTTGGCCAGGCAAAGGTCAAGCGGCCATTCACTATTATGGCGGTGCTTTGTCGGTCAATGCTCCTGGGGCCTCACAGGTTTGGGCAGCATCCTGTGAGACCTGAGAGGCCATCTCCCTTATCAGCTCAAAGAGATCCCGGTAGAGTCGGCAATAAGGATCTTTCCGAAAGATGTCGCCATGGACCGTGTAAGCTCTCACAGGGCAGCCTCCATGACAGATGCTCAGGTATTCGCACTCCAGGCAGTCTTCTCTCTGGATCAGTAGCCCGGGTCGTGACTGGAGGTTTCTGCGGGCGGTGCTGTTATCAAGGAGATCCGTCAGGCGGCCACAGGCAAAGATATTACCGAACCGAAATTCCGGGTAGCTCGTCACCCAACAGTCGCATTGAGCGACGTGTCCCCTGGGATCGATGCAGACGAACTCGTTGATGCAGTTTTCCCGCCAGATGCAGGCAAAATCCTTGCTCCCATGGAGGAAGTAGTCCATCAGGTTGCTGAAGGGGCCGATCCTCACGCCGTTGTGAAAGCCCCTTTCAAACCAAACCCTTGCCAGGTCCCCAAGAAACCGGGTGAATGAATGGTGGTCCAGTGGGAAGCCTTTCTTGACATCATTCAGAACTCCTCCGGGAAAGGGCGTGTTGACTTGGAAATCCCTAATTCCAAGATCATCGGCAAAATGGGAATAGAAGCGGTCTGCACCTATCTCAAGAGTCTGCTCATTGGGAATCGAGATGACTCCTATTTCAATGCCGGCATCTTGGGCCTCCTGGACATTTTTGGTCCACAGTCTGTCGTATTCGCTCGTGCCGCCGTTCTTGAGTCTTCTGTAGAGATTGGGAAAATCCATGGAGGAACCCACACTGCTCCCGAACATTTCCGCGAGAACCCGGTTCCAATTCCGGCCGTAGGCAAGCATGTTTGACTGCAGAAAATGCCCAACCTTTTTATTCCTGTCATCCGCTATTCTCGTAATGATTTCAAAACATGCTTCAAACCATTCTGGAGGCAGGGTCATGACCTCCCCTCCCTGCCAGTAGATGGAAAGCGAGTCAATATGGTTCTGATCCAGATGATCCAAGACCTTCCCAGTCAGTTCCGAAACCTGGTGGAACTCAAGGCGATGGTCGGCCCTGGTTTCGAAGCAGTAATCACACTGCGCGTTGCACTGCAGCGTTGGCAGAAGAATCAGGGAAAAATGGCGGCCCGTCATGAGCCCTCCCCTGAGCGCATCGACTGGAATGCCGCAAGATCCTCTCGAAGTTCCTTCGCTGCGTCCCTGAGCATTCCAAAGAGGGTCTTCACGCCGTCACATCGATAGTCCCTCTGAGGCCACTTAAAATAGCAGGAGCAAGTCGAAAGAAACTCGCAACTGCAGCACTCAGCCTCTTCGGCAATGAGTGTGGCTCTGAATCTCTTCAAGAAAGAAGTGACATCGCCTCCCGATTGGCAACCAGCAAATCGTTTGGAGAGGGTCTCCTCACCCTCATCCGTGATGTAGCGGAAGCGGGAGGGATCTTCTTCCTGAATGGCCCAAAGGTTGGCAGGGTTCCCACCATAGAAGGCCACGAACAGGCTGTGGAAATACTCTATCGGTTGAGCAATCGTGGTCTGATGCAGATACGAGTGTGCCACCTGAGACAGTTCTTCACAGAGGTGCGCGTCGGGTTGGGAAACCTCCATCTTGACCGCGAAGTTCAGTGCGACTGCCAGTTTGACCACTTTGCTGAACCTGGGAACGACGGGGACGGTCACGCGGACCGGGTGCGTGTTGCAGAGCGAAGAGCAATCATACAGCAGGGGAAGGTCGATTTCCGGGTCCTCAGCCACCAGGTCCACGGGAATGCTTTGTCCCCAATCTGTCAAAGGCTTGAGATTGGAGTGAAGAGAAAGCACCTGGACGTATGAAACCCTTGGCTGATCCTCCATGGAAAGCGCTCCAACGATCGCCGAAGGATCGTGGGAGCGAACGATGAGATTACGGTCGGAGTATTCTTTAACCATCGAGACCGGAATATTGTAGACAACAGCATCCATCAATGTGTTCATTCCTGCTAAAATCGATTGACCCAGGCTGCACCTCGATTGGCCCAGACGGCACCACGATTCGCCCAGGCGCCGCCGGGAGCCACGACCACGCCTCCGCCACCCACACGGTTCGCCCAGGCGCCGCCTCCTCCCGCCGCATTAGCCCAAGCTCCACCGGGAGCTACCACCGCACCCCCTCCTCCTACACGGTTTGCCCAGGCGCCCCCTCCCCCTGCACGGTTTGCCCAGGCAGCAGCATTTGCATCCTGGTCTGAGAGCGCAAGAGCACCTCCCAAAAGGGCTCCCCCAATGACGATCATTGACCACTTCCTGAGACCAAGGAGAAATCCTCTTCTGTTCATCAACTTCTCTTCATTGTTCTCCTGTTCCTCACTCTGCAGTGCTTTGAGATCCATATCCATCCTCAACCTCCATTCTCTCTCAAATGAATAGGGCCAAGCGGCCGTAACGTCTGGCCCCCTTCTTCCAGGAGGCCCTGGAACGTGTCCTTTCAACGCCACGCGTGTGCCGTTCTACTTGGGTTGCTCGGCACCTTGCTGCTGCTCAGCGCCCAATCTGGAAAAGTGCATGGCCACAATCCGCCAATTGCCCTTCACCTTCTCAAGGGCGCCGGACATGTTCAAGGCGCGCTCCTTTCTTTCGTTTTTAGCCATACCCTCCATGGTGGTCGTGACCGCAAACCAAGCAAAGCTGCCTTTGGAGGCGGTCAGGATCCAATCGTATTTGAAGTTCAAGGTGTTTGCGTCGAACCTGCTAAAGAACTGGCTGTAGGCTCCCCCGATGGCCTCTTCTCCCACATAGCTCTCGCCGGGACCGGTGCCCATGAGCACGACATTCGGGTCTGAGGCGTACGTGTCCATTACCCCCTTGAGATCTTGGGCGTTGAACGCTTTGTTGTGCTGCTCCACCACTGCCTTGACATCCTCACTGACGCTTGTGCCTCCCCGCTTGGCGGCGCACGGGGAAACCAGAACCAGCGAGACCAGCACCATGAATAGCAAACCTCTTTTCGGGACCATGACCTCTCCTTTCCTTGCATGGGTTTGACAGGCGAAAGCCGGAATTCAGCCTGCGGCACATGAGCAGCAGGCTGCCATCATTACTCCTGCTTCCATGCCTTGGCGTTCGGGTGTTGCCGGGGGATGCTCCGCATCGGGGGAAACTAGGGGTTCAACGATTTCCATGTCGCTGAATCCTTTGAGAAAAACCTCTCTCAGATTCGAACGGAATGAACTTCTCGCCTCCAATGCCTTTGAAAGCCTTGCTGATCTCAGTGGACTAACCCAGTGGTAAGGCTTGACACCTACTGCGCTTGTTCATCCGCGGCGTCGAGAAGCGATTGAATGGCGGCTTCCCTCTCTTTGCTCACCGTATTGACCAGGACCTTGCCACCGAAGCCCAGAAACGCTTGTCCTACCCGTTCAGCATCGGCTTTCCGCACCAGGGTGAAAAGGGCGGAAGAGCCTGGCTTGAACTGCTGCGCCAGATCTTTCATGAACTTGTCATCGATGCCGATATCCGAGAGGGCAGCGGAAACGGCACCTGTGACGGCTCCAAAAACCGCCCCGATCAAAGGGCTGAAGAAGATGCTGCCGACGATGAGTCCCGTGATGCTCCCGGCGAATCCTCCCTTGCGCGCCGGTTTGTGCATCTGGTGCTGCTGCACTGAGCCATCGTCTTTCTTCACCACGACCACGGCATCCTCCAAATCGACGGAGGCCTTCCTGCCGCAGATTCATCAACTTGAGCCGTGCCTCCTCGGCTTTAAGTGGGTCATCGAAAAGGATGATGGTGAGGTTGCTTGCGTGCTTTTCCCTGAGCGTCGCCCTCAAGAGTTCGGGCCCCACCCACACCTCGAAGCTTTCCGCGACCTTGTTCGTGGCTCCCAGGGAATCTACCGTCAGAACGGTTCCATCGCGGGTGTCCAGCATGAGGTATTCGTCGATTTCTTCGTAGGCCTTGTTGACGATGATGGTCTTGATGCCCACATAGCCGATCACCACGTTCTGGGACCGAAAATTCGTCAACCTTGAACGGAAGGCGAGAGTGGTCCCAATGACGAAATGAGAAGAACCCAGGCCTCCAATCCAGCTCTCCTTGTGAACAGGGTCCTCCGACAGTTTGTTGCCATGGGTATCCATAAACCCGGCGTAGTCCCGGGGAAGGTTGACCCCGAGTTCCCGTGATGCGTATGCTGCAAATTGTCCCATGTGAGAACTCCTCCCTAGCGGCTTGAATCTCCCTCATTACTGGCCAGAGCCAGGATCGCTTCAGCGTAAGCATCCTTGAGGGCCCCGAGATACGCGCCATCGATCTTGCCCCTCCAGGTCTCCACTTCAAGGAAGCGCTTGGGTATCGACACAGTGTGTGGATCGAAGCCGGTGCGGAGGCGCGACTGCCATCGCAACTTCTGGACTCGGCAGGAGACATCTCTGATGCCGTCCGCCAGGGCATTGTAACCGACGGAGCGCAGGCAATCAGAAATGACCTGGTCTTCGTAGACACCCCTTGCGAAGAGACAGGTCACCATGGAGGTCAGCAGCACTCTTGCCCGTTCGTCTTCAAGGAGAAACTGGACGGCCTGGTGGACATCCGGGTCCTTGTTCTTCTGATCATAGGAATAGCCGCCTGCATCCAGGTGGGAATGCCTGAAGCCCAGGGCCTGTGAAACGAAGAAGACCTCTCCGGTAGCGTAGCCTGCCATCTCCTGGCCGAGCACGCAGGCGAAGTCAGAACCCCCGTAGTGTGCGGCGGCCTTCTGTGTCCCCTGGGCGAGGAGCCGGTAGAAATCGTTGGAGGCCGCCCCGAGATGATGAACGGCTTCCCTGTAGACGGCATGATCCCCGAACTTGAGAGGAACAAGCGTCTCATTGGTCGAAATGATCCCTTTCTCCAGGGCCTCCGTGGCCCACGCCAGGGCGACGCCCGCAGACATGACGTCGACTCCTTCCCGTTCGACCGTATCGAGGAGGGCCAGCACGGAGAAAGCATTGGTTACGGCCAGCATGGCACCGACCGCAAAGATCGGTTCGTGGTCGTAGGAGACCTGGCGATAGAGGTACCGGTTTTCTTCCATGAACCGCTCCCGCACGAACCCCAGGTGGACACACCCAACGGGACAACCTGCGCATGCCGCGTTGCGCAGCAGAGTGTCCCGGGCGAAAACCTCACCGGTGATCCCTTCGATGTCTGGGTCCGTCGTCCTTTGGAGGTTCTGAATGGGGAGGGCGCTGATCCCGTTCAGGATCGCCATGTTGATGGGTGTACCGAGGTTGTGGTACTTGTCCATCATTTCCGTGTCCGTCATCTTCCGGTAAACGTCCGCATAGAGCTGGGGGTATGCCTTGCCCTCCGGCAGGGGGAAAGTGCCGTCGCCAAGGATCACGATGCCCTTGAGGTTCTTTGAGCCCATGACCGCACCGCACCCGAGCCGCCCGAAGTGCCTGTAGGTGTCCACGTTGATGCAGGCCATGGATGAGAGATTCTCGCCTGCGGGTCCAATCCGGAAGATGCTCCGATGACCAGCTCCCTTGTACATCCGCCGAAGCATCTTGCCCGTCTTCAGGAGGTCCATGCCCCAGAGGTAGTGGACGTCCTTGAGATCCAGGTGTCTGGACCCGACCGAAAGGCAGGAGGGAGTGGCAGCCTTGCCCCGAATCACCAGCGCATCGATATCCGCAAAGCGGAGGGAGAGGGCGGATCGCCCCCCGGCATGGCTCTCGGCGAACTGATCGTGATAGGGCGACTTGAAAGCGCAGACGGTTTTGCTCATGAGCGGGAAGTAGCCGGTGAGCGGGCCTATGGCGAAGATGAGAGGTTGTTCCGGATCGTTCCAAGGCCTTTCCGGGAGCCCGTATTTGTCGAAGAGCATTGCTGCAAGGCCACTTCCGCCGACAACGGAGTCGCGACCGTCGAGACTCTCGATGAGGCCACGCCCGGTGGCAAGGTCCACTGTGAGAACTCTGAAATGATCCCTGATCATGATGCACCTTCCTCATGGAGGTTGTCTCTCCCTCCATCAATTGCCACTTCCGTGTGCTCCAGGCAGTCGTGAGGGCAGAAAGTGACGCAGCGCCCGCAATGGATGCAGACGAACGGTTCCCCCACAGGGTCGAGGAAGACGGCATCCACCGGGCAGGCTCTGGCGCATTCGCCGCAGCGGATGCACAGGTTCTTCTTCACAACCACGCCGCCGCCTTTTCGTTGCGAGTAAGCGCCAGTGGGACAGGCTGCCGCGCACGGAGCAGGAAGGCAGGCCAGGCAGGTTCTGGCCTCGAATCCCGTCGAGAGCCCACCGGATGACGAAATCCGGATCCCGGCCGTGTCCCAGGAGAGGTTCT
>CAZURN010000103.1:0-11148 GCA_964623165.1 uncultured Syntrophobacteraceae bacterium
GTTGTTTTCACTGCAAAGGCGCAAATGCCCCAAAAGAAATCATTCCATTGAATATGTCATCCAGTATTCGTGGGTGAATTGGTCCGCCACAAATCAAGGCATCGAGTCCGATCGATTTTGCCACTGGCATTCTTGGGCAACGAACGAGTCATCACAACTTGATTAGGGATTTTGTATTTCGCCAGTTTGTTCACACAATAAGCGAGCATTTCTCTCTCGGTGCATTCATTGGACTTTGGAACGGCACAGGCAACGAGTTTTCTGCCAAGCAGGGTGTCGAGCACACCAAGCACCACTGCTTCCAGAAGCAAACCGGATTCCATGAGAACATCTTCTATTTCACGAACATTGATACGATGTCCGCCCACTTTCAGGAGGTCATCTTTTCTCCCCACTATGTAGAAGAAACCCTCCTGATCGCAGTAAGCTTGATCTCCGGTATGATACCCATTTTCATCCAGAACCTTCGCCGAGGATTCGGGATCCTTCCAATACCCCTGCATGATGTTTGGCCCGGATGCAGTCAATTCCCCTATCTCCCCAGGAGCAACCTCCTGTCCTCGAGAGTCCAACAGACGCAGGGTCACTTTGGGTATAGCCTTACCAATGGATTCCATTTTATCCGTGTAACGTTCCGGCTGCAGGAAAGAGAGTCTGGCGCTGGCTTCTGTGGCACCGTACATGATGAAGATTTGGGTGTGCGCAGGCAGGACCTGCCTCAACCCCTCTTTGATTGTTCTCGACATGTGCCCGCCAGCCTGAGTGCAATAGCGCAGAGATTCAAGCTTGTCGCGATAGCTGGCCAGAGGAGAGCGGTGAAGAAGATATGCGTAGGTGGAAGGGACCCCCGAAAAGCCCGTGACCTTCTCCTTCACCATTTCACCGAGCACTGAGGCCGGAAAAGCAAACTTGTTGTTGATGACCACCGTGCCGCCAACGGCGAAGTGGGTGTTGAGAAGCGACTTGCCCATCACATAGAAGAACGGCAGCACTACCATCTGGATGTCAGAGGCCGTGAGATTGAGGTATTGGCAGATGGAATCGGTGTTGGAAACAATATTTCCGTGGGACAGCATGACCCCTTTGGGTCGGCCCGTGGACCCTGAGGTGTAAATGATGCTGGCAAGCGAGTCGCGCCCGTTTTCAAGGCGTGGATTGGGTGAAGCGTCGTTGTGGAGCAATTCGTCCAACTTCGTGACTTTAAG
The DNA here is from genome assembly GCA_964623165.1 of uncultured Syntrophobacteraceae bacterium. Taxonomy (GTDB): domain Bacteria; phylum Desulfobacterota; class Syntrophobacteria; order Syntrophobacterales; family Syntrophobacteraceae; genus JAAYUJ01. The sequence continues at coordinate 1,206 of CAZURN010000103.1, forward strand.
TCCAGTTCCATTCCAACTTGAGTTTGGTGTCTTGAGAATCAATTCTTGTAGCCCGCATTGATTGAGTTCAAAGGACTTCAGCAGGTTTTCGAATCTGCTGGATGCAATGAGGCTCCTTGGTTCGAGTTCGAGCAGGATGGAGTTGAGGCTGTCGGCCTTCAAATCGGTGCTTAACGGGACTGCAACCGCTCCAGCTTTGAGCACACCGTAGTAGCTCACGACGTATTCAAGGCAGTTCTCAAAAAGAATTCCAACCCTGTCACCCCTCTGCACGCCGCGCTGCAGGAGATAGTGGGCCAGGGTGTTGGCCTTGGTGTTGACTTCCGAGTACGTTGCCCGGACTCCGTCGTGAATTAGAGCGATCTTTGCCGGGTATTCACGAGCGCTGTTTTCGAGAAAGTGATGAATGAGAGAGTGGTTTTGAGCCATGGGTCATCGAGTCTGTTGGGCTAATCACCGCAGAGGCGCAAAGAGCGCAAAGAGGATGAGCAAGTTCAGGTATCCGTTTGAAATCCACAAGCTAAGGATCGGCATGGACACCAGTGGTCGAGGTCTTTAAGCTGAGTTTATCGATTTTTCCTGAGCTGGTTTTTGGAAAGAGGTCAACGAATTCCACCGAATGAGGGATCATGAATTCCTCCAGATGTTGCTTGCAGTGCCTGAGCACCTCCTTGCGTGTGAGTGTGCCCTCTTGGCGACAGCGCACGTAAGCCACAATCGCCTGGCCAAGGATCTCGTGGGGTACTCCGATGACCGCAGCCTCGGCCACACCATCGAGAGCGCAGAGGCAATCCTCTATTTCTTTGGGACTGATCCGCTCCCCCCGGCTCTTGATCATGTCATCCTTGCGCCCGACAAAGTAGAGAAACCCTTCATCGTCCGTGCGGAAAAGGTCGCCCGTGTAAAGGACGACTTCGCCGGGGTATCTTCCCGGCCGGAGGACACTTGACGTCTCCTCGGGGCGCCCCCAATAACCCCGCATGACATTTGACCCTCTGACCACAAGCTCTCCGACGGTACCAGGCGGAGCCGGCTGGCCATCCTGGCCCACGATCCAGACCTCTTCATTAGGCATGCCGCGCCCCACCGAACCGGGCCGCCGGTCGATTTCCTCCGGGGGCAGGTAAGAAACCCGTTTGCACTCGCTGAGACCGTACATGGAATAGATTCGCACATGTGGAAATATTCGACGGAGCCGCTTGATGTAAGCTGGCGGGAGAGCGGCCGCCGTGTTGGTGATGTATCGGAGCGATGAGAAATCGCATTTTTCAAAGTCTTTGAGACCCAGGAGGATTGCAAACATTGTGGGGACCCCAGGGAAGCCGGTTACTCTCTCATCGATCATCCTCTGGATGACCTGATATGGAAAAGCGAATGAATGCTCGAGGACCACCGTGCCGCCAAATTTCGAGGCCATCAGAACCTGGTAGAGGCCATAGTCAAACGAGAGAGGAAGAGCATTCAGGATGACATCGTCCTCTTGATTCCCAAGGTACGTGACTATGGAATTGGCCGCCGAGATCATGTTCAGGTGGGTGAGCATGATCCCCTTGGGTTCACCGGTTGACCCGGATGTATAAAGGATGGCAGCGAGATCCAGGTCGATGTTTGCAGAGCATGGACGCCCGGGGCCTGCGGAATTGGTTGCCACAGCTTCTGTGAAACTGCAATGGGCGATGGAAGGTGGGAGGAGGGATAAAACTTCAACCGTGTCCCCGACCCAGATGATGCTTTTCAGGTGTTCCGCTGTTGAAGCGGCCTCCAGAGCAATGCGTGATTTATTGACATGGGTGATGAGTGTCTTGACCTGGCAGTCGTTCAAAATGAACGCAAGCTTTCCCGCCTTCATGGTGGGGCTAAGCACCAGAAAAATGGCATCCGCCTTCAGGATGCCGAATATCGAAACGACTGCAGCCGCCGAATTGTCGAGCCAGATGGCCACCCGATCCTGCCGCTTCACTCCTGCGATTGTCAAAAAGCAAGCCAGACCGTCAGCTTGTTCGTTGAGTTCCCGATAGGCCAAACGGTCCTTCCCACAGACCAGGGCGGTCTTGTCTGGGAGTCTGCGGGCGGATTCCTCCAGGAAGTGGTGTAAGAGAGAGGGTGACTTCATAAGGCTCTACTCACCGCAAAGGCGCTAAGAACGCAAATGCGATGGCTGGCAAGCCGTCAGTCTTCGAGAGCAAAACCCTTCTGGCTGTAATAACCAGGATCTGCCTCAACGATTCGTTCTGCACAGCCCAAGGCGCTTCTGGCTGCTTTCTCTGTGTAGAAGCTGTGGGGATACCCGCCAGGGAGGCCGTTGGGATACCTGGAAGGGATATAGTGCAGGTGGACTTCCCTCGCATCGTCCATGAGACTCTCCGCCGATTGCATGAAAACTCCTGTTTCAGCGAGCAGCTGGACCGTTGAGTGAGTCATGAGCTTTGTTCTGCTTGCTCCAGAGTAATAGAGCGCTGACTTCAGCGCCTTCTCCACACTTTGCTGTGCCAGGAAACATACCGTGTTGAAAAAACCGCCTTCAAGATTCCACTCCGCCGCCTTCAAATCAGACAGGGACTGCAACATCCATCTCCTTGCTTCTTCCCGGCGGCCGCGTTCAACCATACACCACTATCCCTTCCTCTAGCACCGTTTCAATGAGGGCATTGCCCTGCTCTTTCATCGTTTGGATCTCAGCGGGAGTGTAAACCAGAACGTCTACCGCTACCTTAAGATTCAAGATCTGCAAGACCTTGCGGATTCTCGAGAAAAATTCCTCTTCCGTCTCCTTGATGATGACCAGGTCAATATCACTGAAATCATCGCTCTCATTGCGCGCGAATGACCCAAACATTATGACACGCAAAGGTTCATAGGCGGACAGTCGAGAGACGATACCCTCGGCCAAGCGCCGGCGTTCAGGGGTTAGAGTCCTCGAGTCGTTAGGCCGTTGGGTCATCGAGTCATGGGGGGACATTAGAGGCCGAGTTTGGTTTCGGCGTAGGCGACCTGGTCGGGATTCTGGGCGCTGTATATCTTCTGGATGCCTTCTTCCCGGGACATGACACCCTGTCTGACCATGTTGGCGATTTCCCACACGTAGGGATGAAAGTGATGCCGCTCCAGGTGGCAATGATTTGCAAGGGCGTTCAGGAGACAGTTGCTCGAGTTGGTGTCCGTGTCGGTCGGTGCTCTCCAGCCTATATTCCCCAGGTCGGAGATGATTGCTTCCTCGTCATAGTCAAAGAAAGCCAGAGGATGAACATTGTATGGGAAGCGGTCTTTCATGGTGTCGTAATAGGTTTCGGGGATGAAATAGCGGGTCAAACTTGAGACAAGGTGCCCCGGAATGGAATCCAGAAGAACCTTCTGACCCTGCCGCGTCAGGGTGGGTGAAACCTTCATGATGGCAGACTGCATAGGGGCCTGCCCTGGAGACCATCCGAAGGCCACGAGGGGAATCGCCATTTCGAGAGCGGTTTTGAGAGCCAGGCTCTTCACGAGCCCGATGCAAGCCGTGCAGAGTGCACTTGCGCGGATGAGCGTGGGCGCGGGAAAGATGTCCTTCCTGGCTGCGGTGGAGAAGAGATCCCGCAGCACCGGAAAAGGGGGTTTGAAGGTGATCAGGTCTGCATGCAGCGCATCGGTGACCGTTCTGATGTTCTCTTGAGCCGCAGGCGAAACGAAATGGTTGTCGAAAGTCAGGGCCAGGATGCGCAGGCGGTAATGCTCGGCAAGAAGTTTGAGGGTATAGCTCGAGTCCTTACCTCCACTGTAGGCCATGATAACGTCGTAGGTTGGCGCCTTCCCCCTTACCCCGGCGATGAGATCCTCCAGCTTTTGCCGGTACTCGGACTTCCTGGCAGCACTCTTGGCCAGGATCGATTCATCGCGCAGGCAGTGGTTACACACACCGTCCGCGTCGAAGTGTATGCCCGGGAATGTCTCGGGGAGGATGCATCGAGTGCAGAGTTTCAACGTGTTCTCCAAAGGTTGTTACACCGCAAAGGCGCAAAGAGCGCAGAAAAAAGCTTATGCCGGGTATCCCCAAAACTGAGTATCATTGGGTGAATGCTAGCACTTCGGTGGGTTCACGACACAGCTGAGAAGAGAAGTCGGTGATGAAAAGTCTGTGCAGGAGCTGACTGGAGAGGACGCCAACCAGGGCCATGTTCTCGCGTTCGCTCAGGAGTCGGCCCTGCTGCTTGTGGCACTTGTCCACAAGCCGTGTTACTCTGGCCGCATCGAAAATCGACGCCTGTCGAAGTGCACTCACCGATAGAAGATCCTCCACGTAGTCGTGCCGGTACCTCCCCAGGAAGCAGTGGGCTATGGGGGCTCGATAGGGCTGTTTGGGCCTTTGGGAGACTTCCTTTGGGATGAACTCCGATGCCACTCGTCTCAGGATGAATTTATCCTTGAGCCCGTGCATCCGGTAGCGCGCAGGAAGTCGGCATGCAAATTCGACAACCCGGTAATCCAGAAATGGAAACCGTCCCTCCACCGCATGGGCCATGGCCACACGGTCCCCCTGGGAGGAGAGGAGATAGTTTGAAAGGAAAACCTTGATCTCCGTGTACTGAGCCCTGGACAAAGGGTCCCAGGTCATGAAGTCGGGCTGAAGCGCGGCAGTAAACCGTTCTGCAAAGGGGGGCACTTTCCCGAGGGCTTCCAGGATGTCCGGGGAGAAGAATCCTTTGAGAGTAGACGTGTTTTCCCATCGAATAAAGTGGGAGTAAATCGGCGAACTCACGTCCTCCAAACTCTTACGAAAGAAGCCCTCCACAAAGGCACGGGACCGTGTGTCGTCACTCGAGAAGATGTCCGGGTAGAGCCTCTGAAAAAGCCTCGGACGCCATTTGGAATCGGGCTGTCTGGCCCAAAACCGGCGCACCTTGTCTTCCTTAAATATGTCGTAGCCAGCAAAGATCTCGTCCGACCCCTCGCCTGTGAGGACCACCTTGAAGTCGTTCTCGCGCACGAGTCTCGAAAGGCGGCAAAGGGGAACCGGTGCGGTGCGAAGCAGGGGAACTTCGCTGTGCCAGACGACCTGCGGGAAGGCTTCGCCGATGTCACCCTCGGTGCAGCGGATGCTTCGATGATCGGTGCCGATGACTTCCACCGCTCTCTCCTGGAACGGGGCCTCATCAAAGCGATCATCGGTAAAGCTCACGGAAAAGGTCCTCAACTGATTATTGAACGACTTCTTCACGAGGGTTGTGATGGTGGTGCTGTCCAGCCCGCCGCTGAGGTAAGCTCCGACGGGGACGTCCGCGCGCAGGCGGATCCTGGTGGCGTCATGCAGCAGGGATTTCAACTCCTCTGCATAATCATCGAGAGACCGATCATCGCTTCCAGGGTTGGAGAAGGATAGCTCCCAATAGGGTCGAACTGCCAGGCCGTCCAACGACAACAGCGCGTAGTGACCCGGCTCGAGTTGCTCGATGCCTTCAAAAGCTGTCTCTGACCCCAAAGGTGCCCAGCAGGTGAAAATATCTGAAAGGGCCTGGAGATCCAGGGAGCGAGGGACCCGCGAGTCGGCGAAGATGGCCTTGATTTCTGACCCAAAAAGCAGGCGGCCTTCATGGAAATGGTAAAACAGAGGACGGATGCCCAGCCGGTCACGGGCCAGAAGCAGGCACCTCCTGGTGCGGTCCCAGAGGGCAAATGCAAACTGGCCGTTCAGACAATTCAGAAAACCCGGCCCATGCTGCTCATAGAGGTGGACCAGGACTTCCGTGTCCGTCTTTGTGTAGAACCGATGTCCCTGGCCTTCCAGATCCCGCCGTAGTTCAGGGTAATTGAAGACTTCACCGTTATAGACAATCCAGACGGATTCATCCTCATTGTGAATGGGCTGGTCGCCACCGGACAGGTCGATGATGCTTAGGCGAGCGTGAGCCAGGCCGACGTGGACGTCCACATACGTGCCAAACGCGTCGGGGCCTCGATGACGAATGTACCCCAGCATCCTCCGGAGAAGAGATTCTTTGGGTTCAGATTTGTTGAAGTCGACTATTCCGGCTATGCCGCACACTCTTACCCACCGCAAAGACGCAAAGGACGCGAAGTGACGTCAGGGGGTTGAGGCCTGTTTTCGGAGAATGTACTCAGTGACATTGGCGATGGAGTCGAGATTTTCCGGGATGAGCTCTTCATCTTCCACCTTGAAGCCATAGGTCTCTTCCAAGTGTGAAACAAGTTCAAGGACACCGGTTGAGTCGATGATGCCCCGCTCGAGCAGCGAATCCGTCTCTTTGATGCCGTTGCTCGAGTCACCAAAAAGGAAATTCTCGATGATGAAACTGCGAATGTCGTTCTCGATCTTCTGTTTCATGTTTAGTTTAGCCCTGCTGATTCCCTTTTTTCACCACAAAGGCGCAGAGTGCGCGAAGGTGATATTAGAGATTGTTGACGATTCTTCGTATGCCGCTCTTGAGAACCGGTGCCTTGAAATTGATCAAGAGCCCAAGTTTGAGGTTTGAAAGCTTCAGATAGGTCAGAAGATGAGCCTCGTGGATCGGTTCGATTCGCTCGAGGCATTTTAGCTCGAGGATGACAAGCCCTGCAACAACCGCGTCAAGGCGATATCCCCACTCGAGGTCTTTGCCTTTGTAAACTACCGGAAGGGGCTTTTGCCTTTCAAAGGGAATGCCTCGGAGGGCCATCTCATGACAGAGGCATGCTTCGTAGGCATACTCCAGCAGGCCAGGACCGAGGTTTCGATGCACTTCAATGGCCGCCTCCCAGTATCTCCCTTGAAAGACCATCCTCCCGCTTCAAGGTCTTCCCTTCGCGAACTAAGCGCCTTTGTGGCGAGTCTATTTTCTAACGGGCGCCTTCGCCGAGGAGGACCACGCCGATGGTCCGAAGGATGATCTTCAGATCCAGGAGAATGGACATGTTTTTGATGTAGTAGAGGTCGTACTCGAGCTTTCGGATAGCATCGTCAAATGAGGCGCCATACGGGTACTTCACCTGGGCCCAGCCCGTGATGCCCGGAGTCACCGTGTGGCGGACACTGTAATAGGGGATCTGGGCTTCCAGCTCCTTCACAAACTCGGGTCGCTCGGGGCGGGGCCCGATTAGGCTCATGTCCCCAGTAAACACATTCCAGATCTGGGGAAGCTCGTCGATGCGGAACACGCGGATCCATTTGCCCACGCGGGTCACCCGGGGGTCACGCTTCTTGGCCCACTGCGCCCCGCTGGATTCCGCATCCGACCTCATGGAACGGAATTTCAGCACCGCAAAAACCCTGCCTCCCCTCCCCACGCGCTTCTGCTGGTAAAAGACCGGGCCAGGGGATTCCAGTTTTATGGCAAGCGCGGTGAATGCCATGAGGGGCGCCGTGAGCAGCAACAGCAGTGTGGCGACCCCAAAGTCTATGATGCGCTTGATCTTCTGCACATACTCCTTGGACAGTAAGGAAAACCCATCTGCGAACAGGAGCCATTGGTCCTCGATATACTGGACGGGGACCTTCTCCATGAGTCTCTCATAGATGGTCGGCATTTCGATGATTTCAATGCCCCGGAGGCGTGCTTCAAGGATTTTGCGCGTGAGCCACACGGGGCGGTTTCTCGGAAGGGCCAACACCGCCGCCCTGGCGCCCATTTGGCATGCGATTTCATTCACCTTGTCCAGTGTGCCCACCACCATGGGAGAGCCCATGACCCGCCCCTGTTTGCTGGGGTCGTCATCCAGAAATGCCGTCACCTTGTAGGGTGAATAAGGATCGCTGAGTAGCTCGTAAACTGATTTCCCAGATTCGCCTGCCCCAAGCACCAAAGTGGAGATCTTGGACTTGTTCACTTGGAGAAGGCTCCACGTGAGCATGCGGAATCCCGTGAGCATGACCATGACAAGGGCCGCCTGGATGGCGAGAATCCCCCTGCCATACTCGTACTCTGGGACAAGGTAGAACCACATGGCCGAAAGCGCTGTCATAAAGATCACGGGCAAAATCGAACGGAAGACCACCCATCGCCAGGAGGTCAGTCTCTCCATGTTGTAAAGATCAAATACATACAAAGCCGCCGGATAGAGCAGAATCGAAAAGGTGTACGCCCCCGTATATACCTCTGGAACGTTGTGGAATTGTCCCAGACGAATCCAGACGCTCAGGAAATGGGCCAGCGTGATGAGCAGCAAATCGCCCACAAACAGAAAACACCGCTGGCGGAGGATGGTGTTGAGAACGCGGGGCAGCCGGTCTTTCATATCCCGCGCTTTGATATCTTCTTCGATGGGTTGCACATTCAGGGGACATTCAACAATCTGCTCTTCCCTGCGGCCCGTATAGACCTGGAAAGAAAGATCGAGCATGTTCATCTGCTCGGAACTCAAATGCTGCCGGAGGCTGTCTTGAAGCTTCTGATGGATTCTGTTCCGTGCACGGTTGATGTCTGTTTCGCCAATCTCCGTGAAAATGACGCCCATGATGAAGTCGTATTCGAACCAACCCCTGACATCGGTTTCCCGCAAACCCGATGAGAGGATCTGGCTCAACGACCTGAAGATCTTGCTCCTCTCGGGGAAGAACCTGAAATTCTTCAAGTTGATGAGAAGCAACAAAAAAGGCTTTCCGGACCGCTCTGTCCTTTTCTTCTCCAGATAGATCATCTGGTGGAAGGCGTCCTCCGCGAGTATGCCGTGTCCCTGCCCGCCGGGATCATGGGGGGCATCGGCCAGCGGTTCGACGTATTGCCGTGTATCAGTCTTCATGGCAGAGGCGTCCATGATTTTTCCCTTCTATTCCTTACGCAAGAAGTGAAGCGTCGACCTCATCGAACATGCTCAGCGCCATCAACTGCCGGAAAATTGACTTCATCGCCGACCATGATCCTGTCGGGATCCTTGATGTGGGGGTTGTGCTGCTTCAGTAGCCCAATAATCTGAGGTCCTGAGGTCCCATAAACCTCCCTGGCCAACTCAGAAAGCGTCTCCCCCTTTTTGATGATTTTTCTGACGGTTTTCCTGTCCGGGGTGGAGGTGTTTTTCCTGGGTTCAGCAACCAAAACGGGTGGTGCCGACGTGACAGGAATCTGAACTTCGGGCGCAGCTGCGGGGAGGCGTTCAGGAGGAGCATTGGCTCTCAGGGAATCTCCCGATGCATCCACCGTTGGATGCTGCTTTGGGGGATCGCCTGGTTCCCGAGCTAATCCTCCTTCTCTCTGACTTGGAGTCGACGGAGCCACACGGGCCTCAGGCTCCTTCTTGACGTTGGCTTTCTGAGCTGGTCCCTCCTCCTGGGAACCTCCAGTCTCACCGCCCACGGACACTCCCGAGAGCCCCGTGTTCCCCGATTTCCCGTCCTGAACACCGGTTCCGGGAACCGTCTCCCTGGGCACCTCCATCTTGTTCCTGCCCATGAACTCTTTCACATACGGAACGCTGAAATAGAAACCTATCGCAAGCACAAGCAACGACAGGGCCATTCCCCACCTGAAGGACGGAATCCCCTTTCGCTGGACCTTGAGATCAGCAACCACTTCCTTGACGATCTTATGCCCGACGGGTTTCTCCTGGGAACCGAAGCCAGTGATGAGGGCATTGTCACAGATCACGTTCAGGAGCCTAGGAATCCCTTTGGATTCCTTGATGATTCTGCTGACAGCCCGCTTGGCAAATATCCGGTCAATATCCCCACCAGCCTTTTTCAAGCGGTACTTGATGTACTCCAGGCTCTCCCGGGGCGAAAGGGGCGCGATGTCGGAACGGATCGCAATCCTTTGCTTGAGCTGGCGCAACTCAGCCAAGTTGAGCAACTTCACCAGTTCAGGCTGACCAACCAGGACGATTTGGATGAGCTTGTCCTTGGAAGTCTCCAGATTTGAGAGCATGCGCAGGTTCTCGAGCGTTTCAACCGGGAGGTTCTGAGCCTCGTCGATCAAAAGGACAAAATTCTCATTCTGACGGTAACCCTCGATCAGCAGGTGATGGAGACCGTTCACCATCT
>CAZURN010000104.1:0-11089 GCA_964623165.1 uncultured Syntrophobacteraceae bacterium
AGTCAGAGCAGATTGTCAATGGCAGACAGAAGCTTTTCCCAGCTCAGGGGTTTTGACAGGACCGAGTCAACGCCCCTCGACGAAAGGTCCTCCTCTTCATATTGCCCTCCCCATCCGGTAATGAGGACCACAGGCGTTCGGGGGCTCCTTTCCTTGACACGCCGGGCGATTTCCCATCCACTCACCACGGGCATTCCCAGATCTGTCAGGACCAGGTCGAAGGACTCGCTGTCAATGAGATTCAGGGCCTTTTCGCCCTCCTCCACGGCGACCACACGGTGTCCTTTGAGCAGAAGCATGTCGTTGAGGATCCCAAGGACTTCCCTGTCGTCATCCACGACGAGCAGGCGGCGTTGACCCTTCTTGAGATCGGATATGCCCGCCACAGGTTGATCGGGAAGGTTCTTGGCTCTGGGCAGCTTGATTACAAAGATGCTCCCCTTCCCGACCTTGCTCCTCGCGAAGATCTCCCCTCCGGCACGCACGACCAGGCTCCATGACACGCTCAGGCCCAACCCCGAATTGCCGACGCCCTTGGTCGTGTAGTAAGGGTTGAATATCTTGGACATGACCTCTTCGGTCATCCCGATACCCGTGTCCCCTACCTGGATTATGACCTTGTCGTTAAGACATTCGCTCCGGAGGGTGATGGTCCCTCCTTCGGGCATGGCCTCGAGGGCGTTGAAGAGCAGATTCGTGAGGATCTCCCGAAAATCGGATGCATGGATGGCCGCCATGCAGTGTTCATCCAATTCCATCCTGAATTCGATGTTGTGGCCCTGACGCTGCATGCCGTCTTTCCAACGGGGTCTGGTCAGTTCGACCACATCGCGGATGGCCTCATTCACATCGACGGACGCCGCCTGCGACTGGCCTTCCCGGTCCCGTTCCGTGAATTTCTGCAAGCGCCTCACCGTATGGGCCCCGTCGTGGACGGCCTTTTCCACATTCAACAGTCTTCTTCGGACCTCGTCGTCCTCCAGCATGGGAAGCACCAATTGGATGTTGCCGAGAATGGCCATGAGAAGATTATTGAAATCGTGGGCTACACCGCCAGCCATGGTCCCCAGAGCCGCCAGCTTTTCGGTCTGCAGGATCTTTTCCGCAAAAGCCTTCTTCTTGGTCGTGTCATTGATGACCAGCATGTAGCCGACGGTGTCCACGCCGTTCTCACCCAGGCGCACCAGATGGACGTCCGCCAGATAGACCTGGCCTTGGGCATTCACCAACTGTGCATCGCTCAACTCTTCCTGCCCCGTCGCCCGAACCTTCTCCTTCAGTGCCTCAAAATCGGAAGGATCCCGGAAAAGCACAGCGGGAGACCTGCCGAGCATCTCTGCAGCCCCTCTCCCTTGGAGCTTCTCGATGCTCTTGTTGATTTGAATGACTCTTCCCAGGTCGTCGAGAATGCAGATGCCTTGGGGCATTCTCTCGATGGCGCTGACTGAAAACGAGAACCCGGGGGACACCTGCGGCATATCCCGTGGCACAGTCGACATGACCGCAGTTTGCAGGACCTCTCCTGAGGGCACACCGCCCTTCATCTGGTCACGAAGATAAACCCCAAAAAGCATGTGTCCGATGACCCGGCTCACCAGCTCCCAGCTTCTTCTAACCGGTGGAGGAAAATTACAGATCCGTCTGGCACTGATGTTGAGCACTCCCAGGTCTAGGAGGGGCAGGCACGCGATAGCCAGGGGCTGCACTTTCGCTTCCCTGACCTGAGGCAACTGGGCAACCGCGGTGTTTTCAACGAACACTGGAGCACGGTTCATGAAAACCTGTCCGGCAATCCCTTGCCCTCTCGCGAAAACCAGTTCGGAATGATACTTTTGGCGTACCTGGCCGCCAAGCAGATCCTCAAGGCCATAGGCCGCCGAGAGGCACAAGGACTGTTTCTCACCGTTCCAGAGGACGATGGAGCAGTTCTCGAAATTTGTCTCTTCGATGATGATTTTGACCAGCTCATTGCAGACCTGATTCACGCTGGCGCCCTGAGGAATAAGATCGGCACTGCGCTGAATGATCCCGAGAAACTGTGCCATTTCCTGCTGAGGACACTGGGCTTCGCCAACTCCCATGCTGAGAATGTCCCTAATCCAATCCGATTGCTCCATCACGCATCCCCATCAACTCAGTAGATTCCAGAACTGGTCGACCTCAGGCCAGATGTGTTCCAAACGCGCCTGGTGGTGAGTCCACTCGTCCTCGGTGATGAAAAGGTCCCTGCAGAATTGGAGTGTTTCCTGATCGGTGAGGAATTCGGGACGATCTCGGGAACCAGCCAGCACATTGGCCAGATGGATCAGAATGACTTCGGACCGGCAGGAAGGGCTCCAGCCGGGTTGATGATGAAATTCCATGACCCTCTGAAAGACTTCGGGCAGCGACCACTTGACAGCCAACCATTTGCCGATGGTGCCGTGATTCAACCCATACTCCGCTTCCGCGTACCAGGTTGGAGTCTTTCTGTGCCTGGCCAGCTCGCGGATAGCCTGATAGTGTTGGGGAAGGTGCACCGCCATCACGAGCCGACCGATATCATGAAGCAAACCAAGGAGATAAGCCTCATCAGGCGAAACCCATGGCCGCTTCGCGGCAATTTCGCCAGCAATCCTCGCAGTGGCGAATGCCTCTTTCCAAAGGCTCTCCCTCTCGACTGCGTCCAGGCCTCTGGCCGATGAGAAAAGTTCCATCAACAGAGCACAGAGGCAAATCCGCTTTGCCTGTTCAAAACCTATGAGCACAAGAGCCCTGGGCAGAGCACGGATTTGCCCCCTGCACCCGTAATAGGCGGAATTTGCGATGCGCAACACTCTGGCTGCAAGACTTTGGTCGTAGCGGATGACCCGTTCGAGGTCGTTGAGCGAGGCCATCTCGTCCCGAATGAGCTCAGCAAGCCGTTGCAACGCAGTGGGCAAGGGTGGGAGATCGTCAACCCGCGACACTCTGTATCGGATCTCCTGCTCGTCGAAAAGGGATGTATCCATTGCGTCCGCTGCGTTAGCCACTTGTGCGTCGATACCAATCACAGGTCAAAAAAAATCTCGGTGGTCTAAGGATGGCATCTGCCGAGGCGAAACACCAACATTTTGATTATCGGCAGCCGTCTCGATCCATAAAAGATTTCTTTGGCTTAGGGGGAGCATGCGACTCGACGTCACACGGGGTCAATGCCCCACCCAAAGCGGACCGCATTGATATGGCATCAAGATCATTAGAGAAATAACAGGCCAATGAAGAAAAACAAGAGAATCAGAATAGTTCCCGCTCCAGGCAAGCTAGATAGCACAACGCAAGGACACTATCCACCAAAAAAATCCGGCGACGATGAAACCATCGGAGTTCATCGCCTCATTTTGAACTTCATTCCCTTTCAAAGGGAAAGGTCATTTGAGCCCCAAACCAGCCCACCACGATGACGAGCGGGGTGAAAGACATGACGAGGATGAAATAGACAGCGCTCTGGACGCGGAAGACCTCCAGAATGTCCGGTTGAGCCAAACGCCACGTGGCAGCCATGAGCGTCACGACAAACAGGGCGATGGAGACCACGAGCTTGATCCGGATAGGCCTGATGGGCTTGGCCATATAATTGTACCACCAGGTAAAAAGCCCCGTCATGATGACTACCGGGAGCATGACCAAACCCGCCACCATGCAGTGAAGGCCCGTCGTCTCGAAGGACCTGACTCCAGTGAGCAAGTACAGGAGGTTGAAGAATGTGGCGGAAAGCATGAAGACGATGGGAAAGTGTACTGTCATGGGATGTGGATGCCGCTTCAACATGGGGTATTGGGATAGGAGCGATGAGAGTGCCTCGGGCATTTTCCTCTCAGGGGTGGCGCCGCTTCGGATGACCCCCACCTGGGGAACCCTTTCGAACACCTCCTGTCCATGGGGAGCGGCCTGGAAATCCGTGGTGAGGTCCTTTCCCGCATAGTGACGCCTCATGTGGATCCCGCCCTTCCACATCCTGCTGGAGGTCACGTCATAAACCTTTCCCTGGTGAACGACGTATACCGGCTTCCCGTCCTGCCCGTTGAACCCGGACAATTCCTCCGTGTCGAATTCCCGCATTATCACTTCTCCAGTCTCATGATGATTTTGAAAGCACCTCCCATGATTCCCACCCCGGAAGGGCAACCTCCCTGAATCGCTTGCAACCCGACCATCTTCCACCCGCTTCGGAGTCGGGACTCCCGTGAATGTTGCAACCCACCCTGTTCTTGTCAAGCCAAGAACTCCCGTCAACCCACCCAGATTAACCGAATCCCCGTTATTGGCCGTCCGCCGTCCCATAACCTTATTGACCCTGCACCCCTGTCTCATATACAAATGATGTCTCAACGGGATCAACTGCATGCGCTGAGTCTCATCTGAACAACGGAACGCGCGCCATGCCGGAAATCGGTCGTCGGGAATTCCTGAAAATGGTCGTTATGACTGGGACTGCCGCAGCAGCGCCAGGCTGTTCCGATTCCACCCGAAGATTGATCCCGTACGTGACCCCTCCGGAGGACATTGTGCCGGGCGATGCCCTGTGGTTAGCCACCACATGCAGGGAGTGCCCGGCAGGATGCGGACTGCTCGCCAAGAACCGGGATGGGCGGGCCGTCAAGGCGGAGGGACTTCCCGGTCATCCAGTGGGGGCCGGCAAGCTGTGCGCCAGGGGACAGGCTGCCCTACAGGGCCTTTACAATCCAGACCGCTTTCGAGGTCCCATGCAGCGCATGCCTGCCAAGGGTCTGCAAACCGTGACCTGGGACCAGGGTCTGGCAGTCCTCCTGCGGAACCTGACGGAGGCGGCGCGAAAGCCGGGGGCCGGAGAGATTGTATTCCTCACTGGTCATGTGACGGGGGCCATCCGGGAGTTGATCGACCTCTGGCTCGCAGAACTCGGGGCACCCGCGGGCCGCATCTCTTATGAGCCTCTTGCTCATGAGCCACTCAGAAGGGCCAACGAACTAGTCTTCGGCCGGGCCGTCATCCCCCGCTACCGCATCGATCAGGCCGACTGCCTCATATCCTTCAACGCGGGCTTCCTGGAAACCTGGCTTTCCAACGTCGAATACACCCGTCAGTTTGCCCGTTTCCGCAACCTGAACGAAGGGGGCAAGAACCCTTTCATTTTCGTGGGTCCAAGGCTCTCCCTCACCGCCGCCAATGCAGATCTCTGGATACCTGTCCCTCCCGGAAAAGAAGCCCTCGTGGCCATGGGAATCTTGCAGTTCGTCCTGCGGGAGTTCCCCCCCGCCACAGTGGGCAGCGAGCAGCGGAGGGCCATGCTCCAACTGGCGGAACCTTGGCCCGTCCAGAGGATCGTGGAAGAGACTGGAGTGAGCGAGGGGACCATCCGAAAGGCAGCCGGTTTCTTTGCCCAGGCAAAACGCCCCCTGGCCCTGGCGGAAGGCCTGCCGTTCACGGTCCCTCACTGTCTTGAGACGGCAGTTGCTGCGAACCTCCTCTCTGCCGTCAGTCCTGGCATCGAAAAGGTCATGGATTTCGGGAGTCCGTCCACCCTGAGCGAAACCGCCGGAAGCCGGCAACTCAAGGAAATGTGCGACAGAATCCAAAGAGGAGAAGTTCGGCTGCTTCTCATTCACGACGTGAACCCCGTTCATTTTGTTCCCCGTTCATGGCGCATGGAGAGAACTATCCACAATGTTCCCACCGTGGTGAGCTTTTCCAGTTCCATGGATGAAACGAGCACTCTTGCGGATCTCGTCCTGCCCACTCACACGCCTCTCGAATCCTGGGGTGACCACTCGCCGCGAAAAGGCATCCACTGCCTGATGCAGCCCGTCATGGGTCCTGTCTTTGACACGAGGCATCTTGGGGACATCCTCCTGGAGACCGGGCGCCGGATCAAGGGAACCGAGAGATTCCCATGGAACGATTTCCACGACTTCCTGCAGGACTCATGGAAGAAACGCTGGGAAGAAGAGAAATCGGGCTCGTCCTTCCTTGCTTTCTGGCAGGAATCCCTGCGAAGGGGCGGCACATGGGCCCATGAGGGTTCCACCGCTTCCACCCCAGGCTTCCGGGTGCCCGAGATCTCCTTCCACCAGGGCTCCGGGACAGAAGAAGAGTGCAGCGGACTCACGATGCACTTCACGACCTATCCCACCGTCCAGTTCTTTGACGGGAGGGGCGCCAACCGACTGTGGCTGCAGGAACTCCCGGACCCTCTGACTCAGGTGACCTGGGGAGGGTGGGTGGAAATCCATCCTGACACGGCTCGCGAACTCGACATCAAAAAGGGAGACGTTCTGCGCGTTCAGGCACCCCACGGACACATCGAGGCACCAGCGCTGCCCATCTACACGGTTCCTCCGGGGACCATCGCGATTCCTCTTGGACAGGGGCACACCGCTTACGGTCAGTTTGCCGATGGCCTGCCGGCCAATCCCATGGGGCTCATGCCTGGAGAGGTGGATCCCACGACCGGCGGGATCCTGCACCGCCCGTTCAGGGTTGCATTGGAGAAGACCGGCCAATCCCAACTCCTGGCAAACACCGACGGCAGCTTTTATCAACATGGCCGAGGGTTCGTCCAGACTATGGCCGTTCAGGACTACCGGAAGGCGGCGAACGGAGGAGGGCCGAAGCCATACATAGAACTCCCCATGCCCGAGGGCTACGACCCCACCAAGGATTTCTATCCGCCTCACGAGCACAAAGACTACCGTTGGGCCATGGTGGTGGACCTGGACCGGTGCGTCGCCTGCGGTGCCTGCGTCGTGGCCTGCTACGCAGAGAACAACGTGGCCGTCGTCCGCAGAGAACAGGTCCTCAAGGAGCGTGAAATGTCCTGGCTGAGGATTCAGCGCTACTTCGAGGAGGAATCCAAGTTCCCCCGATTTCTCCCCATGCTCTGCCAGCATTGTGATAACGCGCCGTGTGAATCAGTCTGCCCTGTCTATGCCCCGCATCACAGCAAGGAGGGACTCAACAACCAGATTTACAACCGCTGCTTCGGGACTCGGTTTTGTTCACAAAATGATCCTTACAAGGTGCGTCGTTTCAACTACTTCACGTACACGCGCCCTGAGCCTCTCAACTGGCAGCTGAACCCCGACGTCCTCGTGCGGCAGAAGGGCGTCATGGAGAAATGTTCCTTCTGCGTGCAGCGTATCGCAGAAGGCAAGGCCAAGGCGAGGGAACAGGGGCGAAAGGTGCAGGACGGGGACTTCACGACGGCATGCGCCCAGACCTGCCCCACGGACGCCCTCGTTTTCGGCAACCTGATGGATCCGCACAGTCGCGTGGCTCAATTGGTCAAGGACCCTCGGGCCTACCAGGTGCTCGTGCACTTGAACACAAAACCGGCGGTGTTCTACCTCAAGCGTGTGGTTGGGGTCGTTCCCGCGTGAAGTGATCAGGAGAGGCGTATCCCCCGTACTGATTACACTTGCCGGGGGCAAACGCCTCCACTTGCTGCAGGATCCTGAACCACACGGACTTCAAGTCAAAGACTAGATTCCAGGCACATTTTCAATGGATCTCAATCACCGGTTGCAGGTCGATTCATGGAGACTCTGAGCTACCAGAGCGTGAACCAGGATGTCCTTCGCACCCTTTCGCCGCCACGGAGGCTCTATGTCTTCTGCGTCGGTCTCGCGTTTACGGGGGTCCTGATCGGTGGGTTGAGCTGGGCATACCAGATCCTCGTGGGGATGGGCGTCGCCGGCATTCACCATCCCATTGTCTGGGGGACCTACCTCATCAATTTCGTGTTTTGGGTCGGTATCGCACACTCGGGCACTTTGATCTCCGCCATTCTGTTCCTTTTCAGGGCTCCATGGCGGACGGCCATCGCACGGAGCGCGGAGGCGATGACCGTCTTCGCCGTCATGACCGCCGGTCTGTTCCCCCTCATCCATCTCGGTCGGGTCTGGGTGGTTTACTGGATTCTCCCTTACCCCAATCAGATGCTTCTCTGGCCCAACTTCCAGTCGCCGCTGGTTTTCGACGTGATCGCCATTTCGACCTACCTCACAGTGAGTTTCCTGTTTTGGTACACCGGGATGATTCCGGACCTCGCCATAGTGCGGGACAACACAACAGGCTGGCGCAAGAGGGTCTACGGAATCCTCTCCCTGGGCTGGAAGGGTTCCCACCACCAATGGAGGCACCACGGAACCGCATACCTGCTCTTCGCCGCCCTGGCCACGCCCCTGGTCATCTCGGTCCACAGCGTGGTGTCGTGGGATTTTGCCCTCGGCATCGTCCCCGGCTGGCACAGCACCATCTTTGCCCCCTACTTCGTGGCCGGAGCCATCCATTCGGGCCTCGCCATGGTCATCACCCTCCTCATCCCGCTCAGACATATTTACACCCTGGAACACCTCATCACGGACCGGATTCTCGAAAATCTGGCCAAGATCATCGTCCTGACCGGGCTCATCGTGGGCTATGCCTACGGGGTGGAATTCTTCATGGCCTGGTACAGCGGGAACAAGGTTGAGTGGGACACCTTCATTTACAGGGCCATGAGCGAATACGGCCCGTCTTTCTGGATCATGGTCGTGTGCAACTCCGTCGTGCCCCTGGCCTTCTTCTTCAAAAAGGCCCGCACCAACCTGTACTCCCTTTTCGCGATTTCCATTCTGGTGAACATCGGCATGTGGACGGAGCGGTTCGTCATCATCCTCACCTCCGTTGCCCATGAATTCGACCCTTATTCCTGGTCCGGGATGTACCACCCGACCATCGTGGAGCTCGGGATCATGCTGGGATCCTTTTCCCTCTTTTTTTTCCTCTACCTTCTTTTCGTCAAGTTCCTCCCGTGCGTATCCATCGCCGAGGTGAAGGAAGGCCTTCCGCCCCCAATGCGGAACCCGGAGAGAACCAGGAAAGGAACTGACGGATGAAACGGGAAGCTGTCACCAGGCATAGGGTGTTGGGCGTCTTTTCTTGCCTGGACGATGTGCTCACAGCCATAGAAGCCGCCGGGAAGACGCAGTTGAGGATTCAAACCGTCTACTCACCAACGGCCCGTCATGAGATCACGGAGGCCCTCGGCCTTGGGCCTCTCAGCAAGGTGCGCTGGTTCACGCTCACCGGTGCCATTCTAGGAATACTCACAGGCATTGCGATCTCGGTGTACACGAGCCTTGAATGGGAACTGGTGGTCAGCGGAAAACCGGTCATCCCCGTGGTGACCACGGTCATTGTATCCTTCGAGCTGTGCATCCTCATGGCGATCCTTTTCAACCTGGTGGGGATGCTCATTCAGAGCCGAATGCCTGCTTTGAAGCTCCCGCCGGATTACGATCCGCGGTTCAGCGTGGACCAATTTGGCGTGGTGGTGGCCTGTGACGAAGGCAGCCGGACTGAAGCGGCCCGGATCTTAACGGAATCCGGGGCAGAGGAAGTGCATGAAGTCCATGGATGACAACTTGCATCAAACGAGGGGGATGCAGCCTTGGAGCCCCCCAGGCCGGGCCGTCCGTGCGTGCGGGCTCGCCGTGGCTTTGGGCGCCCTGGCTTTCCTTTATGGCATTTCGAGAGAGGACGCCACCCGAGCGTGGCAGGTGTTTCTGGTCAACTATCTGTTTTGGACCGGCCTGGCTTACGGCGGGGTCCTTTTCTCCGCGGTGCTCGTGATGACCAACGCACGGTGGGGCCGCCCCGTGAAACGCCTGGCAGAGGGACTGGGCGCCTTTCTGCCCGTTTCCTTTGTGTTGTTCTGGGCCATCTACCTTGGACGAGACCGGGTGTTCCCATGGATTCACGAACCGTTGCACCACAAGGAAGCATGGCTCAATGTTCCGTTTCTTTTCGCAAGAGACGGGGCAGGAATTTTCATCCTCATGGTTATTGCCCTCTGTCTCATGTACCACTCCATTCGGCGCGACCAGAAGGTCCTCTCCGCAGCATCCGCCGGCGAGCCCTCACTGCCGGATTCCCATGAGAAGGCCCAGGGCATCCTCTCCCCACTCTACGCGGTGCTCTACGCCCTGGTCCTCACCCTTCTGGCCGTGGACCTCATCATGTCCCTGGACCCTCACTGGGTGAGCACCCTCTTTGGCGCCTACTTCTTTGTGGGAGCCTTTTACACAGCCCTGGCCGCCGTGGTTGTTCTGTCGGCCCTCGGCACCACCCGGTTTGGACTGGATTCCTGCATCGGACCAGGTCAGTTCCACGACATGGGTAAGCTCCTTTTTGGTTTTTGTGTCCTCACGGGTGATTTTTTCTACGCCCAGTTCGTGGTCATCTGGTACGGCAACCTCCCGGAAGAAACCCGGTTCATCATTCAACGGGTGAGCCAGGCCCCGTGGGACACCTTGTCCTGGACTGTGCTCGTTCTCGGATTCGTGGTGCCCTTTCTGGTGCTCCTCAGGCGCAAGGTGAAAATGAATCCGAGATTCATGATGGTCCTCGCTGGGTTGATCCTTGTCGGCATGTGGCTGGAACGCTTCCTGCTGGTCGCCCCGTCTCTAACAAAAGGACAGGGCATGCCGCTGGGGTTCATGGAGATTCTCATCTCGGCAGGGTTCCTTGGAGCCATGGTCCTTTGCCTCATGGTCTTCTTCCGGAATTTCCCGGCACTACCCGTGGCGGACCCGCTCTTCAGGGAATCCATGAATTCGGCACGTAGCCACGGCCACTGATGGAGAACACGATCCGCCGCCCTTTTGCTTTTCAAAGGCTTCACCATTTTTTGGGATGGCACTCAGGATGCCCCAAGAAGAGAAACTAAAAAGCCGCCCATCGCTTGGAACCATCTCCCTGTTGTCGGCGCTCGTGCTCGGCGGGATCGCCTATTACCTCTTTTATGTGTACCCCGAGAGGGGTCTTGGCCCGCAGCAGCCCATTTACTTCAGCCATCGCGTTCACGCGGGGGTGAAAGAGATCAACTGCCGGTTCTGTCACCCCAACGTGGAACGATCCGCCGACGCGGGACTTCCCACAGTGGAGAAGTGCTTCTATTGTCACAAGTATGTCATTCCTCAGCATCCTCAGCTCGTTCTGGAAAAGTGGCATTTGGACACCGACACCCCCGTGCCGTGGGCTCGGATCTTCTATGTCCCGGACTTCGTCAAGTTCAAGCACTTCCCCCACATCAACTGGGGAAAACTGG
>CAZURN010000105.1:0-10926 GCA_964623165.1 uncultured Syntrophobacteraceae bacterium
TTCTGGATGAAGGTCACCCGGGGAGACATCCCCAGCCGTTTCGACAAGATCAAGAGGACATACAACGAGGTGACCCGCGACAGCCGGGACCAGATCGATCGAGAACTGACCATCCTGGACAGTTACCGGGACTTTCGCGGCGCCTTGAAAGAAGCTCAGGTGATGGCTTACGAGATCCTGAAGAAAGCGGAAAGCCGGTTGCAGGAGGCCAAGGCGCATCTCGAGGAGGCTTCGAAAGCCCTGGAAACCAACACCGACACTGACCAGGTCGTGATAGCCAAGCTTGAATTGGCTCGCGATGAACGCTTGCGGGAATTGCAGGAGGAGGACAAACGCTATCAGGTGGCCAAAGATCTGGCTGAGAACCTGTCCATCAACTACAACACGACCGAAGTGATCATGGCACGATTGCTCCAGTCCAACGAGGTGAAGGAGCGCGTGTATTCCCAGGCAGTGACCTTCTTCGGCACCAATGAGACGGTTTTCACTGCTCTCAACGCCTCTTTCACGAGCCTTCAAGGGCTTCATGAAGGCACCCGCGCCCTGGAGGTCATGAAAGAGGGAATCAACCAGAGCCTGGAGACGCTGGCCGAGGTGGGGGGCAAGGTTCAGGAAGATGCCCTGCGGGCCGGCTATGGCCCGACGTTGAAAGCCCAGAGCGTCAAGAAGCTGCTGGATTCAGTCATCAATTTTCAGGAAAAGTCCCGAACGCTCATCGCCGAATTGCGGCAGTTGAGCGCTCAAAATGAGGAAGAGATCCGCCAAGCCGTAGAGGCAGGCAAACGCCGCTTGGTGGAACTGACCAGGGCAGGAGAAACCTTGATACATGGCTGACATAGGGAAGCCGGAGAAGATCGACCTCGATGAAGTGATGCTCGCCATGGACGTGGTGGACACTTTACGCCACGAACAACAGCTCGTGGAGAGGGAACTTGCGTCCGACGAACGGGACAGGGCTCTATTCGAGAAGGTGAAGCGCATGTACGCCTCACAGGGCCTGGAAGTCACCGATGAGATCATCGCTGAGGGAGTGGCCGCCCTGCGCGAGGAACGGTTCGCCTACCGGCCGCCCCCGCCCAGGGGAACGTTGTGGCTGGCCAAGCTTTACGTCAACCGTCGGCGATGGGCAAAGACGGCAGGATTAGTGGCGCTATTTCTGGCGGGGGTTGTTCTGGTCTACCGGTTTGCCTTCGTCGCCCCCGAAGCGCGGCAAAGGATGAAAGCAGCTCAGGACATCAACGCCCGGATCAGCCAGCAGCAGGACGAGGTCACCATAGCCCGACAGCGCCTGGGCAACTTGAACGACACTTTGAAGGGCGCTCTTGACAAGGGCTCCCAATCTTCGGAAGTGGCCGCCAAGCGACTCCTTTCCGAGGCCGCCCATCAGTTGGCCGGAGCCGACACCAAGCTTCAGGCCTTCGACAAGCTGCCTCTGAAGCCTGAGGTGGTCCCTGAGAACCTCGTCACCGAGGAGGATGCCATCCAACGCCGATTGGAGCAAAGATCGGGACTGCTGAACGACGCGAAAGCTCATTTGGAGAAGGCCGAGGCAGCCGTGGCTGATTTGAGCGCTCTCGCCATGTTGCGGGAGAAGCTGGCCGGACAGCTCAAGAGCTTGCTGGCCGAAAGCCGGGAAGACGCAGCCCGGGAACAGGCGGAGAAGGTATACACCGACGCGCTGGCAGCTCTGAACAGCGGCGATGTCCAGGGAGCGCGCAAGGGATCCGCTGCGCTCCAGGAGTTGTATGGACGGGTGGTCCAGGAGTACGAACTGCGGATCGTCTCCAGGCCCGGCGCCCAAAGCGGTGTATGGCGTGAGCCTCCCAGCAGGTCCGGGGCCCGCAACTATTACGTCATCGTCGAGGCTGTCACGCCACAGGGAGAGCGTCTGACCATGCCCATAACCAGCGAGGAGGATGGGGCCACGCGCAATGTGTCGCAGTGGGGTCTTCGAGTGGATGGCAGCCTTTTTGAGAGAATCCGCCGCGACAAGGCCGATGACGGCATCATTCAAAACAACCGCGTAGCCATTAAGAATCGCGGCACTCTGACCCCGCGGTACCTGATGCCGACCACGGGCGGTGCCATTACCCAGTGGTAAGAGAGCGTCACCATGAACAGTGGAAGAGACAATCTGCAATTGATCAACCAGCACATCCACCAAGTGCAATCGGAGCACCAGGAGGCCGGTCTGCGCCTGCAGGAGCTGCAGCGGCAACTCAATGCCCTGCACATGGAAACGGGGGAACGCTACCGACAGCTGGCCAGGCTTCGACTGGACAATATCCAGGCGGGCCAATTGACTTCCCGGCTGGACGAGAGTGATCGGGCCATAGTCAACCTCCTGGAAAAACTCAAACAGGCCCGCCAGGACCTGCAAGAACGAATCGCGGCGGGCACATCCCGGCAGCAGCAGCTCGAAGAGCAAAGAAAAGCGCTTGAGCAAAGGCGGGACGAGGCAGGCCAGGCGCTGCAACGCCAAGTGGAAGAGACTCGCAAGCGGGTCATGGAAACGGACGCGTACCGCCAACAGCAGGAGCGGGCCCAAGAGGCCGCAGAAGTAGCCAAGCGCGCTGATGAAAAGGCGTCACAGACTGAACAGGACCAGGTTGAGAAGGGCAAGCCTTACGAAGCGGACGCCCTGTTCATGTATTTATGGAAAAGGCGTTACCTGACGCCGGATTACCAGGGCGGCTGGCTCACCCGCCAACTGGACGGTTGGGTCGCAAACCTCATCGACTTTCGTCGCAATCGGCTCAACTATCACATGCTCCAGGAACTTCCCCGGCGACTCCGGGAGCATGCCACCAAAGCGCAGCAGACGGCACAGTTGGAGGCCCAGGCCTTGCAGACCTTGGAACGGCAAGCTGCCGAAGCAAACGGCTTCCTTGATCTTCAGGCCAGATTGCAGGAGGTGGAAAAACAGCTCAAGCAACACGATGCCGAAATGGAGGCTGAAGTGACCCGAAATCGACAGCTCTTTCAGGATCTGGCCGCCCTCAATACGGCAACGGATCCCTTGTCGAAACAGGTCATAGAACTGCAAGTGGCCGCACTGCAACGGAAGGAGCTCACCGAGCTTCTGCGGGAGGCCCGCACCACCCCACGACCCGAGGACGATGTCATCGTCGCCCAACTTCAGCAGATCCAGCAGCGAAAAGATCAGATTGGTGCGGAAATCCAGTCCGTCAGCAATTTTCTTCAGCAACAGCAAAAGAACATGGCGGAGTTGGAGGAACTGCGGCGCCGCTACCGCGACAATGGCTACGACCGGTATGATTCATCGTTCCCAGGCGGTTTCTCCCTGGCTGTCCTGCTGGGCCAGATGCTGGGAGGCCTCATGAATTCGGACATGGTCTGGCGGGAACTGGGCCGCCATCACCATGGAGGCCGGCATGGACGTGGCTGGGGAGGAGGATTCGGAGGTGGTTCGGAAGGGCCGGGCGACGAGGCGGGAGGCTTCGGCGGAGGAAAGTTCCGCACCGGTGGCGGTTTTTAGGGATTGATCCGAGCGACGGGCAGGGAGAAACCCATCCCCAGGAAGGGCCACCATGGGGGTTCCGGGGGATGGGGGAAATGTTGACCTTTGCGCCGTTATTGACCCTTAGCTGGGGCGGGTGCAGGCACTGGGGCCGGCGCAGGAGCCGGGGCTGGCGCCACTGTAGGCGCTGGGGCTGGCGCTGGTGTTGGGGTGGGAGTTGCTGCAGGAGCGGGTGCTGGCGCTGGGGCCGCATTTGGTGCCGGGGTAGCAGCAGGTGCCGGAGTAGGTGCGGGTGCAGGAGCCGGGGCTTGAACGGCCTCCTGCTTGGGAGCGCTCGCCTTCTTCAGCCAATCACTCACGTAGCCTTTCTGCACCAGAAACAAAGCCAACGCTGCAACCACAACCAGAAAGATGTAGAACTTCCAGGGCCTTTCTTTCTCCGCGAATGGATCGATGAGCGAATACTGCGCACCCTCCGGGAGCTTCGCGAGGGCGGTGAGCGTTTTTCCAAAGGGAATGTTGATGGTGGCGCGCGTGTTCACGGCCCAACCGTTGGCATCGAGAATGGGCGCCAGATTGCGTTTGCGCAGCTTGAAATAGGCTATGACCATGGACGGCCCCGAAATGAGAAGCATCAAGCCGGCAATGGCCAAGGGCATTTCCCACCAACTGAGACTGAGGAACCCCGTCAGGACCGATGCGATCGCCGTCCCAATGGCCCCAATGGCAAGCCCTATTGCTGCAAAGATCCCTGCAAACTTTCCCACGTCAAAGGGTGCCTCGGCGGGAGGCTTTCCTGCCTCGGCCGTTGCGGCTGCACCGGAAACGCCGGCAGAGGCCGCATCCGTCACCTTCTTGTGGTGAGCACCAGCAACCTTTTCGATCTGCTCATGGATCATCTTGGCGACCTGCCGGTAGGGGCTCCAAAAAGCCTCCCGAATGCTGATTGGGTGCTCAATGAGCTTGACAACGGTGGCATCCCAGTCGTTGCCCTTCCGGTCGTAGAATACGCCGTTTCGCCCCACCATGAGGTTTCCGGCATCTCCATCGGTCAACGCCGCAGCAATGTTCATCTTCTCCGAGTCTCCGTTACGCCTGCACTGACAGTAGGCGAGGTACGTCTGACTCAACGTGGCCATGGCGCTGTGTTTATCAATGTCGTCCACTTTGATGCAAAGGTCACTGCTGCGCCCGTCGATAAAAAGGCTGCCCGTTTGGAAAATGGCCTTGCTCCCTGGTGAATAGAAATCCTGGAACGACGCGAAATTGTTGAGGAGCGTGAAAAGATCGCGGTGATACCTGACCAGCTTGTCAACGGATGCAATGGAATTGGCTTCCTGCTCCAGTGCCTTGTCCTTTTCAATGAGGGCAGTCAGGGATGCCTTCGCATCGGAGGCCAGGATCTCCCTGACCCTCTCCAATCCCAGCTTCTCGACAGCCGTTCCCTTCTTGTGCTCAAGCCAGCCCTCGAAAGCGGCAAACCTGGCACTGATGAGGTCCCATTCTCCGGCATCCAGGGAGGATTTGTCGCCAAAGATCGGCTTCACCACAGCCGACTGCAGCCGAGCGATTGAAGCCGCCCATGCCGGATTGATGCCTCCGTCCAGGGGCAACGCTTTGCCGACGCCAATGGTGGCAAGCGGAAGTGAAGCGACATCCTCCACCGACGCGGAGAGATCCTTCCGCGCCATTGCCTGGTACTCTTCCGCTGATGGATTCAAGGGGGCGACCGCTCCCGGATCGAACTCCGCCAGTCGACAGCGGGTGAAGTAGTCGTCAACCTTTGTCCTCACCGCCTTGAAGACTTCCACCGCTTCACTCGTCGAGTCTCCGAACACAAGGATATTGGCGGCATCGCTCTCCACCTCCCGCCACCAATCGGAGTAGTCCTGCAGTTCGGCAAAGAACTGGTCCACCTTTTCCTGCGTGATGCCAGGATCACCGCTACGGTCCAGCTCGGAACCGACACATTCCATGACATCGGTGATGACGCTCTTGAGCGACTCATCATCTGCAGCATCGATGGGAATGATCCCGTCCCCGTTGAACTTCGTCTGGGCAAAGATGGCCACCGTATCCGCGGTATCCTCGGCCGTGATAAAGGTGGCGTCGGGCTTGCCAAGATTAACGAGAATCTGCTTGGCCGAGGCCAGCAGTTGTGCACCTTCCGACGTGCTTTCATCAATGGCTGAGAGCGGCAGAGTATCGGCGCGTCTGGTCAGGTCGTCTGGGTTCTTCAGGATGGATCCAACCCATTTGACAGCGGCGAGCATCTCTGGAATCCTGATACGCCCGTCTCCGTCACTGTCAATGAGTTCCAGGGTCTTGCTGT
The DNA here is from genome assembly GCA_964623165.1 of uncultured Syntrophobacteraceae bacterium. Taxonomy (GTDB): domain Bacteria; phylum Desulfobacterota; class Syntrophobacteria; order Syntrophobacterales; family Syntrophobacteraceae; genus JAAYUJ01. Next base: position 5,814 of record CAZURN010000105.1, read on the forward strand.
CCAGTTCCAGACCATGGGTCGGGCAGCTGAGACTGGCCCAAAGTTTCTGATCGAGCTGGTCGAGTGCCAACAGGTCCGCCCCTGTTTCCAGGCGCACCTGGTCGAACCCTCCCACTCTCGCAAACCGCCACCTGTGCGGCACGGATGACTTCTCGTTCTTGTCGGCAGCCATGGAAGAGCCTCCTTTCTCTACAATGACAAACCATGTTCAAAGAGGAAAAGGAACCACTCAAGGGTCCCGGCTGAACCTGGTCTGAGAGTTCAGAACAGAAGAAGCAGACGAGCCACTCGTAAACAGTTGCGGTTACAGGATCTTCTCGACTCCCTCGAATGAAGGTTGGAGGAGTCAAGTTGCTCGATTTTCCTACTCAATAGACCTGGTATGAAAACCCTCTGGTTTGCCGTCGATCACCCACGAACCCTTGAAATGGTTCCATCACTGATCATTTGATTGAATTGGGATAGGAGCGCCTTCTCCTCCTTGTCCAGAATGCTGTCGTCTTGGGCAAGGTCCATGATCTTCTTGAATTCGTCAGGTGTTACCTCCAGATCACGAATGGCTTCATTGATCAGTTCCTTCAGGCCCGTCGCGCTTTTGCTCGGTTTCTCCATTGAATCTCCCTCTCCTTTCATTATGGTTGGAAGCAGAAAAATGAATGTCTCCAATATAGCAGATTCCTCACAAGGAATGGGACAGTTTTGCTCGCCGAAGATGAGAAACACTTATCCCTCAGCTGCAACCCCAAGTCCACGTCTGCAGCCACTCCAGTCAAAGATTGGTCATTCGAGCCTGGCAGAGCGACACTTGGCCAGGGTGTTACTTTGCGATTATACTCATCAGGCGATACCGGGAGGACTGGTGTGAGCATCCGCTTCCTGCATGGGGGAACCCTATGCGCAAGAAACGTAACTGCACGTGCAATAATCGTATCCTGATGGGAATCATCGTGGGTTCCTCCAAGCTGGTTCGTGATGCATGAACGGAAAGAGAGATGAACACACTCGATTGGCCTCTGAATTGCTCTATGATTCCTGCGTCTGCCTTGGGTGAAGGGCATGCACAGTGCCTTAGAGAGCGTCGGCTGAATCAACCGCTGGTCAGAGGTGCTGGATGCAAGCGGGAGAGAATGGACGGTCGCAACCATTTGGTATTGGGAGGGAATGACATGAAAACACTATGGAAGACTATCGGAGTGGCGTGTGTCGGCATTGCCCTGGTCCTGGCTTTGACCACCGGCCGTGCGCAAGCTCAACCTGACTGTTGCTTCAACCCGTTGTTCCTTCCCTTCGCAGTGGCTGGGGCCGTCGTCGGCACAGCGGCAGCCGTGGTGTCAGCTCCTTTCTATCCCTGTACATCCTATTACGGCCCAGATTATTACCCACCGCCACCGCACGCCTATTATGGTCACAGGTATCGACCCAGGCCCTACTATCACAGGCAGACGTGGCGCAGCGATCACCGTGGCGACTATTACCATGGCCGTTACGGGACACGGGTCTATAGGGATTGGAGCGACGATTGAGTGCATTGACTCTACTCCTTCCGAGAGTTCACCGCCCGCTGACTGAGCAATCGCTTCTGCCTCCTTTCTCCCTCCCCTCCTTCCAGGGGAGGGGCATCCCGATGCCAACCCTCTCCCTTCACGGAATAGGTGGGATTGAGTGGAAGTCCATTTGCGGATTTCCGCCAGTTTTCCGGGAAAGGCTCCAGGTGAACCTGGAGAGATTTGGGATATCCCCTCGGTTCGACACAATTGCGAAAGCTTGGGGGGAGGCTGTTGAATACGCTGTGAGCGATCGTCATGACCTTGACATTCGGTCGCCACAGTTTGAGCCGAAAGGGAGATCCGCCGCCGTTATCGACAACCGGTCCAGCATTGGGTGGAGGACGGGCCGTTCGCCAACCGCTGTTCATACCCTCTGGAACGACTTTCACGCCGGCAGGGAAAGACGCCCCCTGGGTCGTGAAGCCCTCCGGAGGATATTGGCCGATCACGGAGTGGATCCGTCTAGCCCATTGTGTATCACTGCACTGCAGGGGTCAGATCCGCACACGCCCGGAGGGTGCACATGCTCTCAGGCCATCAGGCGGCACGAAACCACGTGGGCGGCATGTCCGACCGGGAAGAATATGGCGCGGGGAAATCACCCCGCAAGGGACTGTAGTAACCCCGAGGACGGAAGCCTGGCATCGATCAGGCAGCCAGGCAGAGGTGTTCTTCATCCATGACATTTCACGGCGCAGGCTGGCGCAGGTCTTTGCTGGCTTCCGAGGAACGGCCCCGATTGACGTGGAGCCTTCTGAAACGGGTCCTTGCCTACGCCTTGCCTTACCGCCGAAGAATCGCGGCCTTGCTCTGTATCATCCTGCTCATGACCGGGGTGAATCTCATTCAACCCCTCATCTTGCGCGATCTCATCGACCGCACCATCCCTGAAGGAGACTTCCAACGGCTCATATGGATGAGCCTTTTGCTGCTCGTCATCCCGATGGTTGGCGGGTTCCTCGCGGTGCTGCATCGCCGCGTCAATGCCTCCGTGGGCGAGGGCGTCATCTTCGACCTTCGGGTGGCACTCTTCGCCCATCTTCAGCGCATGTCCCTACGCTTCTTTACGCACACCAAGGTCGGCGAACTCATGAGCCGCCTCAACATGGACGTCGTGGGAGCTCACAACGCCATCAGCAACACCATCGTGGACATCACGAGCAACTTCATCCAGGCGGTTGCCCTCCTATCTGTGATGGTTGCCCTGGACTGGCGCTTGTCCTTGCTCAGCATTGCCGTTTTCCCTCTGTATTTCGCGGTGACCCGGCCTCTGAGCAAAAGGCTGCGCAGCATTTCACGCAGTCAGATGGAAGCCAATGCCCAGATGAACGCCATGGTCAATGAAACATTGGCCATAGGAGGAGCCCTTCTGGTCAAGCTTTTCGGGCGTTCCCAGATCGAAGTCGAGCGATTCCGGGATCGGGCAGGAAAGGTCAGGGACAAGGGGGTCGAGCGGGCGGTCATGGGATCCGCAGCCGTCATGATCATTGGGCTGGTGAGCGCCGTTGGAACTGCCCTCATCTACGGTTTCGGCGGATACCTCACCATGACGGGAAAACTCACCATCGGGTCCATCGTGGCCTTTGCGGCTTACCTTGCAAGTTTCTACAGCGCCCTGCGCTCCCTGGCCAATGCCCCCGTTGAATTTGCCACGTCCATGGTGAGCTTTGAGAGAGTCTTTGAGGTCATCGACCTCCCGGTGGACATCATGGACCCAAAGGGGTCCGAGGTGCCCGGTGACGTCAAGGGTGAGATCACCTTTGAGGATGTCTGGTTCACGTACACCATGGACGAGCGGTTTTTGCTCCGCGATGTGCGCAGATACGGCATGACGGCCGAGGTCCCCGCGGTCTTTTCGGGCGAGGCACGCGAGGAATCGGGACCAGGGCAACCTTCGGCCAAGTGTGAGTCCGGCGGAGAACGGGTATCCGGAGGCCCTTGTGGGGGTGCCGATGCATCACGGGAGGTTCCACACCGCAGCCAGGCACGTGATCATGCCCTCTGCGCCGTCAGCTTCACGGCGCATCCCGGCCAGTTGATTGCGCTGGTCGGACCCAGTGGAGCCGGCAAGAGCACTCTGACGTACCTCATACCGCGCCTCTACGACGTGACCCGAGGCAGGATTCTCATGGACGGCCGGGACCTCAGGAGCTTGCCCCTTGAATGGTTGAGCGCCCGCATCGGCATGGTCACCCAGGAAACCCATCTCTTTCACGACACAATCCGCACCAACCTCCTCTACGCAAAGCTGAACGCCAGTCGGGAAGAGCTGGAAGCGGCAGCCCGCGCCGCCAACATCCATGACTTCATTGCCGGTCTTCCGGAGGGCTATGACACCATCGTGGGAGAACGCGGCTACAGGCTCAGCGGGGGGGAAAAGCAGCGCATCGCTCTCGCCAGGGTGATCCTCAAAGACCCGAAGATCCTGGTCCTGGACGAAGCCACCAGCCACCTGGACAGCGAGTCCGAGGTGCTCATCCAGGAATCCCTGAGACGCATCATGGCAGGCCGAACAAGCATTGTCATAGCCCACCGTTTGAGCACCATACTGGCGGCAGACCAGATTCTCGTGATGGACCGCGGTGAAATTGTTGAGCGGGGTTCCCACCAGGAGTTATTGGAAAAGAACGGCGTCTATGCGATGCTCTATCGCACCCAGTTCAGGACCGAAGCCAACGGGCATAGGCCCGTTCCCCCGGAGTGATTGTCTTGTCCTGAATCACCGGGCGGCATTCGAAAAGACAGCCCATTGAAAGCAGGTCGCTCACCGTCACGATACGCCGACCGGGGAACCCGGCCGTGGAGGAGGGATATCAGCTCCGCAAGCCTTGCATTTCACCTTTTCGCCTTTTTTCCTTGCCGGCACCAGCTGAACCTTGCCACACTTGGGGCAGTTCCTCTGAACACGCATGAAAGCCTGCATCACGGCGGAGAAGATCGGGTTCATGATCACTCCTTTGAAGTCACAATATGCCCGAACAGCGCCTTCACGCTGGTCAGATCGTGTTGGGTCCCGACCACGACGGCCACGTCGTCGGGCATGAACAGGGTATCTGCGCCAGGATTCGGGATCGTCTCGGAATCGCGGCGCAGCGCTAGAACCGTCACCCCGTGGTGCTTGCGCAACTCGGCATCACCTATTGTTTTGCCGGCCACGGGCGCGCCTTCCTGAACCCGCAGGGACCAGATTTCCACATCGGGCAAATAGAAGCCGATGTCGCAGTAATCATCCCTGCAAAACGACGTGGCGTCCTGGGAGAGGCTCCTGAACATACTGTAGCCGTCATTCCTCACATCGCCAATGAATTTCTCGATCTCACCCCTTGGAACGAAGTATCGCGTGAGGACCCGGCTGAAGATCTCCACGGACGTCTCGAATTCCTCGGGCACCACTTCGTTGGCCCCGAGTGCGTAAAGATGCTTCATCTCATGGAGGAATCGGGTCCTCGCGATGATGTGGAGCCGTGGGTTCATGGCGCGTGCCGAGGAGACGGCCATTCTCGTTGCAAGGGGATCCGGAATCGCCACAACCATCACCCTGGCCGCGTGCACCCCCGCATGTTCCA
>CAZURN010000106.1:0-10925 GCA_964623165.1 uncultured Syntrophobacteraceae bacterium
CTGCCAGGGCCAGCACCACGTCATTGTTGAACCGATCCAGCATGCACCGCAGGTAGCGGGTTCCTCCATCGATGTTTTGAAGGGGATCAAAAGGGTTCATGACGCCCATGTCCCTGGATGTGTCGGGCATCAACTGCATGAGTCCCATGGCACCCTTGGGGGAAATGGCCCCGGGGTCAAAGGCAGACTCGGCCCGGATCACCGCTTTGACCAGGTTGGAATCGAGGTTGTAACGGGCACAGGCCAGCCGAATATGTGGATCGTAGGAGTTCTGGTTCATCAGGTTGCAGACGGAGATGAAGGATTTCACCGGCAGGAAGGTTCTTGACCCGGAGAGTCTGATGGTGTTCGTGCGATAGGCCTTCATGGCGGCCACGGGCAATGCCGTGATCTTCTTGTAGTCACTTTGGACGGGGACATTGGTGAAATGGACGACGCCGTCCTTGTCAATGTATCGATACAGTTCGGCGAAGGCCAAGGAAGGGAAAAACGTCAAACTCATGAGAATCCAAGTAGAAATGCAAAACCCTCGTGACCGATTTGCCAGAGACTTCATGGCACTCCCTCAGCATGGGTTTCCACCTGAACACTCCTCACCCGAGTCATTTTTCCACTTTTCGCCAATCTTGCAAGAACTTATTGATACCGACATCCGTCAACGGATGTTTGGCCAGCTGATCAATGACCTGAAATGGGATGGTGGCGATATCCGCTCCAAGCTTGGCAGCCGCGAGCACGTGAAGCGGATTTCTAATGCTCGCCACGATGACCTCCGTCTCGAAAAGATAGTTGGAAAAGATTTCGATGATTTCCTCCACAAGGGCCATCCCGTTGTGGGAGACGTCGTCCAGTCGACCCACGAAAGGGCTGACGTAAGTGGCCCCCGCCTTGGCCGCCATAAGGGCCTGGAGCGGCGAAAACACTAGGGTTACGTTGGTCTTGATCCCCTCTTGGGTGAGCTCATGCACTGCCTTGAGGCCATCCTTTGTCATCGGAATCTTCACTACCACGTAAGGGTCTATGTTTGCAAGATTTTTTGCTTCATTCACCAGTTCCTCGCTGGTGGAACTCACCGCTTCAGCGCTCACGGGCGCCTGGACGATGGTGCAGATCTCTTTGATATGCTTCTCGAAGGCGTCTCGAGTGCTGATGCCTTCCTTGGCCACAAGGGTTGGATTGGTGGTGACACCATCCAGAATGCCGATGCTGTTGGCTTCCTGGATTTCATTCAAGTTGGCCGTATCGATGAAGAATTTCACGCTGTCCTCCTGGCTGTTTCAGTGATGATGGTCACCATGGCCGGACTGGAAAACAAGGACCGTCCGGTCGGCTCCATGATTCCGGCCCTCATTTCCTACCAAGGGCCTTGAAGAATGTATAGCAGAATACTCCGTCCGGTTCCGTGGTCCTGTACAGGTCCCTTATTCCCTGGTCAAAGACGTGTTCCTCAATGATTCCGGCATGGATTGCCGATTCACGGACTCCTTCGATCATTGCCGTGAATGTCTTCTTGGTGAACCCCTCGACCAGTTCAGGCTTGCTGGAGTCCACGTAAACCATCCGGGGAGATACACGGATCGCATGGTAGCCCGCGCTGCTCAAGAGTGGATAGAGTTCTCTTCCCACCATGGCGTTGCCGCCGGCACGCCGCTGCAGCTCGACCTGGCACTGAATGGCCATGTGCGCTGTTTCGCTGTCTGGATGAAAATAGACCGAGCCATGATCCCCTTCGATGACCGTAATGGTGCCCCCTCTTCTTAAATGGCCTTTCAGTATACGCAGTGCTTCCACGGGTTGCGAAAGATGCTCCAGAACGAAGCACACAAAAATGTGGTCGAAGGCATCAGGCCCATATGGCAAATTGAGGATATCCGCCCGTTGGAATTGCACATTGGTCAATCCAGCTTCAGTTGCCTTTCTCTTGGCTTCATTGACGGATGCCTCGGATATGTCGACGGAGGTGATCGAAGCGTTTGGGCTATTTTGGGCCAGAGTGATGGTCTGCGCCCCGACGCCGCAGCCAGCCTCAAGGACGTGGCTTCCTGCCGGATACGAGGTGTCTGAGTGGAGCAGTTGGACCAATGTGGAAGCCTGATCCTGCAGCCGGATGTTTTCTCGATGCTCGTAACCGTGGACGTATAGCTTGTTCATGGTTCCGCTTTCATGTTGGCCATCAAATCATTCGGCCGAAACCAATCCTGGTTTCCGCCGTTGATCTGGGACGTGAAACTGGAGATTGATGAAAGACTCATGATATCTTAGCCTACCGCAAGTACCTTTCATACGGGCTTGCTCTCAAGATCGAATCGCGCAGAGTTCAAGATGCAGCCAAGCCCCTTGTGGGGGGTCACGAAGCCCACAGGCAGGCCTGCTAGGCCACACCAGCTTGACCCCAATTTCGTATCAGGGAGCCCGCTTGAAGATCGGTGTTCATAAACGTTTCTTCTCGGACGAACACAAACCCTTTGCGTCCCTATTGGAACACTCAGGAATATACATGGAATGCCTCACGGATTGCCATACGGAAGAAGAGCTTTATTGATTGCTCAATGCGTGTAATGGTTACAGGAGTTTTCCCAAATGAGTATTGAGGTGGGCTGTTGCGGGTTCGGTGGGCGGCAGGCCAGCTATTTCCAGGATTTCCGGGTGGTGGAGGTCCAGAAAACATTCTATCAGCCGCCCTTGGTCAAGACCGCCTTGCGGTGGCGAAGGGAGGCCCCGGCAGGATTCTGTTTCACTCTCAAAGCCTGGCAGCTCATCACCCATAGCCCCTCCAGCCCAACCTACCGACGACTTGCCCGCCCGCTGCCTCAAGAGGTGTCCAAGCGCCTGGGCAGCTTCCGTCCTACTCAGGAGGTTCATGATGCCTGGCAAGTCACCAGGGAGATTGCCGAAGCGTTGGATGCCTCCGTAGTGGTTTTCCAGTGCCCGGCCAGTTTCACCCACACAGGAGAAAATGTTCGGAACCTCTCAGAATTCTTCTCCACCTTGGCGCGGGGAAACCTTCGCATTGCCTGGGAACCGCGAGGTCCCTGGCCACATGACTTGATCCGGGAGATCTGCGACGGCCTTGACCTCATTCACTGCGTGGACCCGTGCAAAGACCGGTGCCTTACCGAAGGCCCCATCTACTGGCGTTTGCACGGTGTTGGCGGATATCATTACAGCTACAGTGACAGTGACTTGGGCAGGCTCCACTCTCTCTGTGAGGAGAGGGAGGGCTACCTCATGTTCAACAACACGGGAATGAAAGAGGATGCACTGAGGTTCATCACTCGTCTGCGAGGCATAACAGGGCCTGCGGCTTGAAGCGAGGTCGAAGATTGGTCCTCAACTCAATCCCTGCTAGAAACATCCTGATCACCGGATTGCCGGGTTGTGGCAAGACCACTTTGCTCAAGAGCCTAATTTGCGAGTTTTGGAAGTTCGGCCCCGCAGGTTTCTATACCGAGGAGGTCCGCCTGCAGGGCCAACGCAGGGGCTTTCGTCTCGTGGGGCTCAACGGGATGGAGAGCCTGCTTGCCCATACCGATTTCCGCGCTGGGCAACGAGTGGGAAAATATGTGGTCGATGTCCCTGGGTTCGAGGATTTTCTACGCACACAGAAATTGGATCAGGGTGAGAACCAGGTGGTGTTTATTGATGAGATCGGCAAGATGGAATGTCTTTCGAGGAACTTTGTCGACCTGGTAAGGCGTCTTCTGGATTCGCCCAAGACCATCGTGGCCACGGTTGCTCTCAAAGGGGGTGGACTGATCGCAGAGGTCAAGCAGAGGGCTGATGCGGCTGTTGCGGAGGTCAGCCCTCACAACCGGGACCGGTTGGTTGGCGATTTGACGAAACGGATCACCGCGGCGATGGGGCAATGAAGCATTCGCAAGCCATCACCTGCTGAGGAATGAACGCCATTCGGCCACAAAAACCTCTGTCGCCCATCGCCTGGAATGCAGTTTGATTCCCTCGCCTACGGGCTGCTCTTGAGGAATCTGTCACGGCACTCCCTGCTGCAAAAATGAAGCGTCTTCCCTTCCACCCTCGCTTCGACACCTTTCTGCTTCATGAAGTACGCACCACACTGGGGGTCCTTGATGAGTTCCGCATCGGCCAGTGATGAGTCCTCCTTGTCTGCCGGCTTTAGTTTGTCCTTCAACAGGGATCCGACGGACCCTTTGAGCAACCGATAACAGAAGTAGATGAGCGCTGCGAAGATGAGTAATCGTATCATGGCATTGAGATTTCCAAGGGTTTGACGATCTGACTCCGGTCGAGCGCAAGGAGTTCCGCCAGCATTTCCGCGGCAGAACGCTTCAGGACAGGGTGAATCCACAAGGGATCGATGTCCGTCAAAGGCGCAAGCACGAAAAGTCTTTCATGGAGTCGCGGGTGAGGGATTGTCAGGTTGGGCCTGCGTAACACACGGTTTCCATGGGCAAGAATATCCAGGTCCAGGGTCCTTGGCCCCCAGCGCACCGTACGTACACGTCCAAAGTCACGCTCCACGCCCTGGAGCAGCGAGAAAAGCTCATCCGGACCAAGGGATGTTTCCCCGAGGATGACCCCGTTCACAAACCATTCCTGATCAACGGGCCCCACAGGTTTGGTGCGATAGAGGGGGGATACCCCCGCTACGCGGAACTGGGGATGCAGCACCTTCAGCCGTTTCACAGCGTCAAGGCAGGTTTTCAGTGGTTCCCCTTCATTGCTCCCGAATCCGATGAGAACCTTTTCCATGGAGAACCGCTCCAACAGGGGATCTCTGCCACGGGTTGGGAGAGAAGGAAATGACCGAAGGGGGTGCCGTGGCAGGAAGTCCATGGCCGAGTCACCCTCCCTTAGGCTTTACCATCTCCTTGCCACTCTCAGAATGAAAGCTTCTGAATACGGTGGACGGCCTCCTCGATGCGTGCTTTGTCGACGGTTAGCGCAAGCCGCACGTATCCTTCTCCCGGTTCGCCGAATCCGCTTCCGGGAGTGGTGACAACTCCGGCTTCCTTCAGGAGCAGGGAGGTGAACTCGGCAGACCGGTATCCTTTTGGAACCGGGCACCATACATAGAATGACGCCTTAGGGGAGGGGGGATTGAGCCCCACTTTCCGCAAGCCCTCAATGAGGGTGTTCCTGCGTTCCTGGTAAATGGCCTGCATCTTCACGACACACGCCTGATTGCCGTCGAGGGCCGCCATCCCAGCCATTTGTACCGCGTTGAAAGCCCCGGAATCGATGTTGCTCTTGATCTGGCCAAGGCCATCGAGAATCGCCGCATTTCCCACGGCGAACCCGAGACGCCACCCGGTCATGTTGTATGTCTTGGAGAGGGAGTGAAACTCGATTCCAATCTCTTTGGCTCCAGGAACTTCCAGGAAGCTCATGGGGCGGTACCCGTCGAAGGCCATCTCCGTGTATGCCGCGTCGTGGCAGACGATGAGGTCGTGCTCCCGGGCAAACTCGACAACCTTGACGAAGAAATCTCTCTCGGCCGTGGCACCGGTCGGGTTGTTCGGGTAATTGATGAACATGAAGACGGCCTTGCGGGCAACATCAACAGGTATGGCACTCAGATCGGGGAGGAAATCGTTCTCCTTGACAAGAGGCATGAAATGGGATTCACCGCCGGCGAACATCACCGTGGTGTGGTAGACAGGATACGCAGGCGTGGGGATGAGTGCGATGTCCCCAGGGTTGATGAAGGCAAACGGAAAGTGGGCGATGCCCTCCTTGGATCCGATGAGTGTGAGCACTTCTCTCAAGGGATCCAGTTCCACCCCGAACCGGCTTCGATACCATCGCGCCACACTCACCCTGAAATCGTTCATCCCTGAGTAGGCAGGGTATTGATGTGTGGTCGGGTCTTCGACGGCTTCCTTGAGCCTGTCGATGATGTGTTTCGGTGTGGGAAGATCGGGATCTCCGACACCGAGGTTGATCACATCGACTCCCTTGGCCATGATCTCAGCCTTGAGACGGTCGATTTCCTGAAAGAGATACGGGGGAAGCCGTTTCAACCGTTCTGCCTTTTCAAACGCCATTTGATCCTCCGAGGATTTCAATCAACAAAGCACCCGGCCCAACAGATTCCAGCGACCGGGCATCCCCGTCGTATGGGGGCATTTCATGCCGGGGACCGGGTCCGTCGAGAGGGGAATCCTGTCTAGAGTTGCGAAAATCGAGCGATTACAGTGCTCACTTGATGCCGAGTACATGCTGCATGTCGTAGAGACCGGGCGGCTGGCTGACGACCCAAAGTGCGGCGCGGAGGGCTCCACGGGCAAAGTTGTCCCGGCTGTGGGCCCGATGGATGAGCTCGATGCGCTCCCCCAACCCAGCGAACATCACCGTGTGGTCTCCCACGATATCGCCGCCCCTCAAGGTCTGAACCCCGATTTCCTGACCGGTGCGCTCCCCGATGATCCCGTGCCGCGCAAAGACGCCCACCTGCTCAAGGTCGCGCCCCAGGGACTGTGCGATCACCTCGGCAAGTTTCACGGCGGTGCCGCTCGGGGCGTCCTTTTTGAACCGATGATGGGCTTCAACGATCTCCACGTCGAAATCGGGTCCGAGGAGCCGAGCCACGTCGGCGACGACCTTGAAGAGCACATTGACGCCCATGCTCATGTTGGGGGCCAAGACACAAGGAACCGCGGATGCCATCTTCCGGGCCTGATCCACCTGTTCGGGAGTGAATCCCGTGGACCCGATGACCATGGGCTTTCCGGCCGCTGATGCCACACCGAGGTGTGTCAGCGAGGCTGAAGCCGCAGTGAAGTCGATGACGACGTCGGATCTATCCAGTACCCCCTGGATGCTTCCTTCCACGCGCAGCCCCGTCGGCGCTCCGCCGATCAACTCAGCAAGCTCCCTTCCCACCATTGGGTGCTCCGAGCGCTCAAAGCCTCCGGCCAGGGAAAGATCCTCCGATTCGGAGATGATCTGGGCAATCCTGGAACCCATCCTGCCGGCCACGCCGGCCACTGCTGCACGGACCATTTGACCCTCCATTATCCATGAACTCACACAAGCCCGTACTTCTCCAGTTCCGCCTTCAGCCGCAAGCGGTTGGCGGGGGCCATGGGAGCCAGCGGCAGGCGAACCTCCTCGCTCTCAATCTTCTTCATCATGGCAAGGGCCGCCTTGGCAGGGGCGGGGTTGGTCTCGCAGAAAAGCACGTGACAGAGCGGGAGCAGGCGGTAATAAAGCTTTTGAGCTTCGGAGAACTTGCCTGCAAGAAACAGGTCACACAGGTCGGCCATGTCCCTGGGCGCAATGTTGGAGACGACGGAGATCACGCCCTTTCCGCCCACGCACATGAGGGGGAACGTGAGATAGTCCTCTCCCGAAACCACCGTGAAGGTGTCACCGCACCGGGCCAGGATGTCTGTGATCTGCTTCATGCTCCCCGAAGCCTCCTTGATGCCAACGATATTGTCGATCTTCGCAAGCCGGGCGATGGTGTCGGGTTCCATGTTGACGGCGGTGCGTCCCGGGATGTTGTACATGATGATGGGAATGTCCACGGCTTGGGCAACTGCTTTGTAATGCTGGTAGAGCCCTTCCTGAGTGGGCTTGTTGTAGTAGGGACTGATCATGAGCGCCCCGTCCGCCCCGGCGCCCTTGGCGTGCCTCGTCAGGCGGATGGCTTCCGTGGTGTTGTTCGAACCCGTCCCGGCGATGACCGGCACCCGTCTGTTCACCTGCTCGATGGCAATTTCCACCACCCGTTCGTGTTCTTCGTACGAAAGGGTCGCGGACTCTCCCGTGGTTCCACAGGGAACAATGGCATGGGTCCCGTTGGCGATCTGGAACTCGATGAGGTTCCTGAAGCCCGCCTCGTCCAATTGGCCGTTCTTGAAAGGTGTCACAATTGCTACCATTGCGCCTTGAAACATGGCTCTCTCCCTATCTCCTTAGTGTTTCGTCCCAGAGCACCGCCTCATAGACCACCTTGGCATCCCCTTCCATGTAAACCTCGGTGAATGCCCCGGGGTCTGTGGCAGGCGGCATTTCGAAGTGAATGGTGAGCGTTTCGCCGCTCCGAGTGAGCACTTCCACTGGAGAGTCCACAAGATGTCTTGAGGCGGCAATGAGGGCAGATGCAATTGAACCGGTGCCGCAGGCGAGAGTCTCATCCTCGACACCCCGCTCATAGGTGCGGATGGCCATGTGGTGCGGATCGGACACAGTGGCGAAATTCACGTTGGTCCCGGCAGGTTGGAAACGCGAATGATACCTCAGGGTTCTCCCCAGGTGAAATACATCAGCATTCTCGAGAGAAGCGCTGCTCTCTTCCAGCATCACCACATGGGGTACTCCCGTGTTGATGAAATGAACGCAATAGGACCGATCACCCGCCTCGACACAGAGGTCGTTTTCCAGCCCGTGGGGCGCGGTCATCCTCACCTTCACCCGTTCTCCCATGACCTCTGCCCTGATGATCCCGGCCAAGGTGCGAAAAGACATCCGTGCCTTGGGAACGATTCCCCAGAGGTGAGCGAATCGGGCCGCGCATCGGGACCCGTTCCCGCACATCTCCGCCTCGCTGCCGTCGGCGTTGAAGAAGCGCCAACGGAAATCGACTTCAGGATCGTTCTCGATGAAAATGAAACCGTCGGCTCCGGCCGAGAGTTTTCTTCGGCAGGATAGCTGTACAAGCTCCCTGCAGTTGTTGGTGTCCACCAGACCTTTCCGGTTGTCCACCAGGATGAAGTCATTGCCGCTGCCTGTCATCTTGACAAACGGGATGCGGTCGGGAATCTTCAGTGTGTTCAATTGCCACTCCGCCAGGAAAGAGGTAAAAACTTCGAGTCCCCATTTCACAATCACCGCCGTTTCATTTCGAGCTGAGACCAACGAGTCGGGAGATCTCCGTCGACAGCCCGGATTCGTTGTCCGGATCTTCCCATGGGCTTGGAAATGAGGGGCATGAACCAGTGGCTCAATCGCGCTCCACAGGCAGCGGTCACCGGGAGCGAAGGAACTCCGGGATTGATTCGCCGCGAGTCAGATCTTCCCACGTTTCCCGCTTGCGGATTACATGGTACTCAGTGCCCGTGACGAGTATTTCAGGACAGCGCGGTCGTGAATTGTAGTTGGATGACATGGTGAACCCGTAAGCCCCCGCGCTCATGACGGCGAAATAATCTCCAGGCTGTGCCATGGGGAGCCCGCGGTCCTTGGCCAGAAAATCCCCCGACTCGCAAATAGGACCTACAACATCCACGATTTCCGTTTCCCGCTCTTGCTTCCGCAAAGGCAGAATTTGATGGTACGACCCGTAGAGGCTGGGGCGGACAAGGTCATTCATGGCCGCATCGAAGATGACGAAATTCTTGTTGGCGGTGCGCTTGGTGTAGAGCACCTTACCCACGAGGATGCCTGCATTGCCGACGATCACCCGGCCTGGTTCAAAGATGAGAGTGCAGTCCAACCCGGACAGTTCTTCCATGATGGCGGATGCGTATTCCTGGGGATGCGGAGGGGTCTCCTGATCATACACGATTCCGAGCCCTCCGCCCAGGTCGAGGAATCGGATGGTGACTCCGATGCCTTGGAGTCGTTCGATGAGAATGCGCAGTCTTTTCAGTGCGTCGATGAAGGGGGAAATCTCTGTCAGTTGGCTGCCGATATGACAGTCCAGGCCAAGAATCTCCACGTGGTTGAGGCTTTTCGCCCAGCCGTAGGCCTTGACAGCGCTGTCGATGTCGATGCCGAACTTGTTCTTCTTCATCCCCGTGGAGATGTAAGGATGGGTCTTGGGATCCACATCGGGGTTGACCCGCATGGCTATCCTGGCCCGCGTGCCGATGGCTTCGGCCCTGGTGTTGATGGCCTCCAGTTCCTGGGTGGACTCAATATTGAACATGAGTATCCCCTCCCGGAGGGCATAGTCGATTTCCCGCTGGGTCTTGCCCACACCCGAATAGACAATGCGCTCGGGCGGGATTCCTGCCTTGCGGGCCCTGAAGAGTTCTCCCCCCGACACGATGTCCACCCCTCCACCAAGGGATCCGAACAGGCTCAGGATGGCGATGTTTGAGTTGGACTTGACAGAGAAGCACGTCAAGTGAGGGGCTGGGGCAAAGGCCTGATCGAAGACCTTGAAATGCTGTTCCAGAGTTGCGTGGCTGTATATGTAGCAAGGGGTGCCCACTTCTTCCGCGAGGCTCTCGAGGGAGATGTCTTCGCAATACAGCTCATCATTCCTGTAACGGAAATGGTGCATGGTTCACTGTCTCCAAACGTCATTCAAACATCAGGCTTCTCACCTCGGACCACTTGGACAGGAGCCCTTCCTGCTGATCGGTCTGGGTCCCCACGGCCGAGACGGCATATTCGTAAGACACGTTGCGCTTCACGGCCCGGTCCACGTATGGGGCCTTTTGGACGGGACTTCCTGTCAACCTGATGATCTCCTTGCCCTCCTTGCGGTAGACATGGTATCCGCCCGCCTTGCCTTCACTCTCGATCCAATGGACCTCCAACGCGCCCTTGGAGGGAATCACCCAAACCTTGCCAGGGGGGGGAGGGGGTAGTGCCTGAGGGGCGGTGGCCAGTTGAGAGGTCGCACTTTCACCCATAATAGAGGTGTCTTCAAATATGACATAAGGAGTCACCCGATAGCCGTATGACTGATTGGAGGCCACGGCAGTGTCGAGGAAGTTGTTGCCTCTCAGGTGCAAACTGGAGACCTTCTCCCACGGCCCGTCATGGGCTCTCCTCTCCACCAGGAAGAAGAGATCTCCCTGGAGGGCCCCACCTTGGTCGTCTTTGGTCGGAGCCTTCCACTGAAGCAGAATTCCCTTTGCCTGGGTGACCGCCATGAGATTCTTCAACGGACCCGGAGGAGGGACCACCTTGGCCAGAGTCGCATTGGAGGTGGAAATGGTACGCTTCTTCTGATCCTGTATGGCAATCTTGTAACGATACACCCG
>CAZURN010000107.1:0-10912 GCA_964623165.1 uncultured Syntrophobacteraceae bacterium
ACCCGACCACGGGGGATTGGGATGCGGGCTTGAAGACGACCGTGTTTCCGGTCACGAGGGCAGCCGAGGTCATGCCCGTGGCGATGGCCATGGGAAAGTTCCAGGGGGCGATGACGACGCTCACCCCCCGAGGTTCGTAGAAAAGGTGGCTCATTTCCCCGGGAGTGCGCCCCATCCTGCGGGGAGTAGACAGCCGCAGCATCTCGCGGCCGTAGTATTCAAGAAAATCGATGGCCTCCGTCACATCCGCATCCGCCTCGCTCCAGTTCTTTCCCACTTCAAAAACCTGAAGGGCCGCGAGATCGAACCGCATCAGCCGGGCCGCCGCTGCAGCCTTGAAAAGGCACTCGGCACGGTCGGAAGCCTTGGTGTCCCGCCACGCGGGGAAAGCCGCACCGGCCTCCTCGATGGCCTTCAGGGCCTCGCTGCTCCCGGCCGATGCCACCATGCCGATGACTTCGTCGGGTGCATTCGGGTTGGTGGAACGGATCTCCTTTTTCGTGGTGACCTTCTGTCCTCCGATGACCAGAGGGATCTTCCTTGGAAAGCTCTTGCGGACCCGGTTCAGGGCATCGCTGAAGGAATCCCGGTTTGCCTTGATGGTCCAGTCCCATCTCGGTTCGTTGTGGAAGGGGGGTTTCCCGCCCGGAAGCGGCGAATCCTCGCGGTCGGGTCGCGGCGCATACGGATCCTGATCCTCGGGATGCTCGTTCAACAGTTCCTCGGGATTGCGAAGGAGTTCTTCACGGGAGACTCCCTGGGCGAATCCCTGGCGAAGGAAGGATTCGTTGGCGGTGTTTTCCAGGAGGCGCCGCACCAGATACGACATGCCGGGAATCATCTCGCCTATGGGTGCGTAGAGTCTGAGGGGGAGGCCCGCTTTGCGCAGAGCGTTGCGCACCGGTTCTCCCATGCCGTAGAGGACCTGGTACTCGACCCTTTCCGAGGGCACGCCGAGGTGGCGGGCAGCTTCGATGACGTAGGCGATGGATCTCATGTTGTGAGATGCGCAGGCGCAGTTCACATGCTCATGGTTTTCCAGGATGATTCCCGCGAGCTTTTCAAAGTTGGCGTCGGTGGCGTGCTTGACGGTGAAGACGGGGACGGGCCACTCGTTCTGATGAGCCAGGATGACCTCCGAATCCCAGTAGGCTCCCTTCACGAGGCGGATGGTGAAACGCTGCTTTCTCTTGCGGGACCATTCCAGCATGGTCCGGAGGTCTGACTCGCTCTCCCGGAGATAACACTGGATGACGATCCCCGTGTGGGGGTACCCCTGGAACTCGGCCTCTTCCATGAGACTGCGGTAAAGGGCCAGGGTCATGTTCTTGAGGTTCCAGTGC
The DNA here is from genome assembly GCA_964623165.1 of uncultured Syntrophobacteraceae bacterium. Lineage (GTDB taxonomy): Bacteria > Desulfobacterota > Syntrophobacteria > Syntrophobacterales > Syntrophobacteraceae > JAAYUJ01. The sequence continues at coordinate 1,344 of CAZURN010000107.1, forward strand.
TCCATGTCGAGGGTCACGAACGCCCCGTGTGAGATGGCTTTGCGGAAGAGCGGCCGGAGCCGTTCCTTGGCAGCATCCACGGAGTATTCAAAGGCACAGGGGTTCATCTGGGAATACATGGCCGACGTCTTCACCGAGACGTTGATCTTGGGGGATGCCCCCCAATCCAGATTCCCCGGGCCTCCACCCAGGGGTGACCAGTTCTCCTGGGCCCCACCCAATGTTTCCATGAGCTGATGGTATCTCTGGAGGTAGTCGTCGGCTTCCGGCTCTGAAACGACCGCCTCGCCAAGGAGGTCGACCGTGAACGCCATCCCTTGGGAGCGAAGCTTCTCCAACAGGGGGAGGGCCTCCTCAGGGTTGGCTCCCACGATGAACTGCCTGGCCATGTTCACGATGTTGGACGCAATGGGCTTGACGATCATCCTTGCGGCCAGGGAGGTGGGGGACACGAACTTGATTCCCCACTGGAGGGCAGTGGGGAAATTCACCTCCGGACGTGCAAAGTATTCCTGCAGATGTTTGGCTATGGATTCGGGACGGGTGAGATAGGGAAAGACGTCGATGAAGCGAAACATTTCCACCTTGAAGGATTCGTCGCCCATGCACCAGTCGAGGATTTTGCCCGTCCAGTACTGTTTCTGAAAAACGGAGGGGGACTCCCCCTCGATGAGGTCGAACAAATGAAGGCCCGTTTCCCTTACTTTCGCCTCAAAATCCGTGACCATGATGGACATGCTCCTGTGAAGGTCCTCGGGGTCCGAGGAAGGTCCAAGAAAGCAGCAAGAGACCCGCGAATCAACAAAAGGTGAGGGAGCCCCTTGGGGCCGCCACGATGCTCTCGGGGCGCCGCAGTGCGCGACTCATCCCTCGATCATTGGACACGACAACCGCGTGGCAGTCAAGCACACTTCCAGAAAACCAATGAATTGCGGCAGCGCTTGACCTGGCGGAAGACAGCATCAGGTTGACAGGGGAGGGGTTCTTTGATATTTTCCGCACACTTCACCACGCATCAACAGTCCCTTTTGCCTTTCTTCAATGTTCAAACGTCACAGAAAAGAGGAGGATCTCATGAGAAAGGTGCTGTTCGTCCTTTTGTCACTGTTCCTTGCCCTTGGAACGGCCAACGCTGCCGGTCCAGTGAAGATCGGCCTGATGGGGCCAATGACGGGTTCCTGGGCGAGTGAAGGTCAGGAGATGAAGCAGGTCCTGGACCTCCTGTGCGAGGAACTGAATGCCAAGGGCGGAGTGATGGGAGAGAAGGTGAGCGTCGTCAGTGAAGACGACGGCGGGGACCCCCGTACGGCTTCCCTTGCTGCGCAGAGGCTCGCCACACAGGGAATTGCCGCCGTCATCGGGACTTACGGCTCCGCCGTGACTGAGGCAACCCAGAATATCTACAACGAAGCGAAGATCATCCAGATCGCCAATGGATCGACGGCCATCCGACTTTCGGAGAAAGGCCTGAAGTTTTTCTTCAGAACCTGCCCCCGGGATGACGAACAGGCCAAGGTGGCTGCGGCGACCATTGAAAAGATGAAGGTCAAAAAGCTCGCCATTCTCCACGACAACAGCACTTACGCAAAGGGACTCGCGGAGGAGACCAAGGGCCTTCTGGCAGGCAAGGATGTCCAGATCGTCTTTTTTGACGCACTGACCCCCAAGGAACAGGATTATACGGCCATTCTCACCAAGATGAAGGCCGCCGCTCCTGAATTCGTCTTCTTCACCGGCTATTACGGCGAGGGTGGGCTCCTGCTCAAACAGAGGAAGGAAATGAACTGGAACGTGCCCTTCATGGGCGGGGACGCGACCAATAATCCCGATCTGGTGAAGATCGCAGGGAAGGAAGCCGCCAATGGCTTTTACTTCCTCAGCCCGCCACTGCCCAAGGACCTTCCCTATGAAGAGGCCAAGGCTTTCCTGGCCTCCTTCACCAAGAAGTACGGCAATGCCCCCAATTCCATCTACCCGGTCCTGGCTGGTGATGGGTTCCGCGTCATCACCACCGCCATTGACAAGACCAAGTCCACTGACCCGGCCAAATTGGCCGATTACCTGCACAAGGAACTCAAGGACTTCCCCGGACTGACCGGAAAGATCGCGTTCAATGAGAAGGGTGATCGGGTCGGGGAACTCTACAAGGTTTACAAGGTCAATGCAGAAGGGCAGTTCGTGCTCCAACCGTAGGACGGCGCCACGCAGCGAGGCGTCTGTGTGAACGGCTGAACTCGAAGCACTGATCGGTTTCCATCCGGCAGGCTTCCCGATTTCACCTCTCCATTCGATGGGGGAGGCTGGGTGGGGGGAAGTGTTACGATGGTTGAACCCTGACTTGCTTCCCCCATGTCTTTCCTGTCAAGGAAGCAATTTCCGGATGGACAACGTTGGGGCTTGGCCCATATTTGCCACTCCCTTCCGCAGCCCGGTTCAGTGGGCGGAGTTGCTCCCTGAGCTGGATTCTTCATCACACACCAGGCGGAATCCCCATTTCCCATGGAACAATTCTTTCAGCAATTGACGAACGGACTGGCGGTCGGGGGGATCTACGCCCTGATCGCCCTTGGCTACACCATGGTGTATGGGGTGCTGAAACTGATCAACTTCGCACATGCGGACCTGTTCACCCTGGGTGCATACCTGGGCCTGACGCTCCTCAGTTCCATGGCCCTCTCCGACCGGGTGGGACCCCTGGGAGGCACCCTCATCCTGGCGATGATGGTCATGGGCCTCATCGGCCTGGTGGGTGCCCTGCTGGACAGGGTGGCCTACCGTCCCTTGAGGGAATCTCCCCGGCTCTCGGCGGTCGTTTCCGCTCTGGGTGCATCCATTTTCCTCCAAAACACGGTGATGCTCATCTATGGGGCGAGGTTCCAGGTTTACCCCCAGAACATCCTTCCCACGACGGCCATCAACGTCCTCGGCCTGAACATCCCCCTCGTGCGGCTGCTGGTCCTCGCCACTTCCCTGGTGATGATGCTGGTCCTCTACCTCTTCATTCAGCGGACCCGCATCGGGACGGCCATCCGTGCGGCGGCCATCGACCAGGGGGCCGCCCGGCTCATGGGCATTGACGTGAACCGGGTCATCCTCATGGTCTTTCTTGTGGGCCCTGCCATGGGAGGGATGGCGGGCCTCATGGTTGGGCTCTACTACGGGCAGATCAACTTCACCATGGGCTGGGTGTATGGCCTCAAAGCCTTCACCGCGGCAATCCTTGGCGGCATCGGAAACATTCCCGGCGCCATGGTGGGAGGCATACTCCTGGGTGTCATTGAAGCGATGGGTGCGGCATACATCTCCATTGCCTGGAAGGATGCCATCGCCTTCTGTGTGCTCATTCTCATCCTGATTCTCCGCCCGACGGGCCTGCTGGGCGAACGGGTCGCGGAGAAGGTGTGATGACAAGAAACCGAATCCTCCTCACGACCGGGGCACTGTGTCTTGCAGCGATGCCGTTCGTCCTGAACACCTATTGGGTGGACGTCCTCAACAGCGTCGGCATATACGCCATTCTGGCCCTCAGCCTGAACCTCATCGTCGGTCATTCGGGTCTCTTCAACCTCGGGCACGCGGCGTTCTATGCCATCGGTGCCTACACGGCGGCCATCATCAACACCAAATTCCAGGTGCCTGTCCTATGGCTCCTTCCCGTGAGCGGCTTCACAGCGGGTGTTTTCGCCCTCGCCGTGGCCCGGCCCATCATTCACCTCCGGGGTGACTATTTGTGCATTGTGACCATCGGAGTCGGGGAAATCATTCGTATTGCCCTCATCAACGACGTGTTCGGGATCACGGGCGGCGCCAACGGGATCTTCGGCATCTCGCGCCCCAGCGTGTTCGGCCACACCATCCGCTCCCCGGAGCAGTTCTTTTATCTCATCTGGGTCTTTGCGGGGATCACGATTCTCCTCTTTCGCCTCCTTGAAAACTCCCGTTTTGGAAGAGCGCTCAACTACTTGAGGGAAGACGAAACAGCGGCCGAAGGGAGCGGCATCAACACGGCGCACTACAAGCTCAGCTGTTTCATGGTTGGAGCGGTTTGGGCCGGGATGGTCGGCTGCATCTACGCTTCCAAGATGACAATCATCTCACCGGAGTCCTTTACTTTTTGGGAATCTGTCCTCATGTTTGCCATTGTCATCCTTGGAGGGTCCGGCAGCATTCCGGGAATGATCCTGGGTGCTTTCCTCATTGTGGGTCTCCCGGAGGTGTTCAGGGAATTCTCCAGTGCCCGGATGCTCTTTTTCGGTGCCGCCATGGTGGCCATGATGATTTTTCGCACCCAGGGCCTGCTTCCACCGAAACCGCGGAGTTACGAGCTCCCGGATGTGACCGGAAGATGAGATTCCCTGGATTTCATGGTCGTGGTTGCCGCCAAGGGCCTTGAGGGACTGCCATGAGTGTTTTGAGTGTACGACGACTGACCAAGGCTTTTGGCGGTCTGACGGCGGTGAACAACGTCTCCTTCGATGTTTCGGACGGCGAAATCGTCGGGTTGATCGGTCCGAATGGAGCTGGCAAGACCACCGTATTCAACCTGATCACGGGGATCTACCGCCCGGACCAGGGGGAAATCCTTTTCTCCGAAAAATCCCTCTTAGGCCAGAGAACCCACCGTATCATCTCCATGGGGATTGCCCGCACTTTTCAGACCATCAGGCTCTTTCAAAACCTGTCCGCGTTGGAGAACGTCCTGGCCGGGTGTCACTGCCGAATGAAGGCTGGGGTTGTGAGCTCCATGTTTCACACCCCGGGCCAGCGCAGGGAGGAGAAAGCAGCTGTCGTCGCAGCCATGAACACTCTTGAGTTCGTGGGCCTCGCACATCAGGCGACACAATTGGCAAAAAACCTCTCCTACGGAAACCAGCGGCTCCTGGAGATTGCCCGTGCGCTGGCCACGGAACCCAAGCTCCTGATCCTGGATGAGCCGGCAGGGGGCATGAACGAACAGGAGACCTCGGCTCTGGTCACACACATCCGCAGCATGCGGGAACACGGGATCACCATTCTCCTGATCGAACACGACATGAGCCTGGTCATGAGGGTGTGCGAACGCATCGTGGTTCTCGAATACGGATGCAAGATCGGGGAGGGATCTCCCGATGAGATCAAACAGGACTCACGGGTGATCGAGGCTTACCTGGGGACAGACACGGACTGGTAAACTCATGGGGATTGTTTCGCATGGCTCTGCTCGAGATTTCCAATCTCCACGTGAAGTACGGCAATATTGAAGTGCTCCATGGCATTGACCTGAAGGTTGATGAAGGGGAAATCGTCTCAGTACTCGGAGCCAACGGTGCGGGGAAATCCACCACATTGCTCGCCATATGCGGGCTTGTACGGTCCTCGTCCGGAATCATCTCCCTTGGAAACAGGCCCATCCACAAGATGCCCGCCCACCAGATTGTGAGGGAAGGGATTGCCCAAGTGCCGGAAGGCCGTCGCGTCTTCGGAACCCTCACGGTTCAGGAGAACCTCAGGATGGGGGCTTTTGTCCTGGAGGATAAAGGGATAATCAAAGAGACTGAGGAGTGGATCTACCAGCTGTTTCCAGTCTTGGCTGAAAGGCGGCAGCAACTGGCGGGCACCTTGAGTGGAGGAGAGCAACAGATGCTGGCCATCGGGCGGGCCCTCATGAGCCAACCGAGGATCCTTCTGCTGGATGAACCCAGCCTGGGCCTGGCTCCGCTTCTGGTCAAAGCCATCTTTCAAACCTTGCGGGAGGTCAACGGCAGGGGTGTCACCATGGTCCTGGTGGAACAGAATGCGCGGGCGGCCCTCAAGCTCGCTCACCGGGGCTATGTGATGGAATTGGGAAATGTGGTTCTGGAAGACACCGCAGAAGCCCTCATGGCCAACCCCGACGTCCAGTCCGCCTACCTGGGGGGCGGCGCTTCCGCCCATTGATTCTCATTCCGGCAAAGCATCCATGTGCCTTGCGTGAAGCTGCTCAGCGAGGGGCAGGGGGCTGCTGGTGGGGGCACGGGACTGAGTGCTGGTGCCCGGTTCATGCGTCTCTTTTCCGCCTCTCACCCCGTGAGGCCCTCCTCCAGTCGTCCTTCGATCGGCCTTTCCCCGCTGGGGCCTTCTCCTGAGGCGGGACTGGCGCCTGACTCTTGGAGAGGCGACCGATGTCCACGAAAAAGGAACCTGGCATCAGCGGAAGCCCGGCTCTTGTCTCGGCGGGTTTCCCCGCCTTGCTCACCGGGATGCGCGCTAGCCGGTCCTCACGCACCGGGGGGATCAGCAGCACGTTGGCAGGCATGGGCCCTGTGAGGTACAGATCGCCTCCAGCCTGAAGGACCAGCAATCCGAGGGTTACAGCCTTCCTGGCGTAGACCTCCACGATGATGGGGTCCGGGTCGCGTCTCCTGGCAATGCGCCGAGCAAGCTCCCGATGCGAAGCCATAGGGAGGTAGCCGCGGTTTGCAGGGAAAAGGCCGCGCTCTCTCACTGACTGGACCTGTGTTGCACGGATCCCATGATAGAGGCGCTCCGGAGGGTCGCTCACCGGGAGTATCTCGATGGGCGAGCAACCGCTCTTGAGGCGGAGGACCCGGCCATCGAGGGAGAAGGGGATGTCCAGACCCAGATATTCGAGTTCGCGAATATGGCTCTCCCTCACGAACCTCAGCGACGGATCCTCCTGAAGCGCCCAATGGAATTCCTTCCACGGCATAGACCCGTCCATGTCCCAGAACAGGCCGTATTCCCAGGGGCAGTGAAGTGCGATGGTGCTCAATGTCTTGGCTAGGGTTCTGGGATTGACTCGTCCCGACATGTGAGGTTACTCCGGCTTTGCCTGAGGCTGCCAGTGGAGATTGCACACACCTCGCATCACAGCTCATGAGGCGCAAAGCCTTCGGCAAGGCCCATGAGCAGTGGACGAGGTGTTCATGACACATTTTCTATATCCGGATGCGATGGACCGCGGCAAGAGAGAAAACCAGGCCAGACTGCTGACAGGCCAAGGCCAGCCTAGACACCGGCTGATGAGAGGCATGGAGAAGGTGCGCGTGCTTTTGCCCAGGGGCGGGAAAGGGTTTCCATGCTGAGGGATCACCGCACGAGTCTGCGTCTGAAGCTGTGCGATCAACGGCGTGATTTAAGTTGACATAATATATATTATCAGACCTTATAACGCTCCAATGGAGTTTTTTTCCTTGACTAGATGACTCGGCTGGACTATCAATCTGTCTCGCACATGGGCGGGAATAACTCAGCGGTAGAGTGCAACCTTGCCAAGGTTGAAGTCGCGGGTTCAAATCCCGTTTCCCGCTCCAGAAAAATATCAGGGTGGCACTGCAGGCCGCCCTTTTTTCATAGTTTCAATGATTCTCCCCCGGTTGAAGTGGCTTCTCTCTCCCAACCCCATTCAAGCATGTCTCAACAATGAATGACATCTCCACCGCAGGCCCTGCCAAGCCCCAAGGCAAGCGCCGATCGCCCAGGTCGGCCATTCACGATCTTTTCGCCTGTTTCAACTCCCGGGATCACGTGCTCATCACCATTGATCCGGACCCGGACGCGATTGCATCGGCCCTCGCCCTGAAGCGGCTCCTCTGGCATAAGGTCCAGTCGACGACCATAGGGATGATCCGTCCCATCCGCCGCCTCAACAACGTCACCATGGTGAGACTCCTCAAGCTGCCTCTCGCACTCCTGTCCGACCTGTCCCCCAAGCAGTTCAGCAAGTTCCTTCTCGTCGATGGTCAACCCCAGCACAACGAGAAGTTCCTCCAGTTCCCATACAGCGTGGTGATCGACCACCATCCCATGACCGGTGCCGTGGATGCACCCTTCGTGGAGGTACACCCGGAATTCGGCGCCACGTCGACCATGCTCACTCAGTACTTGCGGGCGGCAAAAATCAAGCCCTCACAAGCACTTGCCACCACGCTGCTCTACGGGATCAAGACCGACACCCGAAGCTTCGAGCGCAAGACCCTCGATGACGACATCGAGGCCTTCCGCTACCTTTTTGGCTTGGCAAATCATAACATATTGAGAAAAATAGAAATTTCTGATCTTTCCCTCAAAGATCTCAAGTTTTTCCACAAGGCGGTGGAGAGAAAGCACGTGGTGAAGGACCGGATTTTCGCTCACCTGGACGAAGTCTCTTCGGCGGACATCCTTGTGGAGATTGCCGAGTTCTTGCTGAAGATCCATGACATTTCCTGGAGCATCATCTCGGGCATTTATGAGGAGCACCTCATCATCTGCGTCCGCAACGACGGGTACAGGAAGGACGCCGGAAGGACCGTCCGACGCGCTTTTGGATCCATTGGCTGTGCGGGGGGTCACCAGGCCATGGCAAGGGCGGAGATTCCCATGGAAAAGGTGTCCCAGGCGGTGGGCAAGTTGACCTCCAAGGGCATCGAGCAGTTCATCAGGAGACAGCTGTCTCCTTTCTCCTGATCACCTCAATACTGCAGCAACATACAACATGCTGATGTTATCCCCCCCGGGCGGGAGTGGGAACTGCCTCAGAACTCCATGCCAAGTGGGGGCAGGAGTCTATTGAATGCTGGCAGGTGCTGGACGCAGAAAGCGTGTAGAGATTTTCACGGATGGCGCCTGCCGGGGCAATCCTGGTCCTGGCGGGTGGGGGGCCATTCTGCGCTACAAGACCATCGAAAAGGAACTGTCTGGATCAGAGCCCCACACCACGAACAACCGCATGGAGCTCATGGCCGTCATCGAGGCCCTGCGGGCCTTGAAGGAGGCCTGTGTGGTGGATCTCACCACCGATTCCCAGTATCTCAAGAATGGCATCACTTCGTGGATTCACACGTGGAAACGCAACGGGTGGAAAACCTCCACCAAGGAACCGGTCAAGAATCGCGATCTATGGGAGGCACTGGACGAATTGTCCCAAAAACACATGATCCGCTGGCACTGGGTGGCCGGGCACCAGGGACACCCCGAAAACGAGCGATGTGACTTCCTGGCCCGTTCCGCCATCCCTTCCTGACACCCTCGGGGCGTCCATGCGTGAACCTGGAGGCGATCTCCGCAGGCACCGGGATCGCCTGCCGACAAGCTCCCTGCTAATGACCCAGGCGAGAAGCCCAGAGGTTGGCACTCTGGCATTTACTAAACGCTGCCGGGATTTCGTTCGAGGACATAGCGGCACGCCCTTCCCTTGCCCACGCGGATGAGTGTACCGGAATCGACCAATTCACTGAGCTCTCTCAGGGCTTGGCGCTCGGAAATGTCATTGATCTGGGAATAGTGTCGGTTGGTGATGTACCCGTGCACCCTGATGAATTCGAGGGCTTTCATCTGCCTGGGCTTGAGTCCCCATTGGGGGAGCCTTTCTCCCGGTTCCACCCGGAATTCCCGATGCTCGGGCGCAGCCCGACGCAAGTCCCCATCCATCAGGTCGCGGAGGCCGTCGTCCTGTTCCAGTGTCTCGCGCCCGTAGCCCTGGACCTCCGGTGGCAGGTCTTTGACCAGGATCTCGTCGCCGCTGCAAAGGATCACAGCCCGTTCAATGACGTTTTCCAATTCACGGACATTTCCGGGCCAGGGGTAATCCAGGAGCAGCCGCATGGCTT
>CAZURN010000108.1:0-10828 GCA_964623165.1 uncultured Syntrophobacteraceae bacterium
AGAAGCCGGGAGGGGGATCCCCTGTTCGCCAATCCAAGGAACGCCGCAGCAGGATCACTGCGGCAATTGGACTCTTCGATCACTGCCGGCCGCCCCCTTAAGGCTTTTTTTTACGGAGTCGGCGAGGTGGAGGGATTTGCCCCCGCCTCTCAATGGGAAATGCTCAAACGCTTGAGGGCATGGGGTCTGCCCGTCAATCCGCTTTCGAAACTGTGCGGGACAATCGAAAGTGCCCTGGAATTTTTCAATGATCTGGCCTCCCGTCGGGAGTCACTTCCATATGACATCGACGGGGTGGTCATCAAGGTGAACCGGCTCGACTGGCAGGCCAAACTCGGAGAAAAATCCAAGAGCCCCCGCTGGGCCATTGCCTACAAGTTTTCTCCTCACGAGGTGCAGACCCGGGTGCTGGACATTCTCGTCCAGGTAGGCCGAACCGGCGTCTTGACGCCCGTGGCCGTCTTGGAGCCTGTCTCCGTTGGAGGCGTGACCGTTCAACGGGCGACTCTCCACAACCTGGACGAGGTGCGGCGCAAGGATGTACGCATTGGGGACCTGGCGACAGTGCGCCGGGCAGGCGATGTGATCCCTGAAGTGGTTGAAGTGGTTGCAAGTGTGCGCACGGGTGCAGAGAGGGTTTTTGACATGCCTGGCTTGTGCCCCTCTTGCAACGGCCAAGTAGTCCGGTTGCCCGAAGAGAGCGTCCATCGGTGCCTCAATCGCAACTGTCCCGCTCAGATCAAGGCCTCTATCCGACATTTCGCGGGTCGCGGTGCCATGAACATCGACGGACTCGGCCAGAAGATCGTCTCCCTGCTGGTGAACGAAGGCTTGATGCATTCAGTGGCTGACCTCTACCGGTTGAGGGAGGAGGATCTTCGGACACTGCCTGGATTCGCTGAGAAGTCTGCTCAGAATCTCATCGCCTCCATCGAGAACAGCAAGCAAACCCGGTTGCCCGAGTTCCTGTTCAGCCTTGGAATTCAGCATGTGGGAAGTCACATTGCCGAACTCTTGGCCGGGCACTTTGGAACCCTGGATGCCATCATGAATGCGACGACCGGCGAATTGCTGCAGATTCCGGGGATTGGCCAAAAAGTGGCTTCCAGCCTCACGAACTATTTTTCCCATCCCGCCAACCAGGCCCTCGTAGCAGATCTCCTCCGGGCAGGAATTCGCATCGAGTCCGCGGCTCCCGCAGCGTCCAAATACGATGTATCAGGTTTTTGGACAGGGAAATCAGTGGTTTTCACCGGAACCCTTTCCTCTTTCACCAGACAGGAGGCTGGCGCGCGCATCGCCGCCCTGGGTGCGAAGGTCACTGACAATGTGAGCAGGAATACCGATGTCCTGGTAGTCGGAAAGGATCCCGGCTCCAAGAAAGACAAGGCCTTGAAGCTGGGCATCACCGTCCTCAGCGAGGACGAGTTCCTTGAACACCTTGCATGAAGGGACGGACTCATCGCTCGATCCATTTTGGCAGGAAGGGCGGGGAATCAAGCCCAATCTTGATTGATGCTCAGCACAAACCGCGATCGTCCCGGAGAACCGGGTTTGCATCGCGGGCATGCCGGGGGAGGGGAATGGGCAAGAGACGGGCACACGTATGGATTCAGGGAAGGGTTCAGGGCGTGGCCTTCAGGGCTTACACCCAGGAAGCGGCAATCCGGGAGGGAGTGACCGGCTGGGTGAGGAACTTGCCCGACGGCCGGGTTGAAGCCGTGTTTGAGGGAGATGACGAGAAGGTCGAGAGAATCCTGGAGTGGTGCCTCCGGGGGAGCCCTTTCGGGCGAGTGGACCGGATCCAGGTTATTGATGAGGAGTATCGTGGGGAATACCAGCGGTTTGAAATCACAGTCAGAGGAAGGTAACCATGGAAATCTTCAACACGATCTATGAGGGTCTCGCCAAGTTCCTGGCAGATTACGACGCGCACAAGATGGCCGAGGTCATTCGGACCCTCGACTGGGGGAAACTCCTGTCGGAGCCGACAACCTGGTTTATTGTTCTCCCTCCAGTGCTGCTATTGGTATGGAGAAAAGCCTACCGGTTCCTCCTGCTCATGGCTTCCCTGGTCATCTTCGTGTTCCTGCTCCAATACACGCTCCCGCCCGCCGGTCAGTCCATGCCTCTGAACAAGCTTCTTGAGTTTATCGGTGGAAGCATGGTGCTGGTCGTCGTCAATCTCTATTTCCTGTTCATGCGGGAATGACGCCTCGGGCTTCTCCCTGGGGAAAACACCCGGAGCTTGCGCATGGTGGAAAGGGGGCGGGCAGGGGCTGGGTCACTTGACTCCGTTCACTCGCTCCTTCAACTCCTTGCCGACCTTAAAGAAGGGGAGCTTCTTTGCATCGACTTCAATGAGCTCTCCTGTCTTGGGGTTTCTCCCCTTGTATCCATCGTAGTTTTTCACCTTGAAGCTGCCGAACCCACGAATTTCCAGGCGGTCCGACCGGATAAGCGCCTGCTCCATGCTCTGAAAGGCCACGTTGACCGCGATCTCGGCAGCCTTGAGGGTAATTCCCTCAGCCTTGGCCAACGCCTCGATGAGCTCGCTCTTTGTCATGTTCTTGCTCCCCATGAGTTATTCAAAAATCAGCGCATCCTCTCGATTCTCGTGGCATGACCCATATAGGGCCGGAGCGCGGGTGGGATCAGGACACTTCCATCCGCTTGCTGACAGTTTTCGAGAACGGCTACCAATGTTCTGCCCACGGCAAGGCCCGACCCGTTCAACGTGTGGACGAACTCCGTGCGGTTCTGTCCCTTGCGTCTGAACCGAATGTTCGCCCGCCTGGCCTGGAAATCCTCAAAGTTGCTGCACGAGGAAATTTCTCGGTACGTGTTTTGCCCGGGCAGCCACACCTCGATGTCATAGGTCTTCGCCGAGGAAAAGCCGAGGTCTCCCGAACACAGGGACACGACCCGGTAAGGCAGGTCCAGCTCCCGCAGAATGGTTTCTGCATTCAGCAGGAGCGATTCCAGTTCCTCGTAAGAGGTCTCGGGCCGGACAAATTTAACCAGTTCGACCTTGTTGAACTGATGCTGCCTGATGAGGCCCCGTGTGTCCTTGCCGTATGAACCGGCCTCCGACCGGAAGCAGGGTGTGAACGCCGTGTAGTACCTGGGAAGGTCCGCCTCGTCGAGGACCTCGTTCATGTGAATGTTGGTCACAGGGACTTCCGCCGTTGGGACCAGGTAATAATCCCATCCTTCAAGCTTGAAAAGATCCGATTTGAACTTGGGCAACTGACCCGTGCCAGTCATGCTCGCGCTGTTCACCATAAACGGAGGAAGCACCTCGGTATACCCGTGCCGACGCGTGTGGGTGTCGAGCATGAAGCTGATGAGTGCCCTTTCGAGTGCGGCCCCCATGCCCCAGTAAAGAGCGAAACGGGCCCCTGTCATTTTTGCCGCCCGCTCGAAATCCAGAATCCCGAGTGCCTCTCCGACGTCCCAGTGAGGTTTTGGTTCAAACTCAAACCGGGGGGGGGTCCCCCAAGTCGTCACCACCGGATTGTCCTTTTCGTCGGAGCCCACCACGACGGATTCATGGGGCATGTTGGGAATGAGCAGGAGAATCTCCCGGAAGGATTCCTCGATGGACTCAAGTTCCTGGTCCATCTCCTTGATACTCTGTGACACGCCCTTCATGCTCTCGATGAGCCCCCCGGCATCCTTCTTCTCTCGTTTCAGCCGGGAAATTTCCTCGGAGACCACATTGCGCTGGTGTTTCAGGACCTCGACCTCCCGCAGGATGCTTCGCCTTCTCTCATCGAGTTCCAGGAAAGGCTTCAAATCCATATCCAACCGGCGACTTTCCAGCATCCGGGTTATGCGCTCAATGTTCTCCCGCACAAATCTGAGGTCCAGCATAGATCTCCAGTGCTCAACCAGGAGGCATTCAACTAATTCTTATCACTACAGTTTTCAGGAAATGAAAACGTGCACTTCATAACATCCCGAAATGGGCCTTGTCAATTCCTTTTGTTACTTCAATAAGTTGGCTTCCAAAAGTATCTGGATGTCTATTGGGTGCATTCACTCGGAACTGTGGTCAGTCCGTCTTGGCACTGATGACCTCGACACTGTAGTCGCTGAGAGTTCCGAATTCCGGCAGGTTGTGGAACACGAGCATGAAGGGGACTCGCCTTGAGGGTGGCACTCGAACGTTCACCAAGTCCTTTCCCTCCCTGTTCATCATGCGGTTTTGGAGTTCATTGACATTCAGTTTTGTCAGTTCGTCCCTCGAGATGGCGTTGCCTGCATAGCTCCTCTGAGACTGGGCCACCTGGTTGTTTGTCTTGTAGATCTTCCCCTCAAGGAGGATGAAGCTGACCAGTTTCCCGGACTCGTTGGAGACTTCACCCTCTATGACAAAGATCTGCCCTCCGGCCTGCGGGTTCTCCAGAAAATAGGCCCTGGTATTGTCGAGAATGGTCACCGCAGGAACATCGGCCTGTCCCTTGACCTTCTGCCCTGCCAAATCCGAGGACCCGGTAGTCAGGAGGCTCGTCATCCAGTACACCACCGCAAGCAGGACAAGGCCCCCCGCACCCAAGAGCACCATGAGCCTGGATCGGGCTTTGACCCCAAATCTCGAAGGTCTTTGAGGGGCTTCATAGGGAGAGGAGAAATCCATTCCCTTGTCCTCAAGCGCTTCCAGTTCCTCCTCTTCAGGCAAATCCACGTGAATCAGGACCTCTTCCTCTTCCTGATCCACGACGAATACGTTCCCGCATTGGGAACAGCGCACCTTGCTGCGATGGCCCCTGATGCGCGAGGGATCGAGATTAAACTTGGTTTTGCAGGAGTCGCAAGTCACTATCATGGATCTCTTCCCCGGCACATGTTCTCATGAGGGCGAGAGGGTGAAACCGCGCACGACCGTTGCATCCCTCAGTCAAAACCTTGGGGCGCCGACACCGTGGAACCGCCTCACAACAACCCCTTTGCGCTCTCCCATTCCCGCGTTGAAAGGGACCGGCCCGACACCGATCATTATACGACGAAGCTGCATTCGAAGTGATGTAGCCGGGGGGCCTTCTGCCCGTTCCCATCATGCCGCCCGCAAGGCGCTATGCTCCATCCCGAACTCTGCCCGATTCGTCTTTGAACGCAACTCCGTATTACTAGTCGAACTTCACCTCATAGATGGCGGGAAGATTCCTATGATTCTCGGAATAGTCCAACCCGTATCCGACCAGGAATCCCTTGTCGACGCTGATCCCCACGTAATCCAAAGGTACTTCTATCTGACGCCGTTCCTTCTTGTCAATGAGTGCGCAGATCCTCACCGATGCCGCACCGCTTTCCCTGAGATGGTCCAGGTACCATGCCAGAGTCGTTCCCGTGTCGACGATGTCCTCCACAATGAGCACATGTTCGCCGCGAACCTCCAATTCGATGTCTTTCGTGATATTGATCTTCCCGCTCGTCTCCGCCGCGAGACCGTAGCTGGCGAGCCGCACAAAGTCAATTCGCACCGGAACCTCGATGCGCCTCGCCAAATCTGAAAGGAAAATGAATGCGCCTTTCAAAATTCCAACGAGAATCAGGGATTTCCCTTCATAGTCGCTGTTTATGCGTTGAGCCAAATGCTCCACCGTCCTCTCAAGCTCCTCCGAAGACATGGCGGGCACGAGCTGGTAGCTGGTCATTTTTCCCTCCCGGTCACGCAAATGGCGAATCGCGAAGTGTCTGTTCTGCTTGAGATATGTGGCATCATAGAGAAGGAAGGGGGAAAAATCAACGATGATTCGATTTAAATCCTTAAAACCATTAAGATTCCATTGGTGCAGAGTGACTGTGACCCCTTGTCTCTTGTAAAGACAAGGATCAGTCGTGTAATAGTATCTCTGATGCAAAGAGTTCATCCTGTTGCAGATTGGTGCGAGAAGGAAGCAGATTCATCCCGTTGGGAATTCACAAGTCCTGCCCACATCAAACCGAAGAGAGCCAATTCGGTGGCATGGGAGCCAGGGCGACAGAGAAGCTCGGAGGCTTTGCGATGCGTGAGAAAGTTGAAACCGCTTTGGCTAAGGTCAGACCCATGTTGCAGAGGGATGGCGGCAGTGTTGAACTGGTGGATGTGGAGGGTACCGTGGTGAAGGTTCGTCTCACAGGAGCCTGCCGGGGCTGTCCCATGAGCCAAATGACCTTGAAGGCGGGGATCGAGCGTGTCATCAAGGAAGAGGTGCCCGAGGTGACACAAGTGGTCGCGGTTCAGTAGCCTGGCCCGGTTCCGCCATTGCGTCACCCTCCCCGGCGACAGGATTGATGCCGGAGCGCGACCGGAAACCATCACTTATGGTATGGCTCCCCCCTGAGAATGCTGAAGGCTCTGTAAAGCTGTTCGGCGATCAGGAGGCGCGCCAGGTCATGGGGGAAGGTCATCCTGGAGAGCGAAAGGACGCTGTGGGCCGCCTCACGAAGCATGGGGTCCACCCCGAGCGGACCACCTGTGACCATCCAGATGTCCGCGCTCGACTGCATCAAACGATCCAGAAGATGGGCGAATTCCACTGAGCTCAACTGGTGCCCCCGTTCATCCCAGACCACCAGGCAGGCCCCCTTTCCGGCGAGCTTGAGGATTCTTTGGGCTTCCCGGTTCCGCACCTCGTCATCCCGCACTTTCGGTGTGATTTTTTCAGCCTTGACTGTCTGCACTTCCATAGGCACGTAATGGGCGACCCGGCCTAGGTAGTGCTGGATGGCGACGTCGAGGCCCGGAAACTGGGTCTTCCCGACAAGCACGCAATGCAAACGAGGCATGGAAGTGATCCGGTTTGATGGGGCCTGGCGATCACATGCGGGATAATTCCGCAGGCACAGAGACAACGTGTGCACCTCACATGAGGTCCAGGCCATCTTGTCAGTAATGGGTTGGATAGAGCTTGGCCGTCCTGCAAGACGGTCACCCCGCAGGTCACTTTATTCCATGTTCAAGCGCGAATCTCACCAGATCGGCGGTACTCTTGAGTCCAAAGTTCTCCATGATGGTGTACTTGTGGAATTCCACGGTCCTCGTGGAGATCTGCAGAATGGCTGCAACTTCCTTTGCCGCCCGTCCTTCGGCGAGCAACTGCAGCACCTCGCGCTGACGGGGTGTCAGTCGGGCAAGTTCTCCTCCTTCCTCCTGGGGCTTCCGCTTGTGAAACTGCAGCAACTCACCCGCCAACATCGGGGTAATGTAGGTGCGGCCTTTAAGCGCACTGTGGATGGCCGTAACCAGTTCCGAAGGAGCGGAGTGTTTCAGGACGTATCCTGAAGCCCCCACCTCGAAGGCGCTTGCTGCATAGGTTACGTCGAGATGCATGGTCAGGAAGACCACGGCGATGTCCCTTTGCCGCTTCTTCAGTTGACGCACCGCATCGATCCCGTTGAGTAGAGGCATTGACACATCCACAACCACAACGTCGGGCTTGAGCTTCTCGACCGCCTCGAGCATCGCCCGGCCGTCCTCCACAATCCCGACGAGATCGAACTCAGGCTCCAGCAAGCCCCTAAGCCCTTCCGCAACCATTCTGTGGTCGTCTGCCACCAGAACCTTCGCCCGCTTCATTCCTTCCCCTTCCCCAAAGGAACAGTCACTTGAACCACTGCACCCTCTCCAGGCTCCGACCTGATATGGAATTCGCCGTTCACGTGCTGCACCCTTTCTCTCATGCTGGCAAGGCCGATGCCAGGCATGTGTCGGACACACTGGGGTACGAACCCGATGCCGTCATCCATGATGCTCAGAGAGAGAACACCCTGCACACAGTTCAGGTCAATGTCAACATGCCCGGCACGGGAGTGTTTGGCAATGTTTCTAAGGCTCTCCTGAGTGATCCGGTAAATGCAAAGGGCAACCTCCTTGGGGATGCTCTCCGGAATGTTGCGGGAGCGGAAGTTCACCGGAATATTCTCCCTGTCCGAAAAGCGAACGCACTGGGAATCAATGGCCCGGACCAGGCCAAGGTCGTTGAGGATGGAGGGGTGGATCTGACGGGAGATTGCATGGACATCTTCAGAGAGATTGATCAGTTGATCCTTGATGTGTCCGATTTTTCGCAACACACCCGTCTCGACGTGCTTGGAATTCAGTTCCAGAGTCCCTGTCTCGATGGCAACCGCTGCGAGCCTCTGGGCCAAATCGTCGTGAAATTCGCGGGAAAGGCGGCTCAGTTCCTCCTCCTGGGACGATATGAGACGCCCGGCAAGGATCTTGAGATCCTGGCGGCTGTTGAGGAGAGCGACTTCCGCCTTCTTTCGCCTCCGAAGGTTGAACACCAGGGCCACAATCAGGATCGATTCAATGGCGATCAGAGACACGGCGCCGATGATATAGGACTTGTAGAGATCCCAAACGGTCGCTTCGCGGTACATCACCATGCTGCCTGCGGGCAGGTCCGCTTCGCTGATATTGTGCCGCTTCAACTGACGCCAGTCAAAGGCTGTCACGCACGTGTCTTCTCCGTCCTCGAAGGAAAGGGCAGTGACTCCATTGCCGTGAAGTATTCTCGCACCGATCTCGGCCGCCTTTCTCCCCTGAAGGGTCATACTCACCAGTCGTCCACCGACGATTCCATATCCGAGGTATGACTCGTAGAGACCGAAAACGGGAACGACCGCCGCATCCGCCAGGATCTTGAGCACGTCCCGGGGCACAAAGCTGCGCCCCTTGTCGTCCACAAAGAGTGTCGAGAAGAAGATGACTGAATCGCGAGGCAATATCCTGGATCGCTCGATAAGGTCCTCAATGGAGAGCCCACTCAGGTCCATGAAATCTACCCGGTCACCCAGTTCCTGAATGGCTTTCCGAAAACCGACGGATCTGACTCGATCGTTCTCAAAAGCGCCGGAAACCAGCGCAGCATGCTTCGTGCCCGGCTTGAGAGAGAGTGCCAACCGCACAACATCCCTTGCGTTTGTCGGCTCAAGAACGCCGCTCGTTCTGCTCCTGAGAGGCGAACCATTGAGACGCTCCCAAAGAGCCTCGGGGATGGAACACATGACGATGGGGATCTTGGGGAAGACCGACTCTGCGTGTTCCATAAGGAAATCGGCCGCCGGAACATCCACGCTCATGACAAGATCCACGGCCCCATTCGCATACCTTTGTCGAAGCAGATCCGCCAGAGCCCCCCTCTGCCTGACGTCGCGGAATCGGGAGAGATCCAGGTACTCGGAGAACAGCTGAATGTGAAAGGTTGGGTTGTTGAAGAAGTACTCGCGAATGCCTTTTTCCGTCATCTCGGTGGCGGGAAAGTCGGGCGGTCCCGAATACAACATCACAACCTGCTTCAACTGCTTGGAATCAAAACTCTTAGCGGATGCGGCCAAGCAGGAAGCGACCGGAAACAGAAGCACACCAACAAGCAGAATGCCTCGGTAGAAACGGCGGTTTCTGGAGGTTGAGGCACTCCTGCATTGGGTACACATCAAAGGCGATCCCATGTGCTACTTGATGTCCTCAAGACTCTTTCCTCCCGTCTTCATGCCCCAAACCAGCAGCGGGACGACGGGAAGCATGAACAAGGTGCCCACGGCACCGAACACGCCGGCAAACCCATACGCCTGATGAATCAAGGGAATCAACGGCTGAGATGCCGAAACTGAAAGCCGTGCCAGTCCATTATGAAAACCGGTTGCCGTGTTCCGCATTTTCGTGGGGTACGATTCAGCCGTGTAGGAGAACAGGATGAAGTTGATGGCCAGGTTCAAAACGCTCAGTGAGAACCCGGCGGCGATGAGACCATACAGGCTCTCCATGAAGGCAAAGGTGAGCGCCACGAGTCCGCTCAGCACACCGAGCACCATGAGCGGGATCTTCCGGCCTCCGAGATCGGACACGAGAGAGGCGAGAAAGCAGCCGGCCGGCACGCCGATGCTGATGATGGTCGAGGCCGTGAGGCTGTCTGTGACGGAAAACCCCTTCATTTTGATCAGCTGTGTGGTCCAGGTCGTGAAAAGAAATCCGGCCGGCGTGATCGTCACGAACAGCGCCATGAGCAGCATAGTTCTTACGATATATTGCCTTTTGAACATGCCGACAAGCACTTCCGAAACTTTGTTCTTGCTTTCGACTTTTCTGGCCGACTCCGTGAGATCGATCCTCCTCCGGGTCAAAAACTCCATGATCTCTTCGGCTTCAGCGATGCGTCCTCGTGAAACCAGCCAGCGGGGCGATTCCTTGAGGTATTTCAGTCCAATGACAAAGCCCACAAGTCCCAGTCCGCCTGCGTACAGAATGATGCGCCACGCTTCCGGCCCCATGGGGATGATCAGCCGACACATGAAGGCCACCACCGGAACAGCGCAAAAGCCTACCGCCGCCACTCGCCCCTGCCACATCCCCCTGCTTTCCGCCGGGGCCATTTCCGCAATGTATGCCTGTGACGTCACCATCAAGCAAAAGACGCCGAAGCCCGTGAGTGCCCTGAAAATGGTGAAGACGACGAAGCTGTCGGTAAAGCCGGTCACCACGGACGCCACGGAGAAAACAACGATGGCACCCAAGAAGGTCCTTCGCCTGCCGATGAAATCGGAAATGACTCCCCCCAGAAAGCCTCCGGTGGTCATGGCAACAAAATACCAGAACACGATCGTGGCGATGTCGGTCATTTGCAGGTTCCACGACTGGGCCAGCGCCGGAGCAATGAACCCGAAATTCCAATTGTCCATCTGTTCGAAGAAATAGGCTCCCATGATGATGAAGAAGAGGAGTTTGTGCACTCCGGTCACTGGAATACCATCAAAGTAGTTGTTGATAAGCTTTCCCGTCGCCGGGATCGCATCCACCCTGATCCTGCCACCTATTGCTATGGTTCCGTCCGGCGCGATA
>CAZURN010000109.1:0-10792 GCA_964623165.1 uncultured Syntrophobacteraceae bacterium
GCTCCCATGACACCGGCCACCGCCCCGCTGGCCCCGATGGTTGGGATTTTCGAATCGAAGTTTGTCACCACATGAATGACACCGGCGATGAGACCGGAAACGACGTAGAAGATGCCGTATCGAACGTGCCCCAGTTCACTCTCCACATTGTCCCCGAAGATGAAGAGGGTCCACATGTTCCCGATGAGATGAAGCCAGCCGCCATGGAGAAACATGGACGAGAGTAGGGGGATGAAACGTTCGTTGAAAGTGAAGTGGTATGCCATTTCAGGCAAGGTGATTCTTGCCGGAATGAGGCCGAATTCGAAGAGGAATCGTTCCAGCCCCTTGCCCAGGAGCAGTTCATACACAAACATCACCAGACAGGTTGCGATGATTGCGTAATTGACCACGGGGGTGCCTCTCGAGGGGTTGGCATCACGCAAGGGAATCATGGGTCACATCCCGTTGTGTTGGCTGAAGGGTGTGTCTCCAATCCCCGGAGTGCTGGTCACACATCGGGGTGATGATCGAGTTCGGTTGGCCCGTGGGAAAACAACCGTCCACGTCTGATGGCTCCCTTCCCATACTTTTCGTGAATAGAGTCCAGGGCACGGTCAATCCTTTGCTGTCTCAGCGCTTCAAGGTCTGGGAAAAGGACACCCTGGGTCATTCCACGGCTCAAATTCGCCATTCCCACACCGGTCAGCCGAACCGGTTTGGTCAGTTTGATGCCTCGAAGCAGCTTCAGGGCGGTATCGAAGATGATTTGGGTGCTGTTTGTGGGTCTTGGAAGAGTGCAGCTTCTCGTCATCAGCCCAAAATCGGAGAATTTCAACTTGAGAGTCACCGTTCTGCCGCTCAGCCCGTCTCTTCTGAGCTGTCGACCGACACTCTCCGCCTGACCCATGAGCGAGCGCTCCAATTCGGAAGGATCGTCGATATCCTTCGCAAAGGTATCTTCAGCGCTACAGGACTTGGGCTCCGCGTAGGGCACCACTGGCGAAGGATCAATACCCTGGGCTTTCTCGAACAGTTTCGTGGCTGACTTGCCAAGGCGCCTGGTCCAAAAAGACAATGGAAAACGCAACACGTCCGAGGCCATGGTCAAGCCGAGCTCTTGGAACACCTCGATCGTCTTTTCCCCGACGCCAGGGATCTTTCGCAATGGAAGTGAATGCAAAAATGCGGCCACCTCTTCCTGTTGAATAATGGTGAGGCCATCAGGTTTGTTCATGTCGGAAGCGATCTTGGCGAGGTATTTGTTGGGGGCGATTCCGATGGAACACGTCAGGGATGTCACTTCCAGGATGGCCTCCTTGAGTCGCCGGGCCAAGGCATCCTCCGGCCCATGGATCGCATGGGTCCCTGTGATGTCGATGGTGGCTTCGTCAACCGAGACGATTTCCATGAGGGGAGAGACATGAGCGAGTATCCCCATGACTCGGCGGGATACCTCCTTGTAACGATCCATGCGGACAGGCAGGAAAACCCCTTCAGGACATAGCCTCCTTGCCTTGAAGACAGGCATGGCGGAACGAACACCGTACTTTCTGGCCTCGTAGGATGCTGCGCACACCACGCCCCGCGTCGATCCACCCACAATGACAGGCCTTTCCTTTAGGTCAGGGTTGTCCACCTGTTCTACCGAGGCGTAGAAGGCATCCATGTCCACGTGCATGATACGTCTGGGAGGAACCATGGAGTCAACCCTTCCCTGTACAGTGCACCCGAAGGGCTCCTCTCACTTCACCAACATCACTGGGCAGTCGGACAGGATGCTCACCTTGTAACTGATGCTTCCCCAACCCGCGTTGGGATCCCTTACATCAATCCGGTGAGAACTCAGCACGATCAGATCGATGTCCGTCTCTTTGGCATATCTCACGATCTCCCGCACCCGCTTTCCATAGATGATCTCTCTGCGAACAATTGTTTCACACTGGGGGAAGAGCGCGGCGATCTGTTCCATCTTGCGCACTGCACGCCTCTCCAGCTTTCTATAGAAGTCCTGGAATTCATCGGCCTCCGTATCGTCGATGGTTTCGATCACATGGAGCAGTGTCACTCCACAGGCCTGATTGAGTGCAATCTTCAAGGCGATGTCTACAGCTTTGAGGCTCCTCTCCGTAAGGTCAGTCGGGACGAGGATGTGGGTGAACATGTGCAAGCCTCCTCCATGATCTGGTACAAGACAAATTGAACGGACTGGACATGAAAGACCACTTTGCAACCTGGCAGGCCCAAGGATACGATTCATGGCCAGGTTCACGCAACCCCTGAGTTAACAGCATCAGAGTCCCAGTACTATAATCATCAAGCGAGGCTCCCGTGAGCACTCGGGACCTTGCTCCAGCAAACAGTGCCAGCCAGGGACATCCTGTGGATCTGAGGCAGAGTGGTGGTCGAGGTCGACGAGCCACTCTCTTGTATTTATTTTACATGGGAACTTCTTGGGGAGATTGTCACAAGTGAAAGTACATGAAGAAGAGTGCACCCGCTTCATCCGTTGCCTCAGAGCCATCACCGGGTCAAGAGGAGCGATACGGCGGTCCCCGGGGATGCTTGTGAACCCCTTGGTCCAGGGCGTTTTCCTCGCCCTCTGCATGACGATTCTCCTTTCCTGCGTTGCTCCACCAAAGTTCAGCGAAGATCAATGGCGCGAGGATACGACTCGGCCTGACCCTTCACTGTTGTATGCCCCGCACTACAGGGACGGTCGCTATTTCAACCCTTGGCTCGAGACAGACCGAGGTGGTTTCAAACGCTTCTTGCAGTGGAGGTTTTCGCCTTCCCAGAAGTACACCCGGGAGGAAGAAGGATATATGCCGGCGGTGGTCCCCGATTTGAAGCGGCGCATGGACTCCATGCAGGGTCGTGACTTCATCGCATGGATCGGACACGGGACTTTTCTGCTCCGTCTGAACGGCAAGACATGGCTCACGGATCCCATCCTCTCGGAAAGGGCCCTCCTGCCGAAGCGCAGGACACCTCCGGCTTTGTCGGTGGAAGACCTGAAGCACCTAGGCGCCGACCTCAACGTTGTGGTGTCACACAATCACTACGACCATTTCGACAAGGCCACCATCGCTGGCCTGCCTGCGGATGCAAATGTGTTCGCACCGCTCGGGCTCAAGAAACGCATCGAAACCATGAACAGCCGGCTGAACAGGGCCAATGTGCGGGAAATGGACTGGTGGGAGACATTGGAACTGGGGGGCGGGGCGAAGCTCGTGTGCCTGCCCGCTCAGCACTGGTCCATGCGCATTGGACAATGGAGGAACAGGTCACTTTGGGCCAGTTTTCTGCTGATGACGCCTGAAATCACCATTTATATGGGGGGAGACAGCGGCTATTTCATTGGGTACCGGGAGATGGGCAGGAGATTTCCAGGCATCGACTACGCTCTACTCCCCCTCACTGCTTACCATCCCCGTTGGTTCATGCACGAAGCCCACATGAATGCCGAGGAAGTATTGAAGGCCTTCAAGGATCTCGGAGCCCGGTTCCTGATTCCGACTCAATGGGGGACCTTTCGCCTCGGAAATGAACCCATCGGCTACCCTGCCATGGATCTCAAGAGGACCACCCAAGCCATGAATGTCGACCCCTCCCGGGTGCTCCTCATGGATATCGGCGAACTGCGCACACTGGAGCCCCGTGGGGACTGACAGTCGGATCGGCCCATCGATTCCGGGTGGCGTCCCCACCTTCTTTCAAGCCCCTGCACCCGGTCCAATGAGGGGCAGGACCATGTCCACCTTGAAGAACACCAGAAATCTCGGCCCATCCTGCTTATCCGAGGAGTATGTGCGTCTCCGCAGTGAGTGAAGCAGATCCGTGTCCTGTTCCTCGCGGACCTTGGTGAGGTAGAGCCGCTTTCCCCTGTAGCCTGCTCCCCCCTCCTTGAAAAGATACGCGGCATGCGGATTTTCCTGCAGGTTCCTATGGGTGAGCTTGTGAGGCATGATGAAGGCTACTGTTCCATCCTCCATGAAATGGGGACGGGCGAAAACAGCCTGGTTCAATAGTCCCTGAGAGCTGGAGGTTGCCAGAACCCCGTGGCCCGATACCTTTTCGAAATACTCCTGGAGATTTTCGGCATTCATGATCGACCTTCCTGATGATGTGGTTGCGTGACCTACTGATTCCTGGAAAGATGCTGCGGCGGCATTCACCCACTCCGTTGAAGGGATTCATTGGGACATGTCTCTTTACCGCTCTCCGCTGTCTCGCCATGGCCAGTCGCAGCCTCCCTGGGATTTCCTCTTCTTCAGGGAGAAAAACTAAAAACCACGCAGGCAAATTTCAACTCCCTCTCCGCTCATCGCCCGCTTTTTCTCCTTGGCCACGTTGTTCATGCATCTGTCATAAACCGCCTCCACCAGCCTTTCGGAAGAATTGGACATGTTTATATTGAGCTATGTTGCCTGTGAGCGAAACGTTCGGGGCAACATGCTTTCCTCGTTCACCATTCTGCCAGGGGAGTCTGCAAGTGCTTGCGAATGGATCAGGCAAACTGGCGAAAGACCAAATGGGGTTCTCTGCGATGATTCTGGCGGTCGTGGTTCTGCTGTGCCTCTTCCCAAATCAGCTGGCTCACGCCCAATGCAAGGTCATGACCCACGACCTCCAGGTGTATCTTGAGCCAGAAACGCAGCAGCTCATAGGATCGGACACGCTCACCTTTTCATGCCCGGGGGCACACCGAGTGCTCATAGAGCTCAATCCGGCAGCAACCATCCATTCAGTCGACCGTGAAGGTGTCCCGGTTCACTACGAATTCGACTCCGGTATCCTGAAAGTCCCCCTCAGGTCTTTGCGCTCCAGCGGCAAAAAAGAAGAAACCATATCGCTCACCATCCGCTATGCGTCGCAGTTCAGCGACCCGGTCCCCATGGATCCCGTGAACACTGAAGATCCAACGTATGGCGTGACCGGAGTGATCTCACGAGAGGGGGTCTTGCTCCTGGCAGGCTCCCGCTGGTTTCCGCAGATTCCCGGGAGTCCTGGCAAGGTTCGCTTACAGGTGGATCTCCCCGAAGCATTTGATGCTGTCACCTCTGGAACTCTCATGAGCCGACGAACCCAGAGGGGAAGGACTGTATGCGTATGGCAGATCGATCAGCCTGTTCGGGGACTCTCCCTCTCCGCAGGGCC
The DNA here is from genome assembly GCA_964623165.1 of uncultured Syntrophobacteraceae bacterium. GTDB lineage: Bacteria > Desulfobacterota > Syntrophobacteria > Syntrophobacterales > Syntrophobacteraceae > JAAYUJ01. The sequence continues at coordinate 5,140 of CAZURN010000109.1, forward strand.
ATACGCAGTCGTCGAAGGGCGCGCTCGCGAAATACCGACCGCGTTCTACCATTTCCGCCACACAGAAGTTCCAGTGAAGATTTATCTCGATGCAGTCTCTAGGTACATGGACCTTTACCAGGACCTCTTCGGCCCCTACCCTTTCCCGAAGTTTGCCGTGGTTGAGAACTTCCTTCCCACCGGTTACGGGTTCGCCTCTTACACACTCCTCGGAAGCCGGGTCATCCGCCTCCCGTTCATTGTTGAGACAAGCCTGGGCCACGAGGTGGCCCATTCCTGGTGGGGCAACGGGGTGTTCGTCGAGTACCGGAAGGGCAACTGGTCCGAGGGACTCACCACCTACGTGGCCGATCACCTGTTCAAGGAACGATCCTCTGAGGAAGAAGGACGAGAGTACCGATGGCAGATGCTCCGCACCTATTCAAACTTGGTGTCCCCCCAGGGGGATTTCGCGCTGAGCGACTTCCTGGGACGCGATAGCCCCGCATCCAGAGCGGTCGGCTACGGAAAGGGAGCCATGGTGTTCCACATGGCCCGGAACCTCGCCGGCAACGATGCCTTCTGGAAGAGCCTTGCCGACGTATATCGCAACAGACTTTTTCAAGAAGCCTCCTGGGAAGATTTCGCAGCAGCCCTCAGCAGCAATACGAAAGAGGACTTCGGCTCATTCTTCCGCCAGTGGGTTCTTCGCCCGGGCGCTCCCGTCATCCGACTCGAGGATGTTCGTGCGGAAAGGACTGAAGCTGGATGGAAAGTCCATGGGACTCTTGTTCAGGATGGAGACGTCTATTGGTTGCACGTCCCCTTGAGGTTGGAATGGGAAAAGGGATTCTTGGACAGGCAGGTTGAGGTCAAATCGGCGAGGGTTCCATTTGTCCTCGAAGGGAATTTCGCACCGGAGAGACTCGTGGTGGACCCTCGAGTGGATGTCTTTCGACGCCTTCATCCCACAGAAATCCCACCTGACGTGAACTCCATCAAGGGATCCAAGGGCCTCATGGCTATCATGGCGGAGGGACACGAAAGTATCCTGACAGATTCTGCAAGGACGCTTCTTCAGGGCCTAGGTCACGGAGACACCCCCCTGACGGCGGAAAAGGATGTGGACCGTTCCTCCTTGACCGGAAAAGATATCCTCCTGTTCGGGTATCCATCCAGTGGAGAATTTCTCACCTCTTTGCCCAAAGGTGTTTCCATGGCTCGCGACCATTTCGTTCTCGACGGGGTGAAATACAAGGAAAAGGGCCATGCAGCTTTTCTGGTCGTTCCCTCACCCGTAAACAGGAATCAGTCCATGGGGGTCTTCCTGCCCCTTTCCAACGCTGCCGCTGTGAGCGCTGCAAGGAAGATCACCCATTACGGAACCAGCAGTGCCGTAATATTCCTGGACGGGACGATGCAAGCCAAAAAGCTGTGGCCTCTGTCCCATTCCCCGTTGATTCACACCTTCGCATCAAAGGAGTGATCCGCTTATGAAACGATCCCTTGTCCTTTTTCCAGGCTTGTTAATGTTGGGCATTATTCTATATCTTTTCCTGGGGCCCTCTTCGGCGAAGAATGATGGGACTCTCCACAGGCTATCGGACGGGAGAGACCTCAGTCTGGCCAGCGCAATCCCAGACCTGCGGTCAGCCAGGATCATCCTCATTGGTGAAAGCCACAGCAGCAAGAGGCACCATGAAATCCAGCTGGAAATCATCAAGGCGCTCCATGATGCCGGAACCAAGCTGGCCATAGGGCTAGAGATGTTTCGCAGGGACGACCAGAAAACTCTGGATCGCTGGTACACTGGCAACGTAGGCGAATCCGATTTCATCAAGGCCTACCGTGACAACTGGAGCGCCCCCTGGCTCCTCTACGCGGACATCTTTGTGTACGCCAGGGACAAAGGACTGCCCATGGTCGGACTGAACGTGTCCCGGGAGATCACGAGGCAGGTGGCTGAAGGGGGCTTTGCATCCCTCACCGAAACGCAGAGGAAACAGTTGCCTCCCATATCGTGCGCAGTGGACGAGGAATACAAGCGGTTCATCGCACGCGCGCTCGACATGCACGGGCATCATGGCATGGACTTCACGAACTTCTGCGAGGCGCAACTCCTGTGGGATACGGCCATGGCCTGGCATGCCGTGGAGTATCTCAAGAACCACCCCGATCGCACACTGGTCATCCTGACGGGGAACAATCATGCCTGGAAGCCGGGCATACCGCGTCATATTGCGAGTTTTTCGAATTTCAAGGTGCGTGTCATTCTCCCGGAGGAGTCCGGAAGGGCTCACCATGGAGGTGTCACAGAACGCGATGCAGACTACCTGTGGATCGAGTGACCGGTTTGGTCATATAACCGCTCGATTTCGTTTCGCAAACGCAAAGGCCATACTCAAAGGGCGGCGATTGCGGCAGGGTGAGGTGGTGAGGCCTTCCGTCGTGGGCTCAATGCTCAACGGATTTTCGACAACTCCTCAGGAGGGTGGTTGCCTGATAGGCAAGGCCATCTGGATCAACAACCTCCCCGGCCCCTCCAGGTTTGCCTGGATGGTTCCCCCGTGCTTTTCCACCAGTATCTTGGAAGTGGGAAGATCGACAATGGCATGGGCCTTTTGAAATGTCGTGAACGGATAGAAGTAGTGGTCCACATCGTCCGGAGCCATGTGCTGCGCTGGATAGCGCATGGTCAGAGTGAAAAGACCCTCGTGTTCTGAAGTCAGAATTGCCAGACTGCTTCCCACAGGCATCTGGCTGAGGGCTGCCCTGAGGAGGTTCTCCAACACCCTCTGCATCTGTTTGGGATCAACCCAGGCTTCAGACTGCGGCTCATGCAGGTGGAGATCAACGCGGGCAGCCCTCTCGTCCAACTCACCCTGCAGCGATTCTACCACATCCTGAATCAACCGGTTGAGGTCTGTCATGGCATGGTGGAGTTCCACGGGTTGAATGTAACTGAGGATCATTCGCAGGATCAACTCGAGCCGTCCCACTTCTTTGACGATGATCTCGACCTTTGGACGATTGGGGTCTTCTGGACCCATTGAGGACAGCAAACGCCGTGCAAATCCTCCCGCTGAAACCAAGGGGTTGCGGATCTCGTGAGCGAGCCGCTCAGACACCTCGCTGATGGTTTTGAGCCCTTCGGTGCGCACGAGGTCTTCCTGCAGCTTCACTCGGCCCGTCACGTCCATGATGATGCCGTCCATGGTGTTCACACGTCCGTCCGCGCTGAAAGAGGGAATGGCCTGGTCGATGACGTAGACCATATGACCCTTCTTGTGACGCACCCTGTACTCGGTGATGAACTCCTTTCCTTCGGCGGCGCTCCTTCGTCTGAGCTCTGCAACTCTGACGCGGTCTTCGCCATAGAGGTTCTCGGTCCACAAGGAGGGATCTTGCAGAATTTCCTCCGGGCCATACCCGAAAAGCTCCTCCACGAATTGGTTGACGAAAAGGACCTCGCCGGAGGCTCCCATGCGATAGACGACGAGGGGCACGTTCTCGACGAGGGTCCGATATTTCTCCTCCGATTCGATGAGGTCCGCCGTGCGTTGTCTCACGAGAGCTTCCGCTCTTTTGTATTCGCTGATATCACTCAGGATTCCCACCGACCCGATGATTTCTCCGCTCTCGTTTCGCCAGGGGGAAGAGTGGTCACGCACCCACTTCATCTGCCCATCCTTTGTCCAGATGAGGTAGTCCGCACGGTATTCCCCCACCATTCCCTTGAGACGCTCCTGGGCGATGCGTTGCGGTGCCACATTCTCCTCACCGGGGAGATCGATGCGGGTGACAAGGGTTCCAAAACCCCATTGGCTGATTTCCTCTTGGGAATAGCCCGTAAGGGTCGCGATCCCGGGACTGATGTAGTCGTAGGACATGGAATCGTAGCGGAGGCGGTAGATCACATCGCGAGTCGTTTCCGCCATGAAACGGAAGCGCTCCTCACTGCACCGAAGGACCTCTTCCATTCTCTTGCGCGCGATTTCCACTGCGGCGAGGTTCCCTATGAGGGACAAGGTGTCCAGGTCAGCCTGGGAAAAGGTGGTGCCCGTGCGATTGAGCACGTAAAGCACGCCAAGGATCGCTGTTCCCATGCAGACAGGAGCCGCCATGGCTGATACGATGCCCTCGTCGGCGATGACTTTCGCCATTTGCGCATCGGGATGAGACTCGGCAAGATAGTCTGAGACGATGCACCCTTTTCTGGTCCTGGCAACCAAACCCCCGAGGCCCTTTTCAAGAGGGAGGCGCAAGTTCCTGTACGCTTCCGTCCGGATTCCGGAGGAGCTGTGCTTGTAGAACTCTTCGGAGGATTCATCGAGGAGTGCGATGTGGGAAAGGTCAGTCTGGAGAATGTCCCTGCTCTTCTCAACGATGAGCTGGAGGTTTTCATCGAGGCTTCGATCCGTGGTCATGGCGATGGCCAGGTCATATAGGCCCCGGAATCGTCTCAGCTCACGTCCCAGTTCCTCTTCAGCTTTTCGCCTCGCAACGATTTCGCGTTCCAGTTCTTCGATTCTGTTGCGAAGCCTCTGTGATTCGGCTTTTTCGCCGCAAACCATGAAAAGCTCCCTCACTGCTTCGGCTTTCAGTATGTCCGCGTCTGTCATGCGAGCAGGCATCATCAACCGGACAAGTCACCAGGCCTCAGATGTCCTTGAGCAGAAGATTCGAGGGGGAGTCGTGGACAGTTCGGCGTAACTGCTCCAGGGAATTGGTGATCCGTTTGAAGGTCTCACTCTGAGGGAAAGAGAATTCCCGAGAGCCATCCTGTTCCAGACGGTTCATCACGAGGTGAATGGTGATTTTCTCAGGATCGAGTCCTGGCAGATACGACGCTTCCCGGTCATTACCGCTGCTCACTCGAACTATGACACCGCATGAGAGCAAATTGTCGACGGTATCCGACAGCAATTCCGTCGGGACCTCAAGTTCCCTCGCGAGGACTTCCCTCCCCACAGGCCCACCGGCATTCAGAAAATGCTTCACGATCCGGTGGGTCACGAGGAGAGCGAGGACTCTTTGATCATCCACTGTCAATGGGGCAGGCTTGGATCCTTTGGACAGCCTGTCCAGATTTTGAAAGGCAAAAGCGACCCTGGCTCCGAGAAGCACGATGAGCCAGCTCACCTGGAGCCAAATGAGAAACAGGGGCAGAGCCGCGAAACTTCCGTAAATGGCGTTATATTTGGACACTCCGATCTGAAACTCGATGTAGACTTCCTGAAAGAGCTGAAAGGCCGTCCCGGCCAGCACCCCCCCGAGTGCTGCCGATGTGAGGGTGACGCGGACGTTGGGTATGGCAATGTTGAGAAGGATGAAGAGGAGGCAGATGGCCATGAGGGGCAGCAGTTTGAGGCCCAGGAAAATGGCTGGGCTGAATCTTGCGAGGATATTCACCCTTTTCACGAAGAAGGTCACTTCACTTGTGATGAGTACCGTCAAGGCGCTGGAAATAGACAGCAGCACCGCGCACAGGATGGAGAGAGAGAGGTAGTCTGTAGCCTTCCTCAACAGCGGCCGCTCTCGCACCCCGCCCCAGATCTCGTTGAAGCTCTTTTCGATACTCCCGAACACCTTGAGCACGGACCAGAAAAGGACCAAAATCCCCACCCCCGCCACCACTCCTCCCTTGGTGCTCTCCAGGAGGTTGTGCGCAAAC
>CAZURN010000110.1:0-10784 GCA_964623165.1 uncultured Syntrophobacteraceae bacterium
ACGAGCATGATGTTCATGATGCCCACTCCTCCGACGACCAGCGAAATGAGGGCCACCGCAAGCAGGAGCCTCGTCATCATGGTGGTCGTGGAGGAGAGTGCCTTGGTCATCTCGGTCATGTCCCGCACGTTGAAGTCATCGGGTTCGCCGCTGGCGATCCGGTGCCTTTCCCGAAGCAGTTGTGAGATCTGTTGGATGGCGGCGGGCACTTCCTCGGGAGATCTGGCCGACACCAGGATCTGGTCCACATTGGTGAACCGGACGGGCAGGGGTGTGTCCGCGGCCTGAGTTGCCGATTGAGCGGGGTAGAGGTTGTCTTGAGAGCCCGGGTAGAGTTGGCTGAGTGAGTTCACCTGGCCCGACGTTCCTGACGATGTCGAGGAAGTGGCGCTCTGATTGATATTGCCGAGGGTTGACCCGGTCACGCGGTACTTGATGGCGGTCCATGGGGCCAGCAATATGTCATCCTGGTCCATGCCCATCATGTTGGCACCTTTGCTGACAAGGACGCCGATCACCGTGAAGGAGACGTGTTTGACCCTCAGTTCCTTGCCCAGCGGCGATTCCCCTTGAAAGAGCTCCTTCACAAGCCTTTGGCCGATCAGGCAAACCTTGCTGCCGTTTCGCACATCCTGTTCCGTGAAGGGTTCCCCCTCAGCCATGGCCCATTCGCGTACGTCGAGAAAATCCGGGGTCGTGCCGGAAATGGAGGCAGGCACCCAGTTGCGGTTGCCATAGATCACCTGGGTTCTTGCACGCACGATGGGTGCTGCGCCTCGCACCGCCGGGCATTCGTTCGCGATCGCCTCGGTGTCCTGTGGAGTGAGGGTCATGACGCTGCCCGCGCCAAACGTCACGCCTGCACTCGCCGCTGTGCCGGGGAGAATCATGAGGTTGGCAGCCCCCATGCTGGCCACGGTCCTCTGGATGGCACTCGACGAACCGCGCCCTATCTCCATCATGGCGATCACAGCTGCGACCCCGATGACGATCCCCAAGGTCGTGAGTGCAGCCCGCAGAACATTGCGGCGAAGGCTCCCCATGGCCGTGCGCAGCATGCGGTGGGTGCGGGAAAGGAAGCCCCATGACCTCCCCTTCTTTGAACCGAGGCTCCCCGCCATATCTTCCCCGGAGGCAGAAGCTGGAAGAGCCGTCCCTCCCCCGGCAGAGTCGGAATCCAGGATACCGTCCCGTACCCGCACGACTCGTTTGGCATGCCGTGCGACATCCGCGTCGTGAGTCACCAGGATGATGGTCACCCCGTTCTCTTCGTTCAATTTCTGAAATATACGGAGCACTTCCTCGCTCGTGGCGGAGTCGAGGTTTCCGGTGGGTTCGTCGGCGAAGAGCAAAGTCGGTCGGTTGACGAGGGCCCTGGCGATGGCTACCCGCTGTTGTTGTCCACCCGAAAGCTGCGAGGGTTCATGATGCAGATGTTCTCCAAGCCCCACATGCCTCAGGAGTTCTTCGGCCAGCCCACGTGCTTCGGGGTCCGAGACCTGATTCGCGCTGTATGAGAGGGGCATCATCACGTTCTCGACAGCGTTCGTCCTCGCCAGAAGGTTGAAGTTCTGAAACACGAAACCGATCTTTTGACTGCGGACGATGGCGAGTTCGTCGGGCGAGAGTCCTGCCATGTCCTGGCCTTCAAGCCAATAGCGTCCAGAGGACGGATGATCCAAGCACCCAAGGATATTCATGAGGGTGGTTTTTCCGGATCCCGATGCACCCATTAAGGCGACGAAGTCACCGCGGGCGACCTTGAGCGAGATGCCCCGAAGCACAGGGATCTCGATTTCGCCTATCTGATAAGTCTTGTGAATATCCTGCAGTTCGATAAATTCCATAGTATTCCAAAGATCCTGGAGACGCTGATCATTGAGTGACAGGGAACGTTACTCCCGTAGGCTCAAGTATCATCTCCTGCCGGGGAACTGCGGCGTGAATGGACTTGCCGCGGTTTGAGGCCTTGTGTCCTCCTTGGCCTCAGTACCCACGATGACCTTCATCTCCTCGTTCAGTTGGTCGCCCTGGATTTCAGATGTCGTGCCATCATTCAGGCCGATTCGCACTGCAACAGGGCGCACATGAGAACCCTCCTGGATCCACACCACTCCACGGCCTGATTCGTTCGTACCATCCTCGCCGGGAGAGCCGGGGCGCTTGCGACTTTTTGCAGGCGTTTCCCGATGCTCAGGGACGACCTGTTCAGGCAGGGGAATCCAGCGAAGGGCCGCGTTGGGAACGAGGAGGACCCCTTTTCGAGCATCCAGGAGGAACTTCACGTTGGCAGTGAGATAAGGCAATAGTTTACCGCTGGCATTGTCGGTGATGACCTCCACGGTGTACGTGACGACGTTCTGGGTCATGGTGGCGTTCAGGCGGACCTTGCCCACCTCGCCATTGAATCTCTCACCGGGATAGGCGTCCACGGTGAATGTGACGGACTGGCCGGGATGGATCTTGCCGATGTCTGCCTCGTTGACCGCCACCCAAACCTGCATGCGCTTCAAATCCTTGGCGATGAGGAAGAGGCTCGGTGCGTTGAGGCTCGCCACCACCGTCTGGCCGATGTTCACCCGCCGGTCGATGATCACTCCTTTGACCGGTGATTTGATGGTGCAATAATCAAGGTTCTGTTGAGCCTTCCGAAGGGTCGCCTCGGCCTGTGCGACTGCGCTTGCAGCCTGAACAGCCGCCGCTTTGCCCACCGCCAGATTGGCCTTGGCCACCTCATTGGCCGACTGGGCCGCATCAAAATCGCTCTGTGACAAGGCGTCGGAAGGCCCCAGCTTCTGGGCGCGTTTCCAGTCTCGCTCCGCCTGGAGGAGCTTCGCCTGCAATTGTCCCAGGTCGGCTTCGGCCCGCAGCGCTCCTGCCCTGGCCTGTTCCAGTTGTGCTCGTGCCTGGGCCACGTCTGCAGAGTAGAGAGCATCGTCGATCCGGGCCAGAATCGTTCCTTCCTCCACGTTTGAACCGTAATCGATGGACCTGCCGGAGAGGTCCTTCCCGAAGGAGAGGATTTTCCCAGCCACCTGGGCACCCACGTCGATCACTTCCTCGGGTTCCACTGTGCCCGTGGCCGCGATGGTTGCGACCAGGTCCCCACGTTTCACCGGGACGGAACGGAAGGCAGCGGATGTCTTGCTCGCCGGTCCAAGAGTCCAGAAACCCATGAGAGCAACAGCAGCAAGAAACATCAGCCCAAATGCAGCGCGCTTCGGAATGCGACTCATGAAGCATACCTCTCATGCCATAAGCAAAAAGACAGCCCACGGGCTGTCACGGTGTCCTCCGTGCCTTAGGGGGCGAGGAGCATAGCACGCATCGGCGTCAATGCGTCAACGACTTTCGCACGCTCACCAGGAAAAATCATGGAGAGGCGAGCGGCCGACCGGGAAAACCCTGCAAGGCCGAAAACACGGCTTTGCCGGATTGACAACGCATTGTGACAGGGCATTCAGGGGCTGCGCCATCACAGGGTGTCGAGGGATAGCCTGGCAGCGGGTTCCGCGCCGTCCGTGGCAGGTTCGGGATCCCCGGCGGCAAGATGGTTGGAAGCGATGCCGTTAGTGGTCTCCATTTCCCGGATGATGGTCTTCGCCCGGGCACGCGCCAGTTCACGAAGGCTTTCATCGGAAACGGGCTCGGCCTCCATCAACCGAGCGGTGATTTCCGCTGCCAGCATGGTTGATTCGTCAGAGCTCATTGCGCCGGGAATCACTTTGTAGATTTTGAAGCGGTCCACCAACCCTCTCAGACGCCCGCGTTTCCCGCCTTTTCCTTGCTCTCCCTGGTCGGGTTCAGGCATCTGGGGTTTTATGGTTCCTTTCCTGATTCCGTCCCGAAGTTCCTCCAATTCGGTTTTTCCGAACCGTTCCCTGTAAAGTTCCTCCAGGGCATCCCGCGTCTTGGAGTCCCCCAGGTCGAGAGGGCCGGGGTCTTCACCGGGTCCAAGCTTAACACCCCGGACTGCGGCGACGGCACGGCGGACAGCCAGTTCCTTGAATTGCATGCCGTCCGCTTGGGCACTGTACTGTCCCTGAACCACCAGCTTAAGTTGTGGCTTGTTCCTGATCAGTTCGGCAAGCTTCTTCAGCTTCTCCTTCTCGGGCGGAGGCAGCTCAGACTTGCCGGGTTCAAACGCGGTGACCGTGAAGTCTTTCTCTTCCCCGCCGAAAGCCCCTCCAAGCGCCCGAAATGGAGCTGTCAACACCTTCTTGATGACGTTCACGATCCCTTTCCAAATGAGTGGGGCGATGCTGAACTGAGGGTTGTCGAGATCTCCCGTGACAGGGAGCCCGATATCGATGCGCCCCTTGGAATCCTGAAGCAGGGTGACGGCGAGATCCAGGGGCAAATTGACGGCGTCAGGGCTCTCGACCCGTTCCCCGAGAACCAGGTTGTCCACGATGATCTTGTTGTCCCCCACAAGTTTGCTCTCTTTGACCTTGTACTTGAGGTCCAATGAGAGCCGCCCGGACTTTATCCTGCGTCCTGCGAACTTGCCCGCGTATGGAGATAGGGAGTTCATTTCCACGTTGCGGAACACCATGTCCACTTCCGTCGAGCGCCTGGGTTCGTAAAGACTGAGTTCCCCATCAATCTTGGCCAATCCGTATTGGTCCACACGGCCGTTAAGCTGAATCCTGGCCTGGGAGTTGGTCGTAGATGAAAAGCCCATGACGCTGCCTTTCATGTCGTGTATCTTCGTCATGAAGTACGGGCGAAGGCTATAATCGGCGAAGGCCATGTTCCCATTCTCAATCCTGATCTTGCCGATACGAAAGGGAAAGGGTTCCGTTCCGCCGCCTGTCGGAGTGGCAGCAACTGCGGAAGGCTTGCCGGACGTGCCGCTCTTGACCCATTTCGTCACATTCACGGTTCCGTCTGTGGCAATGATCAATTCACCCACCGGCTTGGAGAGTATGACCTCAGCAGCGTCGAGCCGGTTGGGCTCTGCTGTGAACTTCAGTTCCGGAAGCACCATGGACTCACACCCGAGATAGGTGTCTTCAGAACCAGGTTCGCTGAACGAGACCTTTGAAAGTTTCAGAGAGCCTTCGTAGATGAGCTTTGCTCCTGCCCCGGCTACGGCATGGCGCAACTTTCCACGGGTGGAAAGGAGAGCGGACCGCAGGGTCAGGTTGACATGGGGGTCCAGGAAGGGCCGCAGGGGCAGGAGCGGGAAATCCATGAGGTTGACTTCCGTTTCAACCGAACCCTCTGATGGGTTCACCATGCCGTTGAGGCTTGCGTTGCCTCCCTGATCCAATTGAAAATCCATTGTGAAACCAAGGGGAGACTTGCCGTCCAAGTCCCTCAGGTCCCCCCGAAACGCCTTGATAGTGAAGAGGGGTTTGTCGGGGGAAATGGCTAGGTCGGACAGATTCGAACTGAAATTTTCCAATTGCAGAGACTTGAGCAGGAACCTCCAGGGATTCTCTCCTCCCGAGCCCGTCGTGGAAGAGGGAGCTTCCGGCGCTTCCGGTCCGATTCCCAGGAATTGCAGCCAGTCGATGCGTCCTTCACGATCCCGGACCACGTCGGCCTGCCCGTTGGCCAGTGCCATGCGGGACACCAGAAGCGAGCGCCCATTCAGGTCAAGCTCACCCCCCTCAACACTGACCCTTTCCACCTTGATAAATGGGTTCTCGGATCGGAGTGCGCCGAAGCGCAATCCTTTGACTTCGCAGGCCGTGTCCTTGAGAATGACTTTGTTCTCGCCCGAATGCATCTCCATGTCCGTCTTGGACTGGAGATCCAGGCCGGCCAAACGTGCCATGAGCGGAGTGGTACGGCTCATGTCCTCGAAGGATAAGGCAATGCCCTTCAGGTGGATCGTGCCCCCCAACACTTTGAGAGGAGTGGATGCGCGGCTCGTAAGCGAAGCATCCATGGGCGGCTGTTCATTTTGCCGGCGCAGGGGTTCCTCTATGTCTTTTTCTCCCAAGGACGGTTTGAGCGCAGCGATACGCAGGAGGTTCACCTCACCACTCGAATCGAGGCGGACGCTTGCGGCCCCACCATCGATCAACAGGCTGGCTTCCTTGATCACTCTCGATGGGAGGTCGAAGCGTGGGACCTGGAGTTCCACCTTCCTCAGTTCAAGGGGCACGGAATCGGTGTGGAGGATTTTGAGGGAGGCGTCTGCAGCATCCAACCGCAGTCCCTGTTCCACGACCCCGGATTGGAGGTCAAAACGTGGGACCTGGAGTTCGGCCTTCTTCAAGGTGAAGGTTGGCCTGTCGGCCTGGATCACTTCGAGGGAAAGGTCCGTGACGTCCATCCGCACTCCCTCGAGGGTGAGCTGCATGGGGCCGGAGCCAGCCTCAAGCAGATAGGCGGCACTGATATTCAGCAGGCCGCCGGGGGGCTCGATATTCAGGCGATCGCGCGCGAATTCCCATAGAGTCCTGGAGCGCAGATTGCCGAGATAGATCTTTCCCTTGGAACGGATTGGGGAGAGGGTCACGTCCCCCTCCCACTCGAGACTCTCCCCTTCGTGGGTCGATGCCGACAAAGCATAGGTTCCGTTTTGATTCCCGACGGTGGCGAGGTCTCTCAAGGTCAGATTGAACTCCTCGATCTTGAGTTCGGCCGGCGTGGGTTGGCGCCGGTCGAGAATCTCCAGCCGTCCCCCTACGATGGCCACATTCTGAAGAATCATCCGGGAGGGTTCAGAGGAGGGCTCTGCGGGAGGTTCCGAAGTCCCTTCGGATGCCGCGAAGAGCTTCTGGACATTGGTGCTCCCGTCCTTTTGCAGCACGACGGTGAGCGAAGGCTGCTCCAGCCGAATTTCACGGAACTTGAGCGTCCAGCGGTTGATACCGGCTGCCTGCAAGTCCGCGAAGAGCCGCTGGAAGGCGAAAACCTGCACTCCATCAAGATCGTTGAGCCTTAAACCCGCCAACTCGAGTTGAAGGCGAAAGGGATTGAAGTGCACGGCATCCACTGAGGCTTCGCAACCGAGTTGCTCCCTGGCGAACTTGGGAAGCCCCCAGCGAACGAGCGCGGGCAGCAGAACGAAACCAGCAAGGGCATACAAACCCACTGCGGCAACGGGGATGATCAGGAGTTTGCTGGTAAGAACCCGTCGCAGGGTGTGCTTCATTTTCAGATCCTCCCTGAGACATGAAACCAAACCTGATTGTTTCATCCAGAATAATGCGGAGAAGCGTCAGAGGAAGCAGTGTGCCCCGAACCGACCGCCCCCGAGGATGGAAGGAGGGTAACCTCAAAGCCCTATGATGTAAAGGAAGAAGGCGGGAGCCCGGTTCCTCGCAAGCGGCTAGGCCATCGCATTGGTTTCGGGTTTGAGTTATTCTTTGGAGTGGATCGGCGGGGCGGTATGACTCGGGTCACCTCATTCGAAGCGCAAAGGGGGAAGCATGAGAAACGCAAAAAACGTTCTGTCGGTGGTCGCTCTGACTGCGACCCTCTCCATCATATTCCCCTATGTGGTTCATCCAGTGGGGGATCTCATTGGAGAGACACCTGCCGGCCGGACCTGGCAAAAGATGGAAGCTGAAATCCAACAGTTGAAGGATCAGTTGGCTAGCGAGTCGGAGCCTACGACGTCCGCACAGGCAAACAAGCTCATTCAAATGATGAACAGGGTCATCGTTCTTTACGGTGAGGGCAGGCGCTTGTTTGCCGATGCAAGGACCGTCACCGGTGATGAAGGCCGTGAAAGACAATGGTATGGTCACATGGCGAGGACGTGCCGAATGTACGGGGACGCATGGAGACGAAAGGCCACGGAGTTGGAAGCGACGGCAGCCCGCCTGAAGGGGCAGGGCAAATGAGACCCAGCGCCGGGATTGCAAGCCACGGCCCCGGGCAGCGGAATTGCCCATTGTCCTGCATTTTCCTTTCCACGATTTTGGGCCTTGCCGCATATCCTTTTCTGCAATATTTTCAAAAGCTATGGTAATCTCCTGGATCGCTTGATTGCGTTGATGCATCGGTTTTTCCTGAGCGGTGGAGATACTTCACGGGTTCGGATTCAGAGCGGAGAGGTCATGGAAAAAACCACAAAATTCTCCATTTGGTATGTCGTGGCAGCGGTCTGGGGAGTGCTGCTCATTCAGGATTTCATTGCTTCTCAGTACCAGCCGCGATACATCCCCTACAGCGAGTTCCTCAAGGCACTCAGGACCGACCAGATCATCGAGGTGGTCATCACGGAAGGGGCGCTTGCGGGCAAGATGCGTGTCACTGAGGAAGGTCAGATCAAAGAGGTCCGTTTCAGGACCTTTCGCGTGGATGCAGATCTCTCCAATGAATTGTCGCAGCATAACGTTGTTTTTCGTGGCCAACCCGAGAACACGTTCCTGCGGGATCTTGTCTCATGGACGTTGCCGGCCCTGATCTTCTTTGGCATCTGGTATCTGCTCATGCGGCGAATGGGCGCCAACGCCGGCGCCGGCATCATGTCGTTCGGCAGGAACAAAGCGAAGGTCTTTGCTGAAAAGGAGATAGAGACCCGATTCGGGGATGTTGCCGGGGCCGACGAAGCCAAGGCGGAACTGCAAGAAATCGTGGACTACCTGAGACATCCGGAGCGTTTTCAGAACCTTGGTGGCCGGATGCCGAAAGGAGTTCTGCTTGTGGGCCCGCCGGGGACCGGTAAGACGCTGCTCGCCCGCGCCGTGGCAGGGGAGGCGGGGGTTCCCTTCTTCACCATCAGCGGCTCCGAATTCGTGGAGATGTTCGTGGGGGTAGGGGCGGCGCGTGTTCGGGAACTGTTTCAGCAGGCCTACGACAAGGCGCCGTGCATCATCTTCATCGATGAATTGGACGCCATCGGCAAGGCTCGGGGCGGATTTGCAGTGGGGGGCCATGACGAGCGGGAACAGACCCTCAACCAACTCCTTGTTGAAATGGACGGATTCGATCCCCGAGTGGGTGTGGTGATTCTTGCGGCCACGAACCGCCCTGAGATACTTGATCCGGCACTCCTTCGGGCGGGCAGGTTCGATCGTCAGGTGCTGGTGGATCGTCCCGACGTCAACGGGCGGGAAGCAATACTCAAGATACACGCGAAGAAGGTGAAACTTGCCGACGAGGTGGACCTCAGGGTCATCGCGCAGAAGACCCCAGGGTTTTCGGGGGCGGATCTTGCCAATATCATGAACGAGGCGGCACTCCTCGCGGCGAGAAAGAACCGGGATGCCGTCCGGATGGAGGACCTGGAAGAGGCGGTGGATCGCATCATTGCCGGACTCGAGAAGAAAAACCGGGTCATCAATCCAAGGGAAAAGGAAATCGTGGCTTACCACGAGACCGGTCATGCACTGGTGGCGGCATTCACCCCAGGGGCGGACAAGGTTCACAAGATCTCCATAATTCCGCGCGGAGTCGCGGCGCTGGGCTATACGCAGCAACTCCCCACAGAGGACCGTTACCTGATGACACGCAAGGAACTCCTGGGGAAGATCGATGTGCTCCTTGGCGGGCGCATGGCTGAGTCCATTGCTTTCGATGACATTTCCACCGGGGCCCACAACGACCTCCAGAGGGCCACGGACGTGGCCAGGGCAATGGTGGCGGAATATGGGATGGGTAAGACCCTCGGCCTCTCGACCTATCCGAGGCAGAAAGGGCCCGTGTTCCTTGGACAGGATCAGCTGGGCTACGGCGCCAAGGAGTACAGCGAGGCCACGGCGGCAAAACTGGATGATGAAGTGAAAGCGCTTATGGATGAGCGGGCCGGTGTTGTCAGGAACATGCTCACCGAGAAGAAGGAACTCCTGGAGAAGGTGGCCAAGAGGCTCTTGAGCGCGGAGGTCATTGAGGCGGCCGAGTTCCAGGAGTTGGTCGAAGCCTCCTGATCTGAATCCCACTGCGATCCACAGTCTCGACATCCGTGTCAGAAAAGGAGACACCCATGGTTGATGAACTGAGGGAGTTCTGCATCCGTTATCGCGTCCATTTCGATGAGGAGCCCCGTCTGATGCGGAACTCCCGGAATGCGTGGCTCGTCCGGGACGTGACAGGCAAACACTGGGTGCTCAAGGTGAGGAATGCAGATGATACCTCGGGTGAGTTGCTGCAAAGCCTCACCTACCTCCACGGGCCGTTCATCACGCCTCGTCCCGTGTCTGAACCTGAGGACCCGTTCGTGTTATATCCTTATATTGATGGCGTGCCCCTCTCTCAAGGGCTCTTCGAGGCACCGGGCATGGCGGAGCGCATCGACGAGACGGCCGGGAGAGTCCAGGCCATGATGCGGTCCCTCATCCTTGTCCCCTTCTACCAGGAAATGCTCCGAATAAAAGAACCCGGGCGAGACATGGCGCTTCCATTTGTGGACCGTTTCTCGGCGGAGAGACTTGAAGTGACCAATGCCAGCAACAAGCATGCACGCCAGATGGAGATCGCCAAATCCTTTCACTGGCTCAACGGAAAGCTTCCCGGCCTCTGCGATTCCATCGAAACGGAGGGGCTTTGGCCCGGTGTCGAGTGGGAATCGTACCGGGAAAGAACCAAGAACGCTTTTTCCATCCATGTGCCAATGGTGGGGAGCAATCTGTCCCACTGCGCATTTCACCCCGAGCATGTCCTCTTGTGCGCCGACGGCCAGATCGCTGTGGTTGGCTGGCACGTGGAACCCCGGCCCCGCTTTTACATGAAGTATACGTTTTGGGCCTGGAGTCTACTCCACTCGGGTCAACCGGATCCTTCGGGGTTTTACAGAGAACTTCTGGGAAGGGAGCGCACGGGTGCATTCCAGAGGGAACGCTGCCAGGTTCTGAGCTTCTGCATCCTCGAACAGTTCA
>CAZURN010000111.1:0-10726 GCA_964623165.1 uncultured Syntrophobacteraceae bacterium
ACCGCGTGCCTCCAGAGGATGTCGACTCTTCCGTCACCGTTGAGGTCGGCGACCCCTTCGATCTTCCAGTTGAGATCGGGCACGTTGCCCACCGTGCCCTGACCCGATATGGAAGTCCCGTTCATGAGCCACCCATGCACAGTCCCGGTAACCGCGTGCCTCCAGAGGATGTCGACTCTTCCGTCACCGTTGAGGTCGGCGACCCCTTCGATCTTCCAGTTGAGATCGGGCACGTTGCCCACCGTGCCCTGACCCGATATGGAAGTCCCGTTCATGAGCCACGCGTGCACAGTCCCGGTAACCGCGTGTCTCCAGAGGATGTCGGCTCTTCCGTCACCGTTGAGGTCGGCGACCCCTTCGATCTTCCAGTTGAGATCGGGCACGTTGCCCACCGTGCCCTGACCCGATATGGAAGTCCCGTTCATGAGCCACGCGTGCACAGTCCCGGCAACCGCGTGTCTCCAGAGGATGTCGGCTCTTCCGTCTTCGTTCAAGTAAGCAGACCCAACCTCGGGCTGCATGAGTTTTTGCACAAAGATGTCCCCTCCGCCGGCATAAGCATTGAGGGGAGACCCCCAGGTTCCATAGGTGAATCCGCCGACATAAATGTTTCCGCTGCCGTCCAAGACAACACCCTGACCGTTGTCAGAAGCGTTTGACCCGTAGAAGGCGTGCCATTGATATGCGCCGCTGGTGTCGAGTCTCAACACAAAGACGTCCCCTCCGCCGCTATACGCATGAAGGGGAGATCCCCAGGTTCCATTGGAGGCTCCAGTGACGTAAACGTTTCCGCTGCCGTCTACGGCAATGGCGTTGCCATAATCAGCACTGCTGGATCCGTGGAACGTGTGCCAGATGCGCTCGCCAAGGCTGTTGAGCTTCAATACAAGAATGTCAAAACCACCGCTATGGCTATTTACTGGAGATCCCCAGGCCGAACCACTGTACCCGGTAACATAGATGTTGCCCTCCCCGTCCAGAGCCACACGTTGGCCAGCGTCGTTGCTGTCCCCTCCATAGAATGTGTGCCAGAGGTAGCCACCGCTGCCATCGAGCTTCAGTACAACAATGTCGAGGAGGCCATTGTGGCTATTGCCGGGAACCCCCCAGGTTGCATCGCTCCATCCAGTGACATAGATGTCACCACCGTGCAAAGCAATGCCAAGGCCAGAGTCGTTCGTGCCTGATCCGTGGAAGGTGTGCCATTGGTAGGCCCCACTGCTGGTGAGTTTGAGCACGACAATGTCGACACCACCGCTATGAGACTGGACAGGCGCAGTAGAGTCAAAGCTCCAGGTTGCGTTACTGCCCCCGGTGACAAAAACGTTTCCGTCCCCATCGACGGCAATGCCGTAGCCGTTGTCGTCACTGGTTGATCCGCAGAACGTGTTCCAGAGAAGCCCCCCGTCGGGGTCCAGTTTGAGCACAACTATGTCTGGGTTGTTTCCCGCGCTGTGTTCGTGCCCTGGTGCCCCCCATGTTGCTTCGCTCCTTCCTGTGACGTAGATGTTATTGCTTCCGTCCACGGCTATTCCAAAACCAACGTCGCCCAAGTTTCCTCCGTAAAAGGTGTGCCATTGGTAGGCCCCACTGCTGTTGAGTTTCAGCACAACGATGTCGGAGAGCCCCCCGCTGTACTGATGGAGAGGAGATCCCCAGGTGGCACTGCTCCATCCTGTTACATAGATGTTGCCATCACCATCCAGGGCAATGCTGGTTGCAGTGTCTAAGTTGCTTTCCCCCGCCCCGTAGAAGGCATGCCATGCATACGTCGGATCGATGATCAAAGGCCGTGCGCGGTCATAGGGACCCAGAACGAACCCCACCTCATTGCCTGACACCCTGAACCCTGCCTCAACCGGCACACGGTTCCCCTCGATTTCCTGCCAAGCCACCGGGGCCGACTCGGTGAGATAGCCCCATGCAAAGCTGGTCCTGAGGGAGCCATCTCCCTGCAGTTCGACCGGCACATTGTACCGGAGCCGGATCTGTGCTGCATCCGAACCCGGTGCCAGATGATAGGTGCTTTCGGCTATTCCGTCATGTGCCGCTGCATAGGTGAGATCGATGCCTTCCCAGAGATTGCTGTAAACCACCGTTGGCAAGTGAGGTGCCTTGCCCGAGTTGTTTTTGGTCGCTGAGCCTGCAACCGATGTGGGCATCGTACCCTGTGTTCCCAGGAATTCGACGGAGAGGGCATGGTCCAGACCAGCGAGGTACACCCTGTTCGGTTGGAACCCCAGGATGTGCACCCCCGCCTGGAACTGGAGCATGTTGGAGGCCTTCCCGGCGCTGTTGATTGGGGCGATTCCTCCTGATGAATCTCCACGCGACGACGCACCCAAGCCTGAACTGGCCCGGGTGACGGCGTTGGATCCCTCCATCTTTCCAGGAACAGCCACAGAAATCAGCAGAAGAGTCAAACAAAACGGCAAGAAAGCATTCAATTTTCTCATGGAATCCCTCATGTTGGAACCATGCCCCTTCAGTATGGGGCTGGGGCAAGAGTTCGAGATTGTCAGTTCAGCAATTGCCTGACCGGCCCGGAGCCCTTATCACCAGTAGAGCTTCGGGTCCGTAACAGTGGTCATTCACCGAAAGGGTTGCAATCCCTCTTTATCATTGCAGTGGACAATGAGTCGATCAGAAATGAACAGCGGAAGGAGTCCTGCTGCGCAAGAAGCCTGACTATCGGGGAATCTAGCCCAAAAGAATTGTGGCGTCTGCAAGAGAGCAAAAAAAGGGGGCACTTTGTGCCCCCCGTGTCGTTCTGCAAAAGGCGGATCCGAATCTACCTCCTGAACCGCTTCCTGAATCCCATGAGCCCCAACAAGCCAGAGCCGAGGAGGAGCATGGTGGAGGGCTCAGGGACTGGAGCGGCGCTATCAGCACGTGTAAGAGTCATGGTCCCGTACACAACGGCAGACCCCGGAGTCGTGAACCAAACGTTTGACAAATCAATCGAAAATTGGCCGGTCGTGCCGAAGCTATAATAAACGGGATCATTCCAGCTCACAGTGCCGTACGAAAGGAACCCCAACCACAGGTTCCCCTGCGTGCTTCCTGTATCGACCGCTGTCACTGATGGATCCGAGAAGGTGAATGTCGCGGTGATTGGCTTCGGATTCAGATCATCAGAGTTGGACCAGGTTTCGGAAGTGCCGATCGTAAAAAGCGCTGCCGTGACACTGTCACCCACGTTATTCAAGTTGAATGTCACCGGCGTCGTTTGAACTTGATTCCAGTATAGTACCAAGCCAGGATCCGAAGTGTTTAGAGAAACGCCTATGGATTCGAGGGTAAAGCTGGTGGCATTGGCAAGCCCCGCAGAAAAGACGAGAGAAATCCCAAGAAAGAATGCCAGAAGTCGTTTCATTTGAAGTCTCCAATCTGAAAAACTCTATAGTTAGAGAAACCCTCTCAGCTCGCAATTTAACCTGTGCAAGATGTGATCCAATGTTTTAATCATCTGATTTTATTATATTAGTTTAGATTTGATCAAAGCAGCAGAACGTGAATCGTAAACAATTCCGACATATCTTTCCAGCGCTTCTCTCCAAGGAGTACCTCGCGGGCAATGCCTGTCAATGCTTGAACAGAAAAGGATTGTCGCGGTTGTCCGGCCGAGCTTCGCTGTTCGTCAGGAATCCTGGCGAGCAAGAGTCATGTAAAGAATTCCGACTGGTCATTTTGGGGATCAGGTGATCAGCCGGAAGGGCGATCCCCCAAAAAAATGATGCAACCTGTTCCTGAGCTGCTGAACAGACACAAGATAGCGCTCGCCCTTTTCATCACCCTGTTTGACTCGGGCGTTCTTGTGTTTCACCACATCTGAAACCCAGGCCAGGCACAGCCGCGGGGTTCAGCTCCGGAATCAGTAGAAGCTGCGCAGCACAAACAGCCTGACGAGATAAATAATCCCTGCGATGAGGTGGATAAGAAAGACCGCCAAGATGAAAAGATTTCTTCTGGACAACACCAACGGGATTGCACTGATGGTCAACGGCTTCCCCGCGCTCACTGCGTCCCTGTCCATTTGTGTCACCAGCCGTCCAACGAGCACCATAAACAACATGTAAGCAGACAGGAAAGCCTGCCAGAAAAAATTGGCGTGCGTTCGACGTGAGCCTTCTTCCACAAACAGACTCATTACCAGAACGCCAACGAGATAACCCGCCAACGCATATTGCAATAAGCGGTCATGGCCAAGGTCACGCCAATAGAAAGCCAAGTATGCAATGGGGAAGGCCAGAGATCCGAGCAAAGACAGGGGAATGCTCGGACTATAGTAGGACCACACAAGAAACGGATGAATGGCCACCCTGTTATCATTTCTAATGCCATAGTTCGTGTACTCCAGACAGTAAATCACATAATACTGCAACGCCAGCAAGACAGCACCAAGAAGAACAGGACCCATATTGATCCAGAATTCTCTCCCAGAACGATACTGGATCATGAGAAACAGTGGATAGGTGACGAAAAAAACGAACAAGTAGCTCGCTTTTATGGTCAGTATCAGGACGACAAGGACAGAGATCAGCCACAACCTCGAGCGATGTGGCACAACCAATTGCTTGTAAGAAATCCAAAACAGCAGCAGGCAGAAGGGTGCCACAAAGATGGTGGTGGAATTATGCCACACATTCGGGGTTATGTGTCCAATGTAGTATCGCCCCCCTACCAGCAAAGGCAAAGGAATTGCCATCACGAGTATCAAGCATAGAGCAAATGACACGACCAAACATTCACGACAGGTTGACGATGTGACCTCGGTAACCCATAGTGACAAGAGAAATCGGTATGTTATCATGTATTTTAGTGCAACTGCAGCGGACAGCAGAAAGACCGCCGCCACATATAGCTGCTGTAGAGTGGAACCGGGATGAGGAATCAGATACTGTGCAATAAGATACTGCGCAATGTAATAGAGAAAGTTGGCGGGAGGGCTGACCGCTCCGTCGATCATCTGCAAAGTATATTTGGTGTGATTCTGGATATCGGTATCAACCTGAAAATAAAGAATCATGGTGAAAAGTACAACAGACAACAACCACACCATAGCAATTGATGAAACAATAAGCTTTTTATTCATTGTTAAATCTTATATATTTGGATATTTAATTATATATAAATATTAAGGGCATAGTTAGTGATAACCTGAATATCTACAACTGTACTCCAGTACAAATAACCTCACCCCAAAAGGTTGGGCTTTGAAAAGTACAATTCATGATTGCTCAGGTCATGAATGCTGGCCAAGCATCTCGGCCAGCAATTCAACGACCATCTCCTGTTGCTCTGATGAAATCCCCACCCAAAGAGGCAACCGGATGAGCCTGCCTGAGATGGAATCTGTCACTGGGAGTTCTCCGTGCGATTTTCCGAATCGACGCCCTGCCGGTGATGAGTGCAACGGCACATAATGCGAAACAGCCCATACGTCATGTTTCAGAAAACCCCTCAAAACCCTCTCTCGACTCACTCCCGGCGCCAACAGAATGTAATACATGTGAGCGTTGTGCACGCAATGGGAAGGGATGATCGGACGCCGTAAGAGCCCGGCGAATTCGAGTGGAGCGAGCAACTGATGATAGGCTTGCCAGCTTCCCAGGCGCAGGGAAGTAATGTGATCGGCCTCCTCGAGCTGTGCTGCGAGGAAAGCGGCAACCAGTTCACCCGGGAGATAAGAGGAGCCCACCTCTTGCCAGGTGTATTTGTCCACTTCCCCACGGAAGAAACGGCTTCGATCCGTCCCCTTTTCCCTGATGATCTCCGCGCGCGCAACCAGTTCAGCGAGGTTGACCAGAAGACTCCCCCCTTCCCCACAGATCACGTTCTTGGTTTCATGAAAACTGTAAGCACCCAAATGCCCAATGGCACCCAATGGCCGTCCCCTGTAGGAAGCCATCATGCCTTGGGCTGCATCTTCAACCACCCACAGATCATGCTTTGCAGCAACGTCCATGATGGCGTCCATCTCACAGGAAACACCAGCGTAATGCACAACCACGATGGCCCGGGTGCGTTTGGAGACGGCCGCTTCAAGGAGCCGCTCGTCCAGGTTGAGCGTATCCTCTCGAATATCGACGAAAACGGGAACTGCCCCTCTGAGGGCAAAAGCGTTTGCCGTGGAGACGAACGTGTATGAGGGCATGATGACCTCATCGCCCGGCTGGATGTCCAATAAGAGTGCAGCCATCTCGAGGGCCGCCGTGCATGAGTGGGTAAGGAGGGCCCTCGCACAGCCGGTCCTTTTCTCCAGCCATTCGTGACACCTCTTGGTGAAGGGGCCATCACCGGCAAGAGAACCATGAAAGTGAGCCTCCGCAATGTAGTACAACTCCTTGCCCGTCATGTAAGGCCAGTTGAAGGGAATACGTTTGTTGTGAGACATCCTCTTTCACCTTCCCCGTGTCAAGAATAAACCCAACGACACTGAAGACCACTGAACCGGCAGCCCAATGCGGCAAAGAAGATCGCAAAACATCTGTGCACCAGAAGCCGTGCACATAGAGTCATAAATCCGGTAGCGCACAAAACCTCCTCTGCGACGCATCATACGGTTTTGCGTTCAAGATCGAATCGAGCAGAGTTACAGATGCAGCACAGCCCCTTGCAGGCGCGGAGAAGTGCGCGGCCATAAGCCCCTGGGCCTCACCAGCTTGGCTGCAACTTTGTCCTTAAGCACAAGATCGCCCCGGTCCAAAATGGGACAAACCCGCACGATCCAGCATTTGGATCAGTGCTTCTGTGTGGAACTTCGATATTTCAGCAAAATAGAAATTGTTCCTCTCAATTTCATCGACGCGGATTTGGCCCGTACTTGAGTTCAAGTCCTTCAGTCACCCACATCGCACCGCACTTGCCAAAACGACACATACTGCGCCGTTTGACTGTGCAAGGTGTGCAATTCGCCCTTCAGTCGCTCATCGCAGTAATTGCGGAGCAGATTGATTTTTCGATCATCAGCGATCACTGGTAAGCCCTCGCTGCTTTGCAACCTCTCGATCACGCCTCGCCCCGATTTTTCCTCCGCGACTGCCACTGAAAAAGGGGCGAGTGTAAATACTCCCAGGGCATACAGACGTATGCCTCCGGAGGCAGAATCCTTCACCAGTAGTGGAAAAGCACATTCAAAAGGGAAAGCATCCCCCCAACTGACGATTGTGCCCATGGGAAGCGATGCAAGTTCTCTCTGGACTTGCTGGATCGATTCTTGGGATTGCAGTCCTTCGTTCATCAGGAAATAGCCCTGGGTTGCACAGGCAATCAAGAACGCAAGCGACACCATCCGATGTTTCACAGATCTCTTCACTCCTCCGGCCACCAATGGGGCGAGGCACAAGAATCCCAGTGGGGCCAAGTATACGTGTATCACACCCGGTCTTCCGGCAGCTCCCATCCCAAGCAAGGCGAACACAAATATCAACCAGGAGAGGATCAAGGTCCGAGTGTGAAATAGCAACAGAAAAGCACCACCACATAAAAACAACGGGAGCAGTTTGATATCAAATAAGGCTTTAACAGCCAACAGTGCAGAATTGGCGGAATTATCCTGAAAAGCAATTGGCCCTAATTCAGCGAGCATCCTGTTCAACATATTGGGATCTGTCAGTTGTGAATCAACGAAAAACCACTTCTTTAACAGATCAATATCATTTTGTGAATAACCATAGCGAGCAATGATTTCAGTGTTGCGCTTTAAATGGATATCTGCGCCAAAGTCCGTAAAAGGAGCACGGGCTCGATTCAGTTCAGAGAACCTTCTCCAATCATCCCCACTGTACGCTCTGCGGTCAACCAGGCTGGCGAACACTATGGAGACAAGAAGCAGACACAGCCCCAACTGAAAGGGGCGTTGCTCTCTCAACTCGCGCCAAGGCATGAATGGGAGCGAGACAATAAGGATCAGGAAAAATTCCTGGCTTCGGATCAAATACCCGAAGAAGGCAAGCAGGCAGGAAACAATAAGACTGCCATACCCGCCTTGGCGGGCGTGCAGGTTCCAGCCGATGATCGCTGCGACGGTCAGAAGCCCCGCAATTATGGTGAACTGAGGAAAAAGCATCGGTCGAGAGACGACCAAGGTAACAGCAAGCAATGAGACAATGAAGCCCACACCCAGGCGCAAGAGAACATAAAAAGTCACCCAACCGGTAAATAATAAGGCGGCAATGGTAGCGACCGAGTATCCCAAGATGCCATTGACAACGGGCATAGATCTGACGATGTAGCCCCATAGGATATTTGAAAAGATCAAATGAGGAGAACCACAGTGGGCAATCCCGTATCCGTGGGCAACCATTGACATTGCGACGTCATCATTTGTTGCCCAACGGGGATCGAAAAAGATGAGAATTGTACAGAAAATTGCCAAGGTAAACAAAAATGAATAGGATGCTGGCTGGATACAAGTTCTCTTGATAAGTTTCGCTAGGATGGCCATGAATACAACATCCAGACTGATATTTCAGCTGGGAGACATCAATTTCAAAAAGGGAAATGCATCCCATGAGGCCAATTGTCAATCAGTATCAGGTTGACTGTCTTCAGAGACGGCGTCTGGATACTGATTTTTTCACATCTACGGATTCACAATGGCCGTCAGCGATGCTTACGGCATCTCTTAAATTTGGGATCTCGTATCCGGACGCGTGGCATTCACCCACGACTGGCAAGCAATGTTCCTAGAACAATCAGTCCTACACCGGCAAACTTCTGAAATGACAGCGGCTCATTCAGCAACCACCCGCTGAGTATCAACACGACAACAAAGTTCAGACTCATGAAAGGATAAGCATGGCTAAGATCAAACTTGGTCATTGCAGCCATCCAGGCCAGCGAAGCTATAAATGCGGCGACGAATCCGGACAGGATAAGAGGGTCAAGAAGTAAATTCGTTAGAAACCGAAGCTTTTCCAATGAATCATTGGGTAAAGATCCAAAGAAACCAATGCGCCACTTGAGAATCAACTGCCCGTATACAGTGAACACAATGGTGGAAATGATATATGCATAGTCAAGAAGCTGTGTCGACATCATTACTACTTCAGGAATTATGTACGTTCAAGAACAGCTAATCCGAACCCACTCTTACCATATCCGTTTCCATTGTACAACATGAAACGGTTTCCTTTATGGTCAAAGACGCATGGATATTCGATGCTCTCGGAATCCCAGCCATCTACTGATAGGTCGATTCCAACATCCTGGTCCCTTCGGACCCACGTCACACCATCATGTGACACGGCGTAGCCTATGCGATAAGTGTCACCCCTGTATGCATACCACATACGGTAAATGTCATGGTCCTTCACCACGGATGGCCTCGCGAAGGCGTACTCGCACGGGTTCTCTGGATGGATCAAAACCTTTCCGTCACGTTGCCAGTGGCAACCGTCTATTGAACGAGCGCCCTTGATCATGTGAGACATATCTGCCGCCTCGGCACCCCAAGCCAAGTTGGAGCCGTACCACATGCGGAACAGGTTGCCTTCTTTTAGGACCCAAGGATAGGAAATCGTGTATGGATCGACGTGAGATCGATCCATAACAGGCGCAAGAGAAGCCCGTTGGAAACTCTCGCCCCCATCTTCGGACACAGCCAAGCCAATCGCATTGCGCCAAGGAACCGTGACACCCAGATTCCAGCCCATGTAGTAAAGCAGTATCCGTTTGTCCCTTCGCACGATGGATCCAACCGAGCAACCGCTGTCATCGAAACAACCAATGGGACCCGGCGTCAATATCGGGCTTTCCGCAATGCGCCGCACCACGGATGGACTGCGTATGTCGATCTCAATCCAACTGATGCTTGAACGGTTCTCTACATCACGCGTGCTGAAATAAATCCTGTAAATGTCGTCATCGACTTGGTCCGCCACCGGGTTGCTGGCGTGAGAAACCATCCAGGGCTTCAGACTGTTAGGGCAGAAGACTTGCCCAAGTTTACGCCATCTCATCGTTGTCACGTTGACTCTGTTCTATATTCGCCTCAGGCGGGAACTTAAGACAGCCGATCGTTCCGTGGCGGTGCCGATGTAGACGCCCTCGGGTTCCGTGTCACCGAGGATGAGGGTGCCTGCACCGATGACGCACCGAGCCCCGATGGTGATGTGGTCGCGCAGTGTGGCATTCACCCCGATAAAGCAAGCCTCTTCAATGGCGACCCCCCCGGAAATCACCACATGCGAGGCAATGAAACAATGGTCGGAAATGGTTGAATGGTGGCCGACATGGTTGCCACTCCACAACGTCACGTTGTTGCCGATTTTCACAAAAGGCTGAACGGTGTTGTCCTCCAGGATGAAACAGTTGTCCCCCACCTGGACTCCCTCAAAGACAGTGGCTTTGGAACTCACGTAAGACGCCAGTTGATAGCCAAGTTCTTTCGCAGCGGCGTACTTCTCCCTGCGCAACCGATTCAGCTTTGCATAGCTCAGGGCAACAAACATGAGGTATTCTTCGGGAGGATAATGGGCCAAAATCTCTTCGAACGGAACCACGGGAAGACCACAAAACTCCTTGGCAGTCATGTATTCGGCATCCACTGTGAATGCAGCCACCTGGTACGGACTGTCCTTGGTGAAATAATAATGGGCCAGTTGTCCAATGTCCGCCGCTCCAAAGATGACGAGTCTTTTCATGGACATTTCCTTACGAGGATGGTGAATTCATACAGACCGTAGTCATGGAGCAGCGCCACATTGCGGGAGTAGTGACG
>CAZURN010000112.1:0-10650 GCA_964623165.1 uncultured Syntrophobacteraceae bacterium
CACATTACGCAATTCACGAAACCAAACCTGTCTAATACCACGACCATCCGCCTATATTCTTAACTCTATCAACTGTAGCCAAGTCTGCCTTGAATGATATCTCCGGCGCAATCGGCAATGGCAGATCATCGATTCCACGGAATGGAGTATCCTTCAGTTTGAGATTGTACGCCATGACCATGAGGGTCTCCAGGTTGATGGTGTCCTGGCAACCACGCCTTACCAACTCCCCACGACCTTGCTTATACTCTCCTTCCACCTGATCTTCGGGTTGTCTTTATACCGGTCATAGAGATCCCAGATGAACTGGTCTGAAAGTGATTGCAGCAGCTCTTCAGCTTTTGCCATGGTCTCCTCATCGTTATGGCCATTCATGGATAACCGACTCTTCAACATGTTCGGCTTCCCGATCCAGACTGTCTCTGTGACGTAGGGCATCACCTGTTCCACGACATCCTGTATGTTATCATCCAGCATGGGTTCACAGGAAACACTTGTCTGGTATCCCTTCGAGTGGGAATACTGCGCTCGATTTAGCGCCGCATATCCGCATGATCATACTGGCAGACACACCGGCACTGGGATAAGTCCAATCCCAGTCGATTCCAGACATTGGCCGATTCCTTGCACAACGCAACAGTGCAGCCAGAGTGCTTTCTGATCTCTCGAATCATAAAATCAAATATCTCAACCCGCTTATCCTCCGTAAAGCTGTACTTGCCTGCTTTCGGCTTCTTTGAACCTTGAATGATCATGGGTTGAAACATGGGCACCATCTCTTCCATCATCTGCAGCAATTCCGGACCGGTCATGAGCATTGATTTTCGCATCCTATAGAATTGCTCTTCAAATCTCAAAGTGCCTAGGGTTATCCTGTCCGGCGCTATCTTCTGAAATATCCTGGCCACCGTGTCGGCATAGGCCCTCTGCCAGCCGTCGAAAGGCACGACCGGGTCAATCCTGATCCGCAAAGGATAACCTGCCTGCTGGACCTTGTAGGCTGCCTCGAGCCTTCGCTCAAAGCCAGGCGCTCCGATTTCATATTTTCTGGACACGTCTTCGTTGTTCATGCTCCAGGCGATGATAGAATGCCCGTTGTGAGGAAGGTCAAGTATGCAATCCACATTGTCACTCTTGGTGAGCAGGAAGAGATATCCATTGCCGGTTTGACCGAAGAATGGGATGAATACCCTCATCGCTCCAGTCAAATGCTCAAGAGATAGGGAGTCAGCAAGTTCGCCACTGTTGAACATGATAGGCAACGCTGATTCACTCAATCGTTTCTGTATCTGTCTCTTGATTTTATCATGTTGGACCCGAATGGTGATGTATGGTTCTTGGGCTCGATAGGTCAGCTTCAGGTAACACCAGTCGCATTGATAGAAGCACCCATTGGACGCCAACTTGAGTCGGTCAAAGTGGGGGCAGAGCATCCTGTTGTCTGGCATGGTAAACTTATCCACGACTTTCCCTGCCGGAGCAATATAGACAACACGCTTGCCTGCCATTATCTGATCCAGCATTTCGTCCCCGCAGCTTCCTAAGACTTCAGATACTTCGACCACATCATTCGATATCCCGCTATCGATATACTTCACCGGCACATTGGGCGACTGCTGCAAAAAGAAGGTCGTAGCCGGATCGTTCCTCACCTGACTGTTAATAATGATTTCAGACGGTCTCCAACTGGTTGAACTATTCATGTGATTCACCTCAAAAAAGTATTATGCATGATAAGCCATAGAGTTCTTATATCAAGACTGTTGACACGATTCATTATTGAGCAGCAAGCAGCTTATTATTTAGCCTCTTTATGCTCAAGGACCTCTCGGACTTTCCCATAAAAAGGGTATTCCTGATCGTAAACGTATGCGCCATAAAAGCTTTTCTGCTCGGGGGTCATCTCAATCAACTGTCTCATGGGAAGATCAAGCAATCGTACAGATATGACCACTATATCTCCGGTTTCTATATTTATCGGGCAACCGAGGAACTTGCTCTGCAGCAGGGAAACATTCTCTTTCAGATACCTCATGTCATCATCATCTGGCCCCCCCTCGACATACATGAATAATCCTTCATCGTTCCATTTCGTATTTGTCCTCAAGCTACCTATAGGGTACCCGGTCTCCCATCGGCTAAACAAAATGGTTTCCAGGTTCTTCAATGCAGGGGCTCCTGCCTCACAGAACATGTAATAATAAGCAGACCAGAACTCCTTCTCAAGGATTTGCCTTCTTGTTGGGAAGGTTGCTGACTTCAACCGTTGGGGAGAAAATGCGGAATGAATCAAATGGTAATACAGTCCTCCATCGTCCAAGCCGGTGCAATCTTCAAGTTGAACGAGACTTAAGGGAATACCGTTGTGTCTGGCCAGAGCGACCAGATCGGCAACGAAATATTTATTTCCCATCGGATAATGGCATTGAATATTGAATTTTTCTCCATAAATAATTATCCGCTGGTCTGCATCAGCACCGGAGCCGTAAACACAATCTGCAACTTGTTCAAGCGTCGGAGCGCCATTGGAAATATCTACGTGGAGACTCCGTTGCAAATATGACGTGCTTTCGTGAATCCCTATGTTGAGAATGCACCGACCATCCATGCGGGTCATTTCAACGATTTCTGAGACGCGAAGCTGATGTTTTTCCATTGGCCATACTAGACGAGTGATGAAGTCCTTGCTACGTATAATCTTGTTGATCAGATTGTCATGATTCTGTGCGTCTATCGATGAGTACACCCCGGTTTGAATAGCGTTATTTTCCATAATGCAACTCCTCCAATTCATGGTTTCGTATTTTCTGGTTGGGTTGATAGTTTCTCCTGAATCGCCGCCCTGATAACCTCGGACATGCTCACTTCTTCCTTCTCAGCGATTTCGTAAATCTGATTGAACATCTCGTCGGTCAGGGTCACGGAGACAGGTCTGCTGTAGATCCTCTTTTTCATAGATGTCACCACCTTTCTTGTTGCGATATGATTCTGGCCTTTATAATTTATTCTGCCTTCGGATACAGATCAGTTCAGGAATGTATCTGGAAAGACTCCTTCCTGGATCTTATCTTTTCATTATATTTGTTCTGCGTTTGGATACAGATCGGAGGGATTGGAAACAGACTGACAAAATTACCAGAAAGTCATACTGAGATCCGATGGTCCCAGACTGCAAGCGGGGACATTGCTGAAGTAACCAGTCAGCGGACACCACCATAACGAACTCTTCCGAGCGGTAGGTGCAATTGGCAACGGAACTCGTGGGAGCGTCAGGAGGACTAACGTCCCTTTCTGAATTTGCCTGCGGTTTGTCCTGCTCAGGAAATCGGGAGGTCTTTGCCTGGATCAGTGCTTGAGACAAGTAATTGGAATTGCCCCTATGGGTTTTGTTGCTGGAGAAATGGGACAGCCGAAGGTTGTCCCAGATCTTTCTCCAGTAATTATATGGATTTATATTTATTTTTATTAATTTATATATGGCAAGGATTACTCTTTAACTAGATGGAATTAGAGTATGATTTTCAAATGAAAATATGAGTCCTGCCAATACGTATTAGAGATATCAATAATGGAAATTGGAGATCCGCATATTTAAATATAGAGTCCTGCAAATACGTATTAGACGACATGCAGCTAATCCCTCTTCAGCATTCCCCACGGAGTTCTATGGGCTGTGTAGCAATAGTGCCCATATAGATATTCTTCCTTCGCATCCTTGATGTAAGTAGCCGCTTCAAGCTCTGCCATGCACCTTTTGATGACCCTCCTTAGCCCATGCGTATCATGTGTTATCAGTTGCAGCCTGCTCTGAACCTCTTCCAACTTCAACGTACTTTTAACTCCGTTATAGAATGGGAGTACGCATCTCCGGTAATAGAGCTGTGCCGTATCGGAGAGACTGTAGAAGTTCTCAGGTAGCCAGTCGGTATAGGCAGACAAAACATTGTGGACAAAGAAGTAGCCCAAGTACGTATTGAATCGGATCGTGTAACGCCTCTCCAGTACTTTGTCGTTTTTCGACATCTTCGAGAACGCGACGTTAGTGATAGTGAAGAAACTGCAGTGATAGTCGTAATTGCAATATTCAATATTTTTTGTACTACTTCCATCTAGGAACCGGACTGGATACCACATGCCGACCTTGCAGTCAGCGGTGCTCTTAAACAGGTTGTATATATCCAGGGAAGTGTATTTCTTCAAAAACGGGGCCTGTTTCTTCAGCTCAGTATCAGTAAAAGTAAATTGGGGGATATTTCTTGGAGGGCAAGAACGATCAAAATAATAATATTTCATGATATCATTATATTCGCTATCGTTGATCAGACCCGTTTTATCTTGATATGATCTCCTTATCATGACATCAAGAACATCCTCGTTAATACCCATTCGAGATCCTTCGTGTGCGATTTGTTCAGTGGCTTTTGGCTTTTTACAATTAAAATCAATCTGGCCAGTCGGGCTTCTGTATCTGTAGTGAAATACATACGTGGCCAGGAGATCCATCACGATCCAATTTGAGGGTTTCATGAAACCTTCCTGGCAAATGAATTTACCCGTAGATTCTTCGATTGAATAAGGAGTTGTGATATTCCTGCCCTTCACATTGAATACAGGATATGCGTGTCTGTTCAGGTTCTTTTCTGTCACTAGTATCATGGCTATTCCCCCTTCCTTTCCTTACTTGCTCTGCGCTCCTGCTCCTCGAGATACTTGCGAATAATCTCCGCCCCGACCGATGCAGCGCTCTCCACCTTGCTGGGGTTTTCCATCATGCGCTTGCCAGCAATCCTGCGGAGCATGTCCCTGTCGTGCTTGGACAAGCTGATGTTGAGTTGAACTATTTGGTTGTCGTTGTTTTGTTCCATGGTGCTGTCCTCCTATGTGGTTATTTGAATATTTGTTCTGGTGACCAAGACAGATCAGAGGAACGGGACTGTTTCTGGCAGAGGGAAAAGAAAAGGGGCAATCCGAAGACTGCCCCTCGAGAAATACTTCAATAACGATCAGCCTTCTACAATTCCATTGTCAGTTAAAAGTAGAAGAATCTTAAATATCGTTTCCGGATGTTCATTGGTGGAAAGAAGTCTCTGTATACGTGGCATATACACCTTGTAGTGTTTTATTAAGTGATTAAGCATCAAGGA
The DNA here is from genome assembly GCA_964623165.1 of uncultured Syntrophobacteraceae bacterium. GTDB lineage: Bacteria > Desulfobacterota > Syntrophobacteria > Syntrophobacterales > Syntrophobacteraceae > JAAYUJ01. The sequence continues at coordinate 5,145 of CAZURN010000112.1, forward strand.
ATACTGCTTCTTGTTAAGCCCGGCGCGCGTGAAAAAGATTTCATCTTGCAGACATAATGTTCCGGACTCGGGCTCCATACTGATACGGCCACTTGTGATGTCACGATTCATCCAGTTAAGACCCTCGAGCATCCGACTTCGGGTTATCGCTTCCGGAGGTACGGCTCCAAGAACGAAACGGATTATTACGTAATCCGTATTTGGCCAATGACGGGAGTCCAAAATCACTGTTTGCCCATCGTAGCGAATGGCGGATCGGATGTAAACTTCGTCGTCGTTAATGTGTTCAAAATCTATTTTCATTCCAGCCTCGGTGAAGCACTGTTTCATAACGGTGAAGACCTGTTCGTAGTCAATCGACATATTCAATCTCCTCTTACTATAGTTGAATAGAATGTATTATGTGGATGGGAGGGGCAACAATGTAGATTGCCCCTCCGAGATACTCAAAAACGCAGGCGCCTGCGCTTTTTACTCCAGAGTGATGCCCCGCTTCAGGCGCTCATCGTTTATCCTCTGCTCCAGGTCCGCGTAATACCTCATGTTGACAAGCTGCATGTTGAGCTTGTCGTCGTACCCGCAGAGATCCATGAAGCTGAACCCGAAATTAGCCTGCAGGTATGCTTCGAGATCTTTCCTGAAAGGGTAGGTCACGAAGTGGTGAAGGCTGGGATCAAACTCCCTGATCCTGCCGCCGATATAGATGTAATCGGTCTTGTCCAGTTCTGGATTCTCCGGATTCCAATACTTGATGACGCCGTATGCACCAGCTTGCGCCCATGAGGTCGTATCGCATGCGGCTATGGGAAGCTGGACCAACCACTCATATCGACTGCCGCCGAACCAGTGGATCTTGATGGCAGGGTTACCCTCCTTGATCCGACGGACGGCATGTTCGATATTCTCAAATCTCGAGCTCTGCCTGGAGCCGAGTGCCAGCCACTGGTATTTTCCTGACTGGATGTAGTAATCGATCTCCTCGTCGAAGAAGTTGTGGATGACGGGAACGGGTTTCAATCTTGCTTGCTCCATCTTGATCTGATGGGCGATGTTGTTCTCAAACCCCTCTTCGCTGAAGTCCGTATCGAAGTTGAAATACAAATCGTAGTAGTGACCCCACCGCTTCAGGTGAGAGATGACCTGGTCTAGGGTCAGGTTGGAGGTACCGTTTGCCACGGAATACGCGCCGGAATCGGCAACCAGGCTCTCGATCATGTGGCGGCAGTCGATGAGAAACGCCAGCCAATCCTTGCTCTCGTCGGCAAGCGACAGGAGCACGTTGCTCTTCTCTCCAAACAACTCATGGTATTTTTTCAAGACGTCCAGGTGCAATGATGCATGGTATAGTTTCATGGAAAGCTCCTTCTTGATAAGTAAGTGGGACCCCCCGCCGCGTGGGCGAAGGGTCCCTTTGAGGGTTATGCAGCTTGACGCTGCGTGGCCCCGAGCATGTTCTCGAGGGTACGGAGTTTCGCGATGAGATCCCGCAGGATCTGCGTTTCGATCCGTTCGATTTCGTCATCGTGCTTGATGATGTAGTCGACCGTGTTCACCAGCCGAGTAGAGAAGGTGTTGAAATCACGTGTTTTTCTGCTGATTCCAGTTTCTCTGGCACTGCCCTGCGAGAGGGTCAGTTCGCGAAGGCGGGCATTGATATCCCCGCCGCAGCGGTTCAGGGTATTGAGATCTTCGACCAGGGATTGTTCGAATCTTCCATTTTTCAGGGTTGCCTCCCTGACAAGCTCGGGGTCGGCGTTGTTCAACCCCTTGTCGAGCAGCTTCTGCATGTTCACGGCACCATCCACCTGTCGGATGAACTCGACCAGGTTAAATTCTTCCGTCGGGTTGAACTGGATGTTGTGCTGCTGCAGGAAGGAGCCGATGGGATCCTCCACCTTGCCTACCTGCTCATCGGTAACGGAACAAAGGACAAGCTGTCGTTCGATGCCGAGCTGCTTGAACCGGTGACAGTCCAGTCGGGTAGCGAGCAACTGGTAATTCTGCCGATTCCTCGTGCCCATGAACGGCAGGTTCTCGGCAGACCAGACACTCCACTGCAGGCCACTACGACGGACCTGCTTCTTGAGCTCGTTCAGGATCTTCCCAATCCTGATGGCTCGATCCGCCTCATCCCTTCGGGCAAGGGACATGAGGGAGTTCATGTCGGCAAACTCGACCTTTACATGCTCCAGACCTTCGCGTACGAGCACGGAGGCCTCTCTGTTGGAGTTCTGGCAGTCATTAATCCAAGTTTCACTCACCAGGAAGTTCTGGCTGGTAACCAAAGGGGGGTAGTGTGTAATCCCATAGCCAGAGACTCCGAAATTGTTGCCATGGGCAAGACGGAGAGCGGCAAGGTCAAGGGTAGCACCTTGTTCCCCGTCAAGTTGGCCCTGGTTATCAGGGGTAGGGTTTGTACCCTCAGGTACGGTTACGTTCTTCTTAACTTCCTCATGCACTGTGTCGTTTTGGACACGGTTTTCATTTTCCATTTTCTAGTCTCCTAATAAGGTTATTAAGGTTGGTTAGTTTTTACCTCACGACGCGCCAGCCATTCGTTGAGTGTCTTCTCTTCGTACAGGACCTTGCGTTCGAACTTGAAGTAGGGGGGACCCTCTCCGCGCATCCGCTGGTTGGCCAGATGGCCAGGAGTCGTCCTGAGAAGATCCGCCACCTCTTTCGATGTTAGGAACCGCCGGTCCATTTGCTTAATCACCCCCTTTTGCGTTGGCTTCGGGAGCAATCTAAGCTATTGAATTAATTCATTAAAGTGTGACATTAGGCTATAGGCAGGGGTACAGATAGGGTATTACAGGGGGTAAGGCATGATTGGTGAAGAGTAAATTGTTAAATAATATTGATAGGATATCTAGTTGCGCAGAGATTGTGCGCGACGAAATGAATTTTTTTATTCGTCTTCTTGTTTCTGAACGCCTTTTTTCCCCCAGACAAGGACTCGACCTTTAATTGGCTCCCACTTCTCCGCGATGGGTATGATGGCGTCCCTTATTGTTTTTATTAAGAATTCATCTGTCAGCTCTTCGACCGTCTTTCGTTTTTTCTTCGGGTCGCTGCTGTCCGACTTTCGCGCAGAGATGTTCTTGACTCGCTTGCCTTCCTTCTTTCGCAGGTCGGAATAGTCCTGTTTCACGGAGTCGTAGATAAACTTGGCCATCTCGTTATGTGTGGATATCTCCTCCTCCTGGCTCCACTGGTTGTCTGCGATTTCCTGTGCCTCCTCTTTCAGCTTATTCAGGTCCTTCCATCTCTTCTCGGTGACTCCGTCCGCTGCGGACGTTCGGACAAAGAATCGTTGCAACTCCTCGCTAAATACTTGGACAGGGTTTATCGCAGCACCCCAGTACAGTCCCAATAATAAAAAATGTCCTTTGGAAATCCCATCAGACGTGCCTTTGGTCTGTTGCTCTTTGATGATTGCCACTTGACGCAATGCCAGAAGCAGGTGCAGCAATCGCGTCACGTCGTTTGCCGTCCTGAAGAATTCCTTATTCGTCATTGTCTTATCACTCGAGAGGGATACGTGCTCTGCGAGACGGTCCCTGGTCAAGGCTATCAAAATATCCAGATCGGCGCTCGATCCCGCAGAATAGCTCCGCTTCTCACCTCGCGCCACGACCTCCCTGTATATCTCTTGGTGATCCACTCTTATACAGTGTAATAGAGACGTATTGACGACTTCGATCAATACCGCGTCTGGAAGAGTAAACACGACATCGCCAAGCAGTTGAATTGCCTCTACCGCGCTGGAGTAGTCCTTTTGTGCTGAAGGAGAGTCCTCTCGGAAGACAGGAGCGGCAGCAAAGCTTTTAATGGGATCGTTGGGGCTTTTATTCGAAAATTTGACGAGCAGCTCGGATACGCACTTTAATGTTGTGTCATCTTCGGCATTGCGCTGTTTCAATAAAGAAACGGCTTTATCCATCAACTCACGTCCTGCCTGAGGAAGGTTTTCAGGATAGGAAATAGAATCCGGAATCTTCTTCTTCAGTTCTTTGTCCTGGTCTTGCTTTTTGCTTTTGCGAGCCTTTGCCTCAGGTTTTTTCGTGGGCATCAGTTCCCCTCCCTTTCTTCCACAGCGTGTTCATTTTCGCTCGTCTCGGCAGCCGCAAAATAGTTCTCGATCCCCTCGATCGCCTGCTTCTTGTGGTCAGGACTCAGGTGACTGTATCTCTCGGTCATGGCCAAGCTCTGATGCCCCATAAGTTCCTTGATTGTCAGAATGGGTGTGCCCTGGATTGCCAACCAGCTGGCGAAGGTGTGGCGCAGGGTATGGAAAACGACTTTTTGTCGAGGGTCCTTGATGCCTTCGTTGAGATCCAAGTTCTCGACTGCGCGCATGAATGTGTTGCTGATCCGATCAATCTTTTCGCCATGTCTTGCAGGAAACACATAATCCTCGGGCTTGCCCCTTTTCATTTGAGAAAACATGTTCTGTATCGTCGCTGTCATGAATGCTTTTCGTGAGCGCCCGTTCTTTGGATCGGCAACGAGGATCATTTTATTTTCCATGTCTATGTGTTGCCACATGAGGGAGAAAATCTCTCCTGCTCTCATTCCTGTATGCAGACTCAACATGCAAATATCGTGATTGTGTCGTCCCCATTTTTCTAGTTCCTGCAGTAGGAGCTGTGCTTCCTCCTTCGTCAGGAAACGTTCCCTTTGATTGTTTAGTCGGGGGAGCTTGACTTTTCTTACAGGATTATCACCTTTCCACATGCCCCACGATATTGCCTTGTTGAGCAACTGTCGGATTAGCACTAAGACGTGCTTAACAGTGGCGGGCGCCAGTCCCTTGTTTAAGAGATTTACTTTCACACGTTCGAGATCGAAGGGACTTATTTTAGACAGCAGAGTGTTCTCAAAAATGGGCTGGATGTGCTTACTGTAATAACCTCGGTCAGCAGAAGGTTTTGTCTTACCGGATTCAAGCCACTCGTCATAGCGTTTCCACACATCCCCCAAGGTTACTTCCTTTGGCTTCTGTTTGGGGAGATCCTGACCATGCCTGATAGCTCTTACCCGCTCAGCACGGATCTGTGATGCCATGGCGGCAGTATATTTCTCGCTCATCCAGCCTATCTTTTCCCAGACGAGCTTTCCCCGCTGATCCCGATAGCAGATATCGAAACATCTATCCGGTGCCCCCTTATGTCTGCGGACGAGGGATTCTCGTGTGTAGACTCCCTGAAATTTGGGCACTCGGGTTCGTTTTGGAGATTCTGATTTTGTCACCATATTGTTATGTCCCCGCTGCTAACATACAACTAACAGAAAAGTATTCGATAGGGCACAAACTATCCGTGAGTCCAAAATGCTAACGTATAGCTAACTTGAAGGGTGATTTTAGAGAATTTTCGGTGATGAAGTCAAGAGAATAAGTTACTGATTTTAAATGATAAGTAATCTTTGGTGATTTTGCGTGATTTCCTATTTTTGAGATTCCTAATCCGTGTGCCCCGTGTTCGAATCACGGAGGGGGCACCAA
>CAZURN010000113.1:0-10486 GCA_964623165.1 uncultured Syntrophobacteraceae bacterium
CGCCTGGCGCAAATTGATAGTGATCTCGCAAGTTTGGATGCAGGACGCCGCACATCCCTGAGCCAACTGGCAGCAGCGATGGGACTCAACGGAGACCTGCCGCGCCTGGTGTACAGCCCGCCGGAAAAGGCGACCGTTCGGGCCCGCTCAGAAAGGGAGTCGGACCTGCTCCTTGAAGCTCTGGCACAAAGATCCGATCTCAAATCTCAAAAACAAGAGGTTCAGGCAACATCCGACCTGGAGACGGCAGCGCGGCTCTCCCAATGGCCACGAACGGAGTTTAGAGCCGGCGCGTATGAATTCGCAGGCCCCAGCCCCATATCGAGCTTGGGTTCCACGGGCCCCAAGCCGGATGATGCCGAAGGCGACTGGGCTGTGGGGGTTCACCTGACTTTCCCCATCTTCGATGCGGGCAAGCGGCGCGGCCAGATCCAAGCGGCCGCTGCTCAGCGTGAACTTGCGCAGGCGGCCGAAAACAAACTGAAGCTCGAGATCCAGAGCGAAGTACGCTCTGCCCTTGCCGAACTTGAAAGCGCCCAAAGCCGGGTGCAGGCGACACAGCAGTCCGTTGCGCAGGCCAGGGAAGTGCTTCGCAATGAACAACTGAAGTATGAGGCCGGACGCAGTGTCATAAACTTCGTGCTCGATGCCGAGGCGGCGTTGCTCACCAATCAGTCTTTGCTCAAGCAGGCGCAGCGTTCGGTGAGTATTGCTTCCTTGATTCTTCATTTGAGGATTGGGCGAATGAACTCTGCGGTGCTTTCTTCTCCGCAAAGAGGGAGGAACGATGAATCTGAGAAATATTAACATCGAATTGGATGTGTCGGATGTGCAGGAAATCTTGGCCATTGACATCGATGATGATGCCGAGCGGGCGCTTGCATGGGTTAAGTTACAGTTGGCAAAAAGGGTGAAGAGTGCTTTGCAGCCTCACTGAGTACCGGTGTTCGAGGCCAGTTACGGGCCTCGACAGAAGGATCGGTTCTGAATTGCGGTGTGCGTTCTCACCGATTGTCTGTTTTGGAGATGATGAATGCCGAACAGCGACCCTGAAGAAATGGCCCGAGCTGTTGTGGAAGCCTGTGCCGATTGCGACATCTGCAGGTATCTCATGGAGGACACTCCCTGCCTGGTGTTTCCCCAGCTCTACAGGCTCTACGACAAGGAGATGGAAACCAAGGAAAGGGCATCTCCCGAGGAACTGAAAAGCCTCGTGGACCTGTGCAACTTCTGCGCGCTCTGCCCGTGCCCGAACATACGCGCCGACATCATGAAAGCCAAACACGCGTTCGTCAGCCGAGACGGCCTCAAACCGGGGATTCGGCTCCTGGAGGATGTGGAACGGGTGGCCAGGGTTTGCGGGGCCTATCCGCGGCTGACAAACCTGCTGCTCTCCAGGAAACTCAGTGGAAATGTCCTGAAGCGAATGGCGGGAATTCATGAGAAGCGGGAACTCCCCCGGTTTCCCAGGGGAAATTTCCCTGCATGGGCCAGGAAGCAGGGGCTTCATGTCAAGGGAAAGGGCAAGGGAAGGAAGGTTGCGTATTTCGCGGGCTGCACGGGACAATACCTTTTTCCCGAAGTGCCCAGGGCCGTCGTCGAAGTCCTTCGGCGGAATGGAATCGAGGTTTACTGGCCGGAGCAAAAGTGTTGCGGCATGCCGAGTCTCCTCGAAGGAGACCTGAAACTCACCCTGGATTTCGCCGCTTTCAACCTGGATCGGCTCTGTGAAGCGGTGGATGCCGGCTACGACATCGTCTGCTCCTGCCCCACGTGCGGGTACATGCTCAAGCATGTGTTGAGTGAGGGGGCCTTTTACACCGAAGCGTATCGAGAATCGGCCGGTTCGAAAGAAAAAGGGTCCAATGAACCGGATGCGCCACGGGAAACAGTTCGTCCAGGGCCGGCCTCGTTCAGTGCGTCGATCATGGATAACCTCTTTAAGGATGAAGGCTACTTCGCCTCCCTGGAGGCATTGAAACGGATCAAGGTCGCCACGCGCACCTTCGACCTCGGAGAATACCTGCGGGACCTCCTGAACGCCGGGGAACTGAACCAGAAGTTGGGTCCGGTGCGGTCACGCATGGCGTACTACCCCCCTTGTCACCTGCGGGAACAAAAGATCGGGGAACCTTTTGCGGACCTGTTGAGCCTCGTGCCCGGGATCTCTCTCGAGCGGATCGACGGCGCCTTCCATTGCTGCGGCATTGCAGGGATCATGGGGTTCAAGGAGGGCTTTTACCAGGTCTCCGTTGAAATGGGGAGCCGCTTGATGGAGAGAATCAAGACGATTCATCCCGAGAAGCTCGCGACCGACTGCCTCAGTTGCCGTATCCAGTTCCATCAGCTCATCCCCCGCCAGCAGGTATTGCACCCCGTTGAGATTCTCCGTGAATCCTACGCCAGTCACAGGGAAACCTCATGAGCAATACTTTTCGGCGGGAACGTGATCCTTAAGGGGGTGAAGAGAGCGAAACCACGCTCGTTCGGTTACGCTGCTCTTCATTGGTTTAAGAAGGAGAGCGGTTTGATCCCGGTAGAGGAGCAGCGCGATGAAAGCGGGTGACCCGGATAGTTCTCACGACATAGTGGACCGTACCGAAGAAAGGGACACCATCCGGAGACGACTGATTTATGAATTGGACTGCGGGAAGTGCCCAAGCCGGGATTGTTCTCCCGTTCTGAATGTCTCCACCTGCATCCGTTGCTACGAAAGATTTCGAAGTCGCCTGAGCACTCTGCCCCCAAGGTCTCCCTGACCCGGTTTGATCAGGAGGGACAAAGCCTGGCATTGCAGCCATTCAGGGTGAGTTTGTTGCGGGAACAGGACATGCCATGGAACTCAGTATGACTAAAGAAGGCACCGGAGAAAGGAGCCGCCTGGCCATTGTCATTCTGATCACCGTCGTCTGCGTCGCCCTCACCTACTACTTCGAGGCAACTCAAGGTTCCGGCAGTCTGTTCACGCATTTCTTCTATATCCCGATCGTTCTCTCCGCATTCTGGTGGAGGCAAAGAGGACTGATCGTTCCAATCATACTGGGGTTTTTCATGATCGCCGGGAGGAACTGCTGTGTGCCCGGCACCCTCAGCACCTTTGATGATTCCATCAGGATTTTCACGTTTGGATTGACTGCCATCATCGTTGCTCTCTTGAGCCAACGGATTCACAGGACCGAGGGGAAGCTCCAGGAGAGTGAGGCAAGATATCGAAGCATGTTCGAAAACATGAACGAGGGAGTGGCGGTCTATAAAGCTCTGGAAGGAGGCAACGACTTTGTCGTTCTGGATGTGAACAGGGCCGCCGAGAAGATCGATCACGTCAGGAAAGAGGGGATCGTCGGGAGAAGTTTTTCCGAGTTATACCCGGAGAGCACTGAAAATGATCTCCTCGGTGGGCTGAAGCGGGTGTGGACGACGGGAGAACCTGAGACGGGCGGGCATTGTCTTTGTCGTGACCAGGGAAGGAGTCGATGGAAACAGTGCTCCATTTACAAACTGCCATCCGATGAACTGGTATCGGTTTATTGCGACAGGACGGAGCAGAAACGCGCCGAGGAGAAGGCACTGCAGCTGGCGTCCATTGTGGAGTCCTCCGATGATGCCATCATCTCCATGACACCAGAGGGCATCATTTTGAGCTGGAACGCTGGTGCCCAAAAAGTCTACGGGTATTCATCCCAGCAGATGAACGGACAGTCGATTCTGGTGCTGGCCGCACCGGATCGCAAGGAAGAGATGCTCGAGAACCTCGTCAAAACAAGAAACGGTGAAGAGCTGGGCCATTTCGAGACCTCGCACCTCCACAAAGACGGTAGACGCATCGATGTGGCCTTGACCATTTCTCCTCTCAAGAACCTGCAGGGCACCATCATCGGAGCGTCCATGATTGCCAGGAACATCATGCGGCGCAAGAAAGCGGAAAGAGCACTGCAGAAGGCATACGAGGAACTGGAGGTCCGGGTTGAGGAGAGAACCAGGGAACTTGAAGCAGCCAACCATGCGTTGCGAAAAGAGATAGAGGAGCGGGAGCGCATGGAGGATGCTCTGCGGCAGAGCTCGGAAAAGATCAAGCAGTTTGCCTACCTCATTTGCCACGATCTCAAGAGCCCGGCAGTGGGCATATACGGCCTCACCACGTTGCTTCGGAATCAATACGGTGACTTTCTTGACGAACAGGGGCAAAAGTACTGTGAGCAGATCGTGAAAGCTTCAGAACAGATCGACGCTCTTGTCAAGCAGATCAATGTCTACATCTCCACCAAGGAATCCCCGCTGAGCATCGAGCATCTCGAGGTGAAAGAACTTTTTGGAACAGTCCGGGATGAATTTTCCGCAGAAATCGGCACCCGGGGGATTCTGTGGATCGAAGCGGATACCCCTGCTAAGGTGCGGGCGGATCGACTGTCCCTCGTGAGAGTGTTCAGGAATCTCGTTGATAACGCCCTGAAGTATGGCGGGCCCCAGTTGAGTGAAATCAGACTGGGGTATGACGAGTCGGAAGGATTCCACATATTCTTCGTGCGGGATAACGGTGTGGGGCTGACGATGGAGCACTCTCACAGAATCTTTGAACTCTTTCAGCGTGACTCCACATCCCGGGGGGTCGAGGGGGCGGGCATGGGTCTTGCCATCGTGAAGGAGGCGGCGGAGCGGCACGGGGGGAAGGTGTGGGTGGAATCTAGGCATGGAACGGGTACGACATTTTTTGTTTCGATAGCAAAGGACCTAGGATGAGGTCTGATGTGTGTGATGCATGACAGATCGTGGCGCATCATTGGAGACTGAGGGCCGCCATATGAAGGATAATGAGGAAAGCCGCGGTTCTGCGACAAACACCATTTGGCCCGCGTGCACCAGTCGGGACCAGTCCTCGGCTTGCTGTGCCATACTGGACAGTATTACCGACGGCGTTTTTGCCGTCGATGGGGACGGGAAGATCATTTCCTTTTTCAACCGGGCAGCGGAAGAAATCACCGGGTTCAGCGCCAAAGAGGCGGTCGGGCATTACTGTTTCGACATCTTCCGCTCCGCTGCCTGTCAGACCAGGTGCCCACTGAAGCAGACCATGGCCACGGGCGAACCTCTCTATGACTTTCCGACTGTCATCATCAATAGAGCCGGAGCGGAGGTCTCGGTCAACATCACCACCGCTCTGATCCGGGATGAACGAGGGGAAGCGATAGGCGGCGTCGAAATCTTCAGGGACCTGTCGGTTCTCGAGGCCCTCAGAAGCGTCGTCTCCGGCAGATACCGTCTGGGTGATCTCATCAGCAAGAACCACCGCATGCAGGAGATATTCGAAATTCTGCCGGACGTGGCGGAGAGCGACAGCAGCGTCTTGATCCAGGGGCCGAGCGGGTCGGGCAAGGAGGTCCTGGCCTCTTCCATTCACCAGTTGAGCCCCAGAAAAGACAAACCCTTTGTCAAGATCAACTGTGGAGCCATTCCGGACACCCTGCTCGAATCCGAGCTTTTTGGTTATGTGAAGGGTGCGTTCACCGATGCGCGAAGGGACAAACCGGGGCGGTTCCGCTTGGCCGATCATGGGACGGTGTTTCTGGACGAGATAGGCGACACGTCTCCTGCGCTGCAGGTGAAGCTTCTCAGAGTGCTCGAAGAAAAACGGTTCGTTCCCCTGGGCGCAACCACCCCGGTGAAAGTGGATGTTCGGATCATCGCCGCCAGCCACAAGAATTTGGAAAATTTGGTGGAAATGGGAGGTTTTCGCGACGATCTCTATTACCGCCTGAACATCATCAAGATCGATCTTCCCCCGCTCTGTGAGAGGAGAGAGGACATTCCCCTACTGATCGAACATTTCATGTTGAAGCTCAAGTCGCTGAAAGGAAAAGGCGTATCCAGTGTTTCTCAAGAGGTGCTGGACCTGCTGATGAACTACCACTTTCCAGGAAATGTCAGGGAACTGGAAAACATCCTGGAGCACGCCTACGTGCTTTGCAGGGGACCGGTTATCGAAAGGAAGTTTTTGCCTCTGGATTTCCTTGAGAAGGCCAAGCGCAATGATCTTCCGAAAACCGCGGTGAGTCTGTTGGAATCGTCCGAGGCAAGAGTCATTCGGCAGGTGATCGAAAAGCACCAGGGCTGCAGAGTTTCCGCAGCCCGTGAACTCGGCATGAGCCGGTCCACACTGTGGCGCAAAATCAGGAAATACCACCTGGCTGGATCGTGACGGCCGGAGCTGGTTATCCCGATGTTTCAGATTTGAAACGGTGGAATTGAAACAGTCTCAATCCTGCCGCACTTCTCCGTATTTCTCTTCCCCGTACGACACATAACCAATGGAGATTCCAAGACAATATTGATATTACTCTACGAATTCTCGTGGCATGCGAATTGCCCCCATCAAGAAGTGAAACGGAGTGAGGGACAGAGGCATGATCATAGCGATACCCTTATTCGGCGAGCGGGTTTCTCCCCACTTCTCAACGGCGCCGGAACTGCTTGTCGTTCTGGCACGGGAGCAGAGCATCCGCACCATGATGCGATTCCATTTCGCGCAGGCGTCGCTGCCCGAAAAGAAGAAGAGAATAGTATCCCTCGGTGTGGAGACCCTGGTCTGTGGTGGAATCGACAGGGCGACTCGTGGATGGTTCGAGAAACGGGGAATTCGTGTGATGCCCAACGCCGTGGGTGAAGCCGAGGAAATCCTCACGAACCGGCTGGGCCTTTCGAAAACTGGGGGACGGGGGAAACCAGAGGCGATTTAAAGCCATGGAAGGCATGGTGCGACATGGCGACCCATCGATAACGGCCGCGAAGAAAACCGCGCGGGAGCGGGAAAGGAGGACATGATGAAAGTTGAACAGGCAAGCATTCCTGATCGAACCGTGCGAAACAGCCTTTCCCTCTTTCAAACTCTTCTGGGCAGTTATCAACCACGTGATTTTGCCGTGCGCTTCTGGGACGGGACAGTCTGGGAGCCAGGATCGGGTCACCCCACGCGCTTCACGCTGGTCATCCGGCACCCCGGTGCGCTGCGCAGGATGTTCTGGCTGCCGAATGAGGTCACGATGGGTGAGGCTTACATCTATGATGATTTCGACGTTGAAGGGGACATCGAGGGGATCTTCGCGTTGAGGGACCACATTGCCAACCCGCGGCTGGGTGTCAACCGGTGGCTGTGCTGTGCCAAATTGCTGCTGAATCTCCCGCGCAACGGCCACCGACAACTTACCAGCAGTCGTCAGTCTGCGAAAATGAGCGGGAGTCGCCATTCCAGGGAGCGCGACCGGCAGGCGGTCTGCTACCATTACGACGTCTCCAATGATTTCTACTCCTTGTGGCTCGACAGGGGGATGGTCTATTCATGTGGCTATTTCGAAAACCCGGACGATGATCTGGATAGGGCCCAGGAGAGAAAACTCGACTATATTTGCAAGAAACTCCGCCTGCGCCCGGGGGAACGTCTGCTCGACATCGGCTGCGGTTGGGGCGGGCTCGTGATGCATGCCGCGCGCAATTACGGTGTCGAGGCGCTTGGGATCACTCTCAGTCAACCGCAGGCGGAGCTGGCAAACAAGCGCATTCGGGAGGCCGGACTCGGCGATCACTGCCGGGTCGATGTCCGTGACTACCGGGAGGTCAATGAACCCGAAGGCTACGACAAATTGGTGAGCGTGGGCATGTTCGAACACGTGGGCGAGTCCCAACTCTCGGACTATTTCTCTCATGCGTGGCGCCTGCTGCGGCCCGCGGGGGTCTTTCTCAACCATGGCATCGCCCGTTCCATCTCGGACCTGCGAAGGGTCGGGCCCAGTTTCGTTGACACTTACGTCTTCCCGGACAGTGAGCTCCTTCCCATCAGCACCACGCTTCGCGTTGCCGAGACGAGCGGCTTCGAGGTGCGCGACGTGGAAAGCCTCCGGGAACACTACGCCCTTACCCTGCGCCATTGGGTCAGGCGGCTGGAGGCAAAGAAGGACGAGGTTTGCCGAAGCGCGGATGAAGTGGTCTACCGCATATGGCGGCTCTACATGTCCGGGTCGGCCCACGGGTTTGATACTGGAAAGATCAACGTCTACCAGGTGCTGCTGACTAAGACAGACCGGGGCAAGAGCGGGCTGCCGCTGACCCGCGCCGATTGGTACAATTGAAAGAACACGGCTTTCATGAAACACTGGACTGCGTGGGGCAGGCTCCCCGGCCCGCCCCGCGGAATCAGCCATCCCTCGAAACCCAGCCGATAAGATCTTTCCCTGCCAACAGAAATTTGTTGACCTGCATTATACATTGGACTACAATGCATCCACTATCAATGCATAGGTCCACCTCTTAGAGGAGTTCAATCACGCCCATGAAATATGAAACGCAGGATTATTGGAGCAGCCTCATCAAGATGAGCCTTTCACGATTCTTCATTCTCCACGTGCTACGCCAGCAACCCTTGCACGGCTATGAAATCGCAAAGCAGGTAGCCGCCATCACCAAGGGGTGCTGTGCTCCCACGGAGGGCAGTCTCTACCCTGTGCTCAAGGAATTCCTCGAGGCCGGGTTGGTCGATGCGGTTTCCGAAGTGGTCGCCGGCCGCGAGCGCAAAGTCTACACCCTGACCTCCGAGGGGGAAAGGGCTTATGAGATGGCAGCCGGGGCCTGGGGAGAAGTGGCTGAATACATTCTCGGTGCGATCGATCCCGGCAGCCGGCGAATTTCGGATCCTGAACAGACAGGCAAGAAGTAAGGAGGACTGCATGCAATTCGACACGAACACCCTGATCACCGCCGGCGAATACTTTCTCTTCATTTCCGCCGAACTGCTCGTGCTCTTTGTGGCCATTTCATTTCTCGTGGCCTTGCTTCAGGAGTTCGTACCCAAGGAGACCGTGCAACGTGTCCTGAGCAAGCCCAACAAGTGGCTGGGAAATATCCTCGGGGCTGCACTGGGCGCGGCAACCCCTTTCTGTTCATGTTCCACCATTCCCATCCTGGCAGGCCTCCTTGACAGTGGAGCGCCCTTCGGGGCCTCCATGTCGTTTCTCATTGCATCGCCTTTGCTCAACCCCGTCATCCTCAGTCTGTTCCTCGCCATGATGGGCTGGAAGGTGACGGTCATCTATACGGCATTGACCTTCGTGGCAGCCGTTCTCATCGGTGCGGCATTGGAGCGCCTTGGACTCGCCGGAGACTACAAGACGACCAGGCTGCAGATGGCGGGCTGCTGCGCCTGCGATTGTGCAAGCCAGGGAATGATCGAAATCGTGAGACCTTTGACCAGAAATGAGAAATTCAGACGTGCGGGGAGTCAGACCTGGACGCTTTTCCGCCAGGTTCTTCCGTACCTGCTCATTGGTGCCGGCATTGGTTCGTTCATTTATGGTTTTGTACCGGAGGAATTCATCGTCAAGGTGGCTGGCCCGGACAACCCCCTCGCCATTCCCATTGCCGCAGCCGTCGGAGTTCCCATGTATATCCGGGTTGAAACCATGATCCCCATCGCTTCGGTGCTCATGGCCAAGGGCATGAGCCTCGGGGCGGTGATGGCGCTCATCATCGGCGGTGCGGGGGCGAGCATCCCCGAGATCACTCTCCTTGCATCCATATTCAAGCCGCGTCTGGTGGCCGCTTTCACACTGACCATCCTGGCTGTGGCTGCCGCGTCCGGTTATGTTTTTCAGGTGCTTCAGCCTGCCCTGTGAGACAGTAAGGGGGGATTAGGGAGATCATGTCGAGAAGTCGCCGAATGGGAAAAAAGGGCTTGCCCGGCTAATTGTTGAACATCCTCCGTGATCCCCGACAACAGAACATGCAGAGGGCATGGAGAAACCGTCCAAACACGGGTCTCCGTGTCCTCCGCATTGTCCTCTACGCTGAGTCCTTTACTCTTCGTCATCTCCCGGTGTTCCGCAGATTGACAGCGGGGAGTGACAGATCAAGAACCGAGAATCTTCCCAACCTCGTTGACAATCCTGTTTATCTGGATACTTCCGGCAAATCTTGGGTCTCCGTCGATGACGATCAGCGGTGATGGGTACTTTCCGGTGATCAGAAGCCTTCCGGCATCGCTGAGTTTTTCCTCGGGCGTGATGAGCAGGTCGACATACTCCAGACTCACCTGCCCAGGGTATGCCGCTTCCAATGAATCCTTCAGTTCATTGCTCTTCTCCCGGATCGAAAAATATTCGGGCCCACAGGTGGATGGCCCACAACAGCTGCAACCCGTATTCAGGCCAGGATAGTCAAAAACGCGCACCTTCACAAAATCTCTCTTTGCCATTCGAACTTTCTCCTTTTGAGAATGACTGGCTGTCCATGGCCTTCCGGAACATCCGAAGGTCATGGGCAGCCGATGGGATGCCTTGAATCAAAAAGGAAGAACTCAGGTTTGAGGAACCTCACTTCCACCTTCAACTCCTTTTCTGCTCCTTGCAAAGCTTCTTCGGATCAGTTCCAAGGATCACTTGCAGCCTTTCAGCATCTTTATGGGACTCAGGGGTATCGGCAAGAGATCGATGGACCCAGGCGATCG
>CAZURN010000114.1:0-10395 GCA_964623165.1 uncultured Syntrophobacteraceae bacterium
CCGGGCAATGTTGTCGAGTACCCTGACGGCCTCGATGGGGTGGGCCCCCATGGCTGTCTCGTCGGAGAGCATCAAGGCGTCGGTCCCGTCGAGGATTGCATTGGCCACGTCAGTGGCCTCTGCCCGAGTGGGTCGGGGGTTCTCAAGCATCGAGGTGAGCATCTGTGTAGCCGTAATGACAGGCTTACCCGCCTGGCGGGCGAGACGGATGATTTGCTTCTGGATGATGGGAACATCCTCAAGAGCCATTTCCACGCCAAGATCGCCCCGAGCGACCATCACACCGTCTGCGGACCCCAGAATTTCTTTGAAGTTGTCAACAGCTTGAGGCTTTTCGATCTTGGCGATGACCATGGGGCGATGCACTGCTTTTTCAAGGATTTTGAGGACGGGATGGAGGTCTTCCTCCCCGCGGATAAAGGAGAGAGCCACAAAGTCCACTCCCTCCTCGAGACCCACGGCCAAGTCATCCGCATCCTTTTGTGTCAGGGCGGTGATTCTCAGATTGCTCGATGGAAAATTGACCCCTTTGTGGGACCGGATGAGCCCACCATCGATCACCTTGCACATAAGGCGATCGCCAAGCACTTCCTCCACACGGAGTTCCACCGTCCCATCGGCAAGAAGGATCTGATGCCCCTCATGGATGTCCTCCAGTAAATAACGGTAGTTGACGGGGATCGCGGTTTCCTCGGAACCGGATATGGGCATGAGAGGCACTCGTTCGCCCTCAAACAGCATCCTCGTGTTTCCCATGAGTTCCCCAACCCGTATTTTTGGACCGCCGAGATCCTGGAGGATGCCAATCTCTTTCCCCGCCTCCCTGGACACGGTCCTGAGGGTCCGAATGGTTTCCCGGTGGACTTCCCGGTCCCCATGGGAAAAATTGAGGCGGGCGACGTCCATTCCGGCTTCGATGAGTCCTTTAATGAGCTCGGGGGAGCCAGAGGAAGGACCAATGGTGCAAACGATCTTGGTTCGTCTAAAATTCGATTTGTCTTTCATTACATGTTCACCCTGTCCACTTTTGAATGGGGGATCTCAGCAACGAAGAACCGAGGACATGAGAGACTCGGTTGGAGCGAGGGATCTCAAGTAGGTGTTTCCGCCTGCTGCTCAGTGAATGTCTCGAATTCGCCTTTCTGTCAATGCAACCGCAACGCGTCGACGCAGGAATCTACCCTGCAATGTGAATTTCGCCAAGGAGGATTTTTGACTTATCCAACAAATGGTCTTCAAGGGACACGCTCAGAGATCAGCCCTCAAAAAAGGCCCGATTCGGTACGAACATCTTGCCGGGGTTGAGGATATTCAGTGGATCAAGAGCTTGTTTGATACGCCACATGGTTTCCAGCCCCGCTTCGCCGACTTCCCACTTCAGGAAGGGGGACTTGGCGATGCCGATACCGTGTTCCCCCGAGAGCGTGCCGCCAAGGTCTAGGACCGTTCGGAAGAGCTCCTCCACTGCTCTTGATGCCCGTGTTCGCTCGTCCGAGTCCGATTTGTCCAGCATGATGTTGGTGTGAATGTTTCCGTCGCCTGCATGGCCGAAGCATATGATAATTAAATCATATTTGTCGGCAAGTCTTCTGATGGCGCGAATCAAGTCAGGGATACGTGTCCGGGGCACCGTCACGTCCTCGTTGATCTTGCCAGGCCTGATGCGTCCAAGAGCCGGAGATACGGAGCGCCTGGCCTTCCACAGGCGGTCTCTTTCGTCAGCGGATTGTGCGACTTCAACTGATGAACAGCCGCACCTGCGACAGATTTCGGCGATGTGAGCGGCATCCTCGTCCAGGAGAGCGGGCCGGCCGTCGATCTCAATGAGTAGCAAAGCTTCAGCGTCCACGGGAAGGCCCATTCCCAGGTGATTCTCGACGACCTCCATGGTTGCCTGATCCATGAGTTCAATGGTGGATGGGACGATACGCTCCCGGATGATCCTGGTTACCGCCTGAGCGGCACCGTCCAGGAGAGGGAAGACGGCCATCATGGTCCTGGTGCTTTCAGGCAAAGGAATGAGACGGAGCGTGATCTCAGTGAAGATACCCAGGGTTCCCTCGGACCCCACCATGAGTCGAGTGAGGTCGTATCCGACAACCCCCTTCATGGTGCGGGTCCCTGTGCGGATGATTGTTCCCGTTGGAAGCACCGCCCGAAGTCCGAGGACATAGTCCCTGGTGACACCGTACTTCACGGCTCGCGGTCCGCCGGCGCACATGGCGACGTTCCCGCCGATGGTCGAGAAGGCCAGGCTCGCTGGATCAGGAGGGTAAAACAGACTGTGGGGAGCCAAGGCTTTCTGAAATTCTCCCGTGACCACGCCGGGTTCAACAACTGCGATCATGTTGTCCGGATCGATTTCGCGAATCCGATTGAGTCGCGTGAGGACCATGACTAGCCCGCCGTTTCCCGGAATGGCCGCTCCCACCATGCCGGTCCCTGCCCCCCTGGGGAATACGGGCAGTCGTTCCCTATTGGCGAGCTTCATGAGTTCGGAAATCTCGGCGGCATCAGAAGGGAACACGACCACATCGGGAACCGATTTGAGCTTGCTCGCATCATAGCCGTAACAGAGGCATTCCTCGGGGTTCGACAGGACATTGGCCGGTCCGACAATGGATCGAATCACTTCCAGGGGAATTGTCCTCTTTTTCATCTATCCATGAGTCCTCTCGATGCCTTGCGGGAAAATAGGCCGCGAGCTGGATCGGGATAAGCCGATCGGGCGCGCGGGGGTCAGGGTTTCAATCTTGGCAATTATAGATGAAGCGATGATATGCAACAAGCGATGCAGGGTCGGATGTGATAGTATCAGCGAGTGTTCCCCGCTTTGGTCCCAGCCTGAGGCCCCACTTCAGGGGGTCCCCTTGACCGGGGAACGACCCATGTGATAATGGCAATCCTAAATAGGATCACACGAGAGAAGGAAGCATGCCAGGCAAGCCAACAGTCAATAGGACCAGCATCCTGATCGTCGACGATGAGGAGGGTGCGCGGGAGTCCCTTGAACTGATCCTCGAAGACCACTACGCGACAGAATCCGTTGCGAATGGGTTGGATGCGGTTGAAAGGCTCAGGCAAAAGCCTTTCGATGTGGTCCTCCTCGATATCAATATGCCGGACATCGACGGCATTGAAACCCTCAAACGCATCAAGGAAATCGATGAGGCTATCGAGGTGATCATGGTGTCCGCTGCGGACCGCGCATGGGAGGCCGCCACTTCCATGAAGTCAGGCGCCTACGATTATGTCACGAAGCCCTATGAACCGGAGGAAATACTCGCTCTTATCGGTCGCGCCCTTGGCAGACGCTGTTCTAAACAGGAATTGACTGTACCCCGTTGCCCATCAAGCGGGTTCCGTTTCGATTGTGTGGAGATTGTCAGCCAGGCCTCCAACATGCACACGATTTTCCGGTTGCTGGAGAAGGTGGCCCGCACTTCCAGCAGTGTCCTGATTACAGGAGAGAGTGGAACCGGCAAAGAGCTCATTGCCCGGGCGATCCACGCGGTGAGCGATCGGAGGGGTAAGCCTTTTGTGGCAATCAACTGTGCGGCAGTGCCCCCGGAGTTGCTGGAAAGCGAGCTGTTTGGCCATGAGAGGGGGGCTTTCACCAGTGCTCATGCGCGGAAGATCGGTAAGTTCGAATATGCCCACGGAGGCACCATTTTTCTGGATGAAATATCCAGTCTCAGACATGAGTTCCAGGCCAAACTCCTCAGGTTTCTTCAGGAAAGGGAGTTCAGCCGGGTGGGAAGCCATCAGACCCTTAAGGTTGACGTTCGCCTGATTGCCGCAACGAACATGCGGCTCGAACAGCTTGTTCGTCAGAAGCTCTTCAGGAGCGATCTTTACTTCCGCTTGAATGTTATCCCCATAGAAATTCCACCTTTGCGGGAACGCAAAGGGGATATAACTTTGCTGTCGAAGCACTTCCTATGTAAATTCAACAAGATGTTTGGGAAGAACGTGAAGGGCATAAGCCCCGAAGCCATGGAAGTGCTCGAGAGTTATCCCTGGCCCGGGAATGTGCGGGAGCTCGAAAACCTCATGGAGCGCCTTGTGGTTCTTGGGGCCGATGATCGACAGATCAGCGAGGAAGACCTTCCCATTGAGGAGATGCTCGGTGATGATTCACAATACGAGGATTGGGATCTGGACAAGGACCGGGACATGGGGCTCCACAGTGCACGGCAGGCCTTTGAGCGCCGCTATGTTCTCAAGGCCTTGGAAAGGTGCAACTGGAATCTGTCCGATACGGCGCGCCTCCTGAAAGTTCACCGAAACACCCTGCTTCTGAAGGTCAAATCCCTCAATATCAGGTCCCAAGCTAACGGCTGAGTCCCAGCGCTCAATCACCACTTCCCCCGGTTTCTTGTCATCCCCCAAGCATTGGTGAGAGAGGACTTGCTGCACAGGAAATTGTGCAGTGCACAATTTCTTATGCACGAGCCCTGCTCAAGCCTCCATCCGAAGATTCCAATGCGAAGCCTTCATGCTGGCCGCTTCATACTGGAATGCTTTTAAGTCTGCCTTTCATGTCATTCTGGCTGAGGTTGCCATCTAAGTACTTGGAATCTAATGGTATACACATCTATTAATTTCGACGGTAATGCTTGGTATAGCGTTTGCTCAATATAAAGCACTGTCAGCGGATTGAAAAATGCTCTTAACCAGTGGTCAGATGGAACTGAATCAATTAATTGGGAGGATTAGGAAATGAAGAAGCTCTTAGTGCAACTCTATGTCATCGGTGCTCTGATCGCGGCAAGTGTTCTTCCGGTTCTGGCTTGCGGAGGAGGTGGAAATTAGGGGTCCTCTTTATATCTTATCATCGATCGCTTGCATTCCTGGGGAAAGCACGAAATCAAGTTTCGTGCTTTTTCTTTTTGTAAATGGGTTGCGACGAGGATAGAATCGAACCGGGCTTCTGTTCACCGTATCGTCACCCCTGCCGTGAGAAAGGGTGCAATGAGTATCTTGCCCTCACTTCGTGGCGCTTCTTCCTTTGCCTTGATGCTGTTCGTCCTGTGGGGTCTTGTGGTTTCACCGGATGCTCAGGTCATTGGCCAAAGTCCCGCGAATCATCAGGAGAACAGATTCGGGGGTACGTATAGAGCACCGCTTCTCAACAATCCCAAGTCGCTGGATCCGGCCTATGCCGAGGACATGTACAGCGTAACGATCTTGCAGCAGCTCTTCGACGGCCTTGTGCAATACAGTCCTGACCTGCTGGTGGTGCCCGCTCTGGCAGAGAGTTGGCGGGTTGAGGACGGAGGCAGGACGTACCGCTTCTTCCTTAGGAAAGAAGCACGATTCCACAATGGCCGCGAAATTTCCGCTGCTGACGTGGTCTTTTCATTGAGTCGCCTGCTGCGCACCAGTCCCTCTCCTGCCATCAAGTCCCACTTGCTCAAGATCGTCGGGGCCAAGGAATACAGTGAATCAACGGTGGAGGATGTGTCGGGATTGAAGGCTACCGACGAGGGAACGGTAGTGGTGCATTTGCGGGAACCATATGTGCCCTTTCTCATCGCCCTGGGGATGTATCAGGCCAAAATCGTTCCACGGGAAGAAGTCATGGTCCGCGGTGTAGACTTTGGCAAGAAGCCGGTTGGCAGTGGTCCTTTCAGGTTCTCTTCGTGGGAGGAGAACCGCTCTGTTCGCCTCGAACGTTTTCCTGACTATTACGCGGGACAGGCATTTCTGAAGGAGATAGTATTTCAAATTTATCCTGGAGTGCAGATCGAAGAGGTCTACAAGGCCTTTATCAATAAGGAGCTGCATGAAATGCCCGCGCATGCGCAGGTGAAGCAGCGTTTATCGGAACAGAAGGGAATCCAGTTGATCCACAGGCCTTCGCTCAGTCTGCAGTTCTACGGTTTCAACTGTGAGCACCCCGTATTGAAACATCCAGATGTGAGGCGAGCGCTCTCGCTCGCCATCGATCGCAAGAGGCTAGTAGCCCAGGTGCACAATAACCAACCCGAGCCTGCGACAGGCGTTTTGCCGCCGGGCCTTTTGGGATTCCAGCCCCGTCGGGTCGACGCTCTTCATGACCCTGTTGAGGCTGCAGAGCTCATGAAGCGCTTCAGGACAGAGGTGCAGCTTCCGCTTCCGCCCATTGAAGTCGTCTCGAACTCGCAGTCGCCTTTCGCCCGGGGAGAGCTGAACTTTATTAAGGATTCCTGGGCTGAGCTGGGAGTTGACCTCGTGCCCAAGTTCATCCCCGACTGGGCGCAATTTGAACAGTACATCAAGTCTGACTCCGTGCAGGTTTACCGCTACGCTTGGTATGCCGACATGCCGGATCCGGACAACTTCCTGCTGCCCCTGTTCGGCATGGGCGCCGACGCAAATTTTATGCGGTATCGGGATGAACATGTCGATCGCATGCTGAACGAAGCCCGCACCATTGCTGACCCTGTTGAACGGGCGAAGATGTACCAATCCGCTCAGACAGAAATCCTGATGGCCTGTCCTTTGGCCCCGCTTGTTCACCTGAGCATTGATTCCGCCTACCAGGACGAGGTCCAGGGAGTTCATGTGACCGCCCTCGGCACTCATAGCATGTCTTACCACAAAGTTTGGCTCAAGGAACCAGGTTCCTCCTTACCTCCCAAGAACTTCCCGTGATGCCGATGTTGTCTCAAAAGCTTGGAGACACCCATTCCTCGCCATACATTCCCCTTCGCGTTAGATTCATCGTCATCAGTTCAGTCCTGCTCATTCTTCTGGTCGGAACGCTCGCTTTCCTGGTGGGGTTCCTTCAAAGCAGGGGCATCCGTGGAGAACTCGAGAAGAGGGCGATCTCCATCGCGGAGAGTCTCGCGGCGACATGCAGGGGAGCCCTCCTGACCTACAATTACATTGCTCTTGAACAGTATGCCAACCAGGCGGCGACGGGCCCGGACATCGTGTACGTGGTGGTTCACGACAAGGAGGGGCGTGTGGCCGGCTTCAGTGGCAGGGGGGATTTGCAGGGAGAGTACCTCCAAGATGCTGCGGCAACGAGGGCGGTATTGAGTTCGCAGCGCGAAGTGCAGCATGTTTCGTGGAGTGAGGGGCAAGGGGGAGTGTTGGAAGTGAGCGTTCCCGTGCTGGTCCCCAATGAAAACACCCGCTGGGGGACGGTTCGGGTTGCTCTTTCACTTCAGCCCATGCATGCACAGATCCGGCAAACCCGGTCGATCATTGCTGGGATCGGTGCTGTAGCATTACTCTTGGGGATCTTGTTCTCCTTCCTGGCCGCTCGTCGTATCACAAGACCTCTTGGCGCCCTGGTCCAGGCCACAGTCGAGGCAGCAAGGGGCAATCTCAGTCAGGAGATCCAAGTCCACACACGGGACGAAGTGGAAGTCCTGGCCAACAATTTTTCCACGATGATCCGAGAGATCCTGGCTCAAAGGGAGCAGCTCGAGCAACAACTGATGGAGATACTGCACCTTCAGCGATACACCGAGAAGCTTCTAGACACAATGAATGACGGATTGCTCTCGGTCACCGTCGATGGGCAGTTGGCTGCTATAAACCCAGCTGCGGGCAAGATCCTGGGTGTCCGTGACGGCTTGGTGCATGGGAGTCCCATTTTGGAACAACTCCGGGGCATTCCTCCCCTGAGGGATTACATCGCGGAAATGCTTCGCAACCCTGGTATCCTCAAAGGTCAAAGGCAGATCTTCATCGATCTGGAAGAGGATACCCAGATCCTTCTCGCCAACTCGAGTCTGCTGACCGACCCCCATGGGAAGCCCCTCGAGGTCATCACGAATCTCCATGACATTACAGACCTCAAGAAACTCGAAGCACGCATGAGGCGATCGGAACGACTTGCGGCCCTCGGGACCCTTGCTGCCGGGATGGCTCATGAGATCCGCAACCCACTCTCGGCCATCAAGACTTTCGTCCAACTTCTGCCTAGAAAGGTTGATAAACCTGGGTTCCTAGAGAAATTCCAGCGCACTGTTCCCCGGGAACTGGATCGGATCAACCGACTGATAGAGGATCTCCTCGAGCTGTCCAGGAGCCCGAAGTATCATTTCTCGATGGTGGATGTGCGAGGACTCGTGCATCAAACGCTTGAGCTCTTCGATGAGGAACTGAAATCACTGGGAATAAAGCAAGAGGCATGGATCGCCCCGCAGGTTCCCCTGGTGCGTGCGGATTCCGATCAGCTTGTCAAGGCTTTTCATAATCTGATACGCAACGCGATACAGGCGATGCCCCGAGGTGGGGAGCTGAGGGTTGAGGCGTCCCTGTGCACCTCTGGCTCGCAGCAGGCGGATGTTTCGCCCCCACCTGTGGACGACTGGCTTGCTGTCTCCTTCAAGGACACTGGTCAGGGGATTTCCGAGGAAACCCTGAAGACGATATTCAATCCCTTCTTCACAACAAAGGACACAGGCACGGGTCTTGGTTTGGCGATCACACACAAGGTGATTGCAGAACACGGTGGTCACATAGATGTGAAGAGCCGTGAGGGAGAAGGGAGTTGCTTCACGATCTTCCTCCCCAGCCGGACTCAACCCGTTACCGAATAGCACATGACAATAAGGTCCTGCTGTTGCCCCATTCCTCAGCCTGCAACAAATTCCTGTGAGACATGCCCAAGAAATTGTGCACTCAAATCCCTGGCTTCCTGGGCCTCTCTTTTCAGCAAATATTCAATAGATTGAAATGAGAGGATTTATTGATGGGCCCGCTCTTTGGCACCGTTCTTGTTCTCAGTGTGAATGGGGACAGCTTGCTCATGCTTCCAGAGGAGTTCGCTGGCGGCAGAGTGCGTGGTCTCCTGGTGTGGAATGAGAGAGTGCGGTGTTCCGAGGTGTCTGGAAGGGTGAGTGGTGAGGTGCGTGTCTCGGTGGGCCGGGTGATGCGAAGGGATGCCGCGCAGGCAGTTAGGAAGCGGAAGGAACAGAACATTGGGAAGCCTTGGGATCGGCTCATGATCCCATTGTGGGTTCCTGAAGGGAGTGGATCCACATGGAAAGAGATTGTTCGGAAGCGATTTTTGTGGTTGATGATGACAAAGGCATTCTCGATTCGTTCGATGCAATGCTTGGGGATGATTACCCTCTTGTGATGGTGGACAACGGCATCCAGGCGCTCGACTTGTTGAATGAATACCAGCCCCGCCTGCTGTTTCTGGACATCAAGATGCCAGGTATGAACGGATTGGATCTCTTGCAGTCCATCCGCAGCAATGGATTGTCGACACAAGTGGTCATCGTGACCGCGCTGCCCCAGGAGCATTACGAGGAACTGGCTCATCATTACGGGGTTTATCGATATCTTAAGAAACCCCTCGATGTGGATGAAGTGGAGGACATAACCCGAAAGGCCCTCCACTGAGATGCGTGGAGCCTGTGGGACGACTTCGCTGCAGGCTGGGAGGGAAGTCGGCACGACGGTGGACCCCATGATGCCCTTGAAAGAAGCATGCTTCCTCTGCGGTGAATGGTTTTGACTGGTGCGCACTTGCCTGAAAAGGGGCATTACCATGGCGACTTGGCCGATATTGATCATAGACGACGAACCAGCAGTGCTTGAGGGACTACGGGAGTTTCTCGAGGACGAGGGATACGAAGTCCACGAGGCTCATGAAGGTGAAGAAGGTTTGGAGGTTTTTCGAACCGTGGAGCCTGAGCTTGTCATGACGGATCTGCGCATGCCTGGACTCTCAGGCATGGAATTGATCTCAAGGATCAAACACCTCAACCCGCACGTCCCCATCATTGTTGTGACTGGCTACGGTTCCCTGAATGCCGCGATGGACGCCATTCGGCTGCATGTGTTCGATTTCATCACAAAGCCCATCGATCTCGGCTTCCTCAAGAATTCACTGGATCGTGCGAGGTTGATTGTGAGCGAAGCCCAGCAGATCAAAATGGAGATGAGTTCCCTGAGGGATCAGGTGGGGGAGCTTCAGAAACACTGGGAGAAGCAAATAGCCAAGTACACAGAGGTAGAACCCCTTATCCATACGGGCAGACTCCTTGCGGGGGTCCTCCATGATTTGAACAACCCGCTCACTTATATCATGGGACAGGCCGAGCTGCTTCAAGCCCTCCATCCCGAAGTGGAGAACATCGGGGCTATCAAGGATCAGGCCATGAGGATGAAGCGGATCATCTGCGGCATCACCAAACGCATGAAAGACGCCCAAGTGCGCCAGACTGAGTGGCTGCAGCTGAACACGGTTCTGCAAGAGGAGGTCTTCTTCCTGGAAACACATCCATATTTCAGGGGGGAGATCGAGAAGGAATGGGATTTGGGAGAAAATCTGCCTCTGTTCAAGGGAGTTGCTGCCGAGGTGGGTCAGATCTTCGGGAACCTTCTTCGCAATGCTGCGGAAGCCATGAGAGGAAAGGATACGAAGCGGATACGGATAAG
>CAZURN010000115.1:0-10373 GCA_964623165.1 uncultured Syntrophobacteraceae bacterium
TGCGGGATCCGGGTTAATCCCGAGCATTCCGAGGTGAAGGTTCCCATTTACGACCCCTGTGGTCCCTATTCGAGGCTTGGCGTGACCCGGGCCAATTTCCGGGAGGACGCCCTGGGCGGCATCTCGGGTCTGCACTTTCACAACCTGTGCGAGCTCAATGCGGATTCCCTGGTCAGAACCCTGTCCGTGTTCGTGGAGAAGTTCGGTGAGTTCCTTGAGGGAATGACCTGGGTCAATTTTGGGGGCGGGCACCACATCTCCCGCCAGGATTACGACGTGGACCTTCTGTGTGACACCATCAACGCATTCAAGGAGCGCTATCCCCTGGAGGTTTACCTGGAGCCGGGGGAGGCCATTGCACTCAATGCCGGAGTGCTCGTGGCCTCAGTTCTGGACATCATCCGCAACCAGAGGGACATCGCCATCCTGGACACCTCAGCTGCAGCCCACATGCCGGACGTGCTGGAAATGCCTTACAGACCGGAGATCGAAGGAGCGGGAACCATCGACGAATACCCCTACAAGTACCGACTGGGAGGGCTCACCTGTCTGGCGGGGGATGTCATCGGGGACTATTCCTTCCCTGAGCCTCTCAGGCCAGGGTCCAGGGTGGTGTTCCAGGATATGGCTCATTACACTATGGTGAAGAACAACACGTTCAACGGGGTCCGCCTGCCATCCATCGCGGTTCTGGACAGGCAGGGCAAGATCCGCATTGTCCGCCAGTTCGGCTACGAGGACTACCGGAATCGTCTGTCATAAAATGTCCGGGAGAAGCTCTGCCACCCTTGCTGCGTCATTCCGCATTCCTCAGCACGCCTGTTGCCTTTCTGGACAAATAAGGCAGGCAGAAGGTTCAAATTTCGTCTCCGAAGGTGGATATATCCAAGTCCAGGTTTTTCATGGGTCAGAGAGTCAGCGTTCGAAAACTGTTTCAGTCCTCGACATTCGCCCCGGCAAGGCTGCAATCAGGACGATCTCTCTGGATGGTTCGCATTTGGCCAAAGGCTCGAACCCTTGGTCCTGGTGAGCAACAGGCGCACTTGGCCAGAGTTTATGACAAGCGGCTGCAACATGGGGATGCAGAATCAGGCTGTTGTTTTCTCCAGCCACCGAATCAAGTGGTCCACCACTTTTTCGGGCTCGTCGGGATGGAACCATTGGAAGTCGATGTCACCCCGAAACCATGTCAACTGCCGCTTGGCGTAGCGACGGGTCTCGCGCTGGATCTCTGAGACCGCCTCATCAAGGGAACATTCCCCCGACAAATGCCTGGCCAGCTGGCTGTAACCGAGCGATTGCATGGATTTGAGATCAGGTCCGAATCCCATTCTCAAGAGCCCCTCCACTTCGTTGAGAAGCCCCTCGTTCATCATGGTGTGAACCCTCCGGTCGATGCGCCGGTACAGTTCCTGGCGATCCCTGTTGAGAACGATCTTGATGGTTTCGTAGCGGCATTCTCGGAACCGGTGCAGCTCTTGCCAGTGGGACAGGGGAAGGCCGGTGACCCTGAAGACTTCCAGGGCGCGGAGGGTGCGCTGCCGGTCATTGGGGTGAATCTTTCCTCCGAGAAGGGGGTCCACTTCCTTAAGTTCCTCATGGAGAGCTGTAATGCCCCTTTCATCCAATTCGCAAAGCAACCGCGACCGCTCCTCCAGGCTTGACGGTGCCCCGGGACAGATTCCCCGGGTGAGGGCCTTCATGTAGAGACCTGTTCCTCCAACGACGAGGGGAATCTTCCCCTGCCCGTGCAATGCGGCCACTATGGAACGGGCCATTTCTGCGTAGAGAGCGGCGTCGAAAGGATCGTCGGGGTTGACCACGTCCAGGAGATGGTGAGGGACGGAGAGACGCTCTTGGGCGGTCGGCTTGGCGGTACCGATGTCCATGAATCGATAGACCTGCATGGAGTCGGCGTTGATGATCTCGGTTTGGAGGCGGTGGGCCAGGTCGAGGGCCAAGGCCGTCTTTCCGACTCCCGTGGGACCTCCCAGAAGGATGATGGGCGGTTGTGCCATGCGTCCTCGTCAAGTCCGGTGAAAGAGCCGGGCGATGTCTGCATGGGTGAGCTTCACCCACAGAGGGCGCCCGTGGGGACAGGTGGAGGGCAGGACGGTTGCGTCGAGGTCTGCCAGGAGACGTTGCAGTTCTTCAGGCTTGAGCCTCTGTCCCGCTCTGACCGCCTTGTGACAGGCTGCAGATTTGACAAGGTCCGCCGCAATGTTCCAGTTGGGGTTCCGTTCCTCTTCATGGGCCGCAGAGAGGAGATCCCGGATGAGCGCATCGGGAGGGATGTCATTCAGCAAGGCCGGGACGGCGGAAACGATGAAACTTTGTCCACCGAACGATTCCAGGTCGAAACCCAGCTGGGTGAGCCGGGGGATCCATTGTCTGAGTGTGGCCGCCTCCTTGGGCAGCAACTGCAAAACAACCGACCGCAGGAGGCGTTGCTGCGCGATGCCTTCCTTGCGTGATGCAAACTGGTCGTAGAGAATCCGCTCGTGGGCGGCATGCTGGTCGATGAGGATCAGACCGTCCGGTGCCTCCAGAAGAATGTACACATTGCCCACCTGGCCCAGAACAGGCAGCCTGGAAAACCCCGTGGCCGCTTGGGGAGGGGTCGGAACCGGAACAGATTCAGGGGATATTCCCTCCAGGGTGGATTCCGTACCCTCTAAGGCTGAACGGACCGGGAAAGCCCCAGGATCCGGAATGGGGCGAATGCCTACGGCTGCTCCTCCCGTGGGACGTGAGTCGAAAGAGACCTGAACGCCCCGGGGGAAAGGGGGAGTGGCGGGCTGCTGTTCTTCCCTGGCCCATGCAGGCGCTTGAGCGCTCCTGGGTTCGGAACACGGCCTGTACCTCGCCAGGCTTCGCAGGATGGCTTCCCGCACCCGTTCCATGATGTCAGAGGGGTTTCGGAAGCGCACCTCTCTCTTGGTGGGATGCACATTCACGTCCAGTAGGTCCGGCGGAATCTCCAGGAAGAGTACCACCAAGGGGTATTTCCCTTTGGGAATTACAGATTCGTAAGCATTGAGAATAGCCCTATTGAGCATCCTGTCCCAGACGGGGCGCTTGTTGGCGTAGAGAAAAAGGGACTGGGCGTTGGGCCTCTGCACATCGGGCGGGGCCACGAAGCCGCGAACCACAATGGCATCGGCTTCCAGGGAAAAAGGGCACAGCTTGGCAGAGAAATCACTTCCAAGGACGTGGGAAACCCTCGCGAGGGGAGTCTTGGCCGGAGGAAAATCGTAGATGGACCGTTCCTGATGAAGGAGCTGGAAGTGAATGTGAGGGTGGGCCAGGGCAAGTCGCAGAAACTGGTCTGCGATGTGGGCCATTTCCGTGTCCACTGTGCGCAGGAACTTGCGCCTGGCGGGCATGTTGTAGAAAAGGTCCCGCACCGTGATGAGAGTCCCCACGGGACTCCCGGTTTCCCGCACATCCCTGAGGATGCCCCCCTCCACCCGGACGAGGGTGCCGGAGAGGGAGTCGGCCTCCCGCGTGACAAGCTCAAAACGGCTCACCGAAGCGATGCTTGGCAGGGCCTCTCCGCGAAATCCCATGGACCGGATGGCCTGAAGGTCATGAACGTCCTTGATCTTGCTCGTGGCATGCCGTTCAATGGACAGGAGGGCGTCGTCATGGGACATGCCGCAACCGTTGTCCACCACCCGGATCTCCTTGCGTCCGCCGTCCCTGAGGGCCACGTGGATCTTTCGGCTCCCGGCGTCGATGCTGTTTTCCGTCAACTCTTTGACGACCGCCGCAGGCCTTTCCACGACTTCGCCAGCGGCAATCTGATTGCAGAGACTGTCAGGCAGGACTTGAATTCTCCCCATTGGTTTCTCGCTTTACTTTTTGCTGCTTCTCATCTAATGACAGAATGGGTCGAGTCTACGAAATAGACGGTGTTGCAGGCCAATTCGAGGCCCCAGCCCCCTTTGCAGCTGTCTAGACCCTCCGGAAACAGATGAAAAAGGCGCAATCCCATGGACAAGAACCCGTACCAGTCTCTTGTGAGCCTGCTCAGCAACGTCCTGGAAGCTTACACAACAGCCTTCTTCATTGTCGATCCGAGAACCCGCCATCTCCGCCTGGCGGCTTCCCAGTCATTGAGCCGCCATCTTCCAGAGGCGGTGTCCCTCCCCCTGGAACAGAGCGGAATTTTGGGTCAGGTCCAAAAAGTCGGTCAGACCATCCATCTGGAGAAGCTTCCTGAACTCACCTCGGCACTCACCACCACCATGCCTTTTTATCGCGAGGGAGAGGCGCACATCAAGGGGCTTTTCGCCGTGCCGGTTGGGGATGGAGCGGGCGTCCTTTATGTGGATACCAAGTATGGGTGGGGGTTCAACGACAAACAACAGAAGTGGATCGTGGAGGTGGCTTCCGTCCTTCAGGAGGTCATGCGGCATGACCAGCATTTCCAGCAGCAACAGGACATGGAGCGAATCCTCGATTTCTGGCGACGTCTGGATGAAGCTGCCTTCACCGAACTCTCTCCTGAGGCTTACTGTGCCATGCTTGTCAATGAGAGCGCAGGACTCCTGGGAGCCGAATATGCCTTCCTTGCCATTCGGGACGCCCAAAAGCCCTCCTACCACCTCATTGCCGGCACCCCCAATTGCCCGCGCAACCTGTTGAACCAGCCTTTTCCTGTGGACAGGGGACTCATTGGGTGGGTATTCCGAAAACAGAAGTCCCTCCTTGTTTCGAAATTGAACCCCGAAACCCACGAACATTTCGTGTTCTCACCGGGCGAGGGGTTGCCACACCACGGCACCCTATGGGGACTCCCGTCGAAGATGTCCCTTGGACACACCCTCGTACTCGCCTTTCTTTCCCGCGAACCCAGGGATTGGAGTCCTGACTACCAGTTGGCCGTATCCCACGTGCTGAATTTCTTCAATTTGTATCTCGAGAAATCGGCTTTCCAGGAAGAATACGAGCACCTCAGGACCTATGAGCTGTCGACGAATCTCTTCAACCGCTACGCGTTCGAAATGAAGGTGGACGGCGTGCTCGTGTCGTGCATGCAGGAAAGCACCCCCTTCACCCTGGCGCTCCTGCAGGTGGAACCCTGGAGGACGTTGTGCACCCGGGTTTCGCCGAAGATGACGCGCCGGTGGCAAAGGGAAGCCGCAGCGGCCATGTGTGAGGAGTTGCCTCCTGAGGTGGTGGTGGGTCTCGTGAGTGAAAACCGGTTCGGCTTTCTCTTCCCTGAGGTCTCTGCCCAAGATGCCAAGCTCGTGCTCTCACGACTGGTGGAAGTGGCCAGGGAGTTCTTCTCATCCAAAATGAAAGGGGTCCGGGTGCATCCGTACATTGGTTTGGTAAGCTACCCGCAGGATGGGACCAGGACGGAAGAGCTTTGGCCTCAGGCTTACCGCAGGCTGTACTCGTCGCTTCCAACCAAGGATTGATCCCCCCGTCATCCCGCCGGAAAAACGATTGACCGAATGGGGCATTCTCTATAGACTCTACGACCGTCAATTCAAGGGAAAAAGGCAGCAGAAGCGCACGAAGGGTCACTCATGCTTGATCGACTGTTGAGTTACTTCTCCAAAGATCTTGCCATGGATCTTGGAACCGCAAATACACTCGTCTATCTTCGAGGGAAGGGTGTAGTCCTCAATGAACCTTCCGTCGTCGCCATAAATCAGGATACTCACCAAGTCATCGCTGTGGGGCAGGAAGCCAGAAACATCATCGGGCGTCATGGACACCGTATCGTGACCATTCGCCCCCTGAAGGACGGGGTCATCGCCGACTTCGAAGTCACCAGCGTGATGATCAAGTACTTTCTGAGCAAGGTGCTGAGCCGGCGTTACCTGATACGGCCGAAGCTGGTGGTGGCCGTGCCCACCGGCATCACTTCCGTGGAGAAGCGGGCCGTTATAGAAGCCGCAGAACAGGCGGGAGCAAGGCACATCCACTTGGTGGAAGAACCCATGGCTGCGGCCATCGGGGCGGGGCTGCCCATCGGCCAGCCCCTGGGCAACATGATCGTGGATATCGGCGGTGGCACCACGGAAGTGGCTGTGATTTCCATGTTTGCAGTGGCTTACAGCGAATCGGTCCGAGTGGCGGGTGACGAAGCCAATGAAGCCATCATGCGGCACATCCAACGGGAGAGGCAGATGATCATCAGTGAAGTGCTGGCCGAGACGATCAAGATGAAGATCGGTTCCGCCGCTCCCATGGAGAATCCGGAAACCATGGACATCACTGGCAAGGAGATTCTGACCGGGATTCCCAAGACATTCACTGTCACGGATGCGGAGATCAGGGAAGCCATCAAGGAACCTGTCATGGTCATCGTGGATTCTGTCAAACGGGCCCTGGAAAAGACCCCTCCTGACCTTGCCGCAGACATTCACGACAAGGGGTTCTGGCTGGCTGGCGGTGGAGCACTCATTCGGGGTTTGGACAAGTTGCTCCACGAGCAAACCAGTCTCAAGGTGAACATCGCCGAGGACCCACTCACGGCAGTGGCCAGGGGAGCGGGAGCCGTCATTGAACACATGGACTTCTATCGGGAAGTGTTCATCAATTGACTTCATTGTGAGACTCACGCCTCCAGAAGCGCATATTCACAAAAGAATTCTCCTGAATCCAACCTTCCTTCCTATTGATTCACGACATAGACGAGAGAGCGGCCCCATTTCAGGCGCTGCCTTGGTGAACCCCGGATTCCAAGTCGGGGTGGGCACACCGAGAGCAGGCAAAGGTTGGATGCCGTCATCCGGTGGGAAGTCTCAACCGTCAACCTGTAGAACGCTTGGTCCGCATATGTTCGCAACCGCTGGATTCCAGCTCCTGCCCGGATGATGGAAGGCAAGCCCTTTTTCCTGGTTGCAGGCCAACGGCTCATGCCAGTTCGCTGGCATGGAGGACCGCAACATGAGCAGTTTGTTGTGTGAGTCCTTGCCAAACACTGGCGAGAAAGGCTTCGCAGTCTTATATCGGGCAAGAGCGCCGAGGCGGCGCTGTGTTGCATGACGACGGCATCCCCTAAAGCACCACAGCTTGCCTCATTTGGAACAGCTCGTCACTCGTGGCTGTCAGAATGCTCAGCACTAACCTCTCCAGGAAGTTCTACAGCCTTTCGCCCCTTGCCTCCCGGTATGACGCGAAATTGCTCCCTGCGTTGCCGATGAACCCACTCTCGCACAGCTTCCCGCCAAGCCTTTCTCTCATTCTCCACCGCCTCCTGGTATTGCCGGCGCTTTTCCTCCTGTATGGCGTCTTGGGCCTTGACCTCTTCCCTGGCTTTGCGGAGCCGGTGGTATGCCAGAAAGGAAGTCCAGAACTTCTGATTGAGAGGGGTTCCATAGATGAGTTCCAGTTCCCGCTTCACACCTGCGGCCTGGTTATCGTCAAGGAAGCGTTCCAGATCAAAGAGTTCCTCGTCCTGGAGGTAGTAGGGTGAAGATTCCCATTCCTCGATGGCCTGACCGAGGCTTTCCAGTAACTGGCGATCGACCCTTTGCTTCATGCGTGAAACCTCGATCCTCTCCGGCGTTGCTGACCGGTCAGTTTGGCGTTGACACTCTCAGCGCACATTTCCTATTGTGTCCCCCAGTAGTTGCCGCATGGACTGAGAACAGAAGGAGAGTAAGATGTACATCGGCTGGAACATGAAAACCAATCTGATCACCATAGCTCCCGAAACATCGATCTTCAAAGCCCGCGAAATGATGGATAATTATAAGATATCACATCTGCCCGTCACCGATGGAAAAGCTCACCTCCTCGGCATCGTCACCGATCGAGACCTGCGGCAAGCTTGGGCGTCTCCTGCGACGACCCTCAGTGTCCACGAACTGACCTATGTCCTCCAGAAGCTGACCGTAGCAAACATCATGACCAGGAAAGTCATCACCGCCACTCCAGACATGACCATAGAGAGGGCCGCCCGCATACTGCGGGAGAACAAGATTGGAGCCTTGCCGGTCCTGAAGAGCGAGCGACTGGTGGGTATGATTACCGCCAGCGACCTGATGGAAGTCTTCATCACAGCTCTGGGACTCGGGGAGGACACGAGGCGCTTTTCCATCCTGGTTCGCGACCGCATCGGCATCGTGGCCGAAGTTGGGAACCGAATGCAGGAAGCCGAAATCAGCATCCGCAGCATCATCATCATTCCCTTGAGAGGCCATGAAGGGGTGTGGCAGTTGATGGTCCGAGTGAACCTTGAGGATTTTGAGAAAGCCATTGCAGCGCTCAAAGCCTCTGGATTCAAGATAGTCACGGAATATGTGGAAGACCTCACCCCGTTTCTTCCCGAATGAGGGTCAGAGCCGGGCGTCGCCAAGAGCTTCAAAGGTTTCCGGTCGCCCTTTCCTGCTCCTCGCATCGCACCTGGCCATTCTCAGGACGCGATCCGGGATTCCACGCAGCGATCGTTCATAACGGCTGGGGAAGAACGGTGGGAGACATCATAGCATTCACTCCAAAGGGTCCTGAGAGAGAAAATCTCATCACGGACCGGCCTCTCGAATTCCGCCAGGGTGATTGGCAGAGCGGCCACGCCATGCTTTGCACGCGGAGGGAGTCGGAAAGGTACGAGGCCCATCGAAAGGAGGCCCTCGAGTCGGAAGGACACCATCACATCCGTTACGTTCCCAACCACTTCCGCCTCGACGGTGGATATCACTTCACCGTGATGGGCCTGTTTCGATACCGGACGGATGAAGAGAAGATGCGTCGCGTGTATCGGTTGGCGGGACTCATGGAGTGCGTGACGAGTGCCTCTTCGCCGATCCTGCGCACCGATCTGCTCAGGCGGTTCTACAAGAATATCCTGGATGAGCGAGAGAACCTCCAAGTGATCTGGAGAGGGAATGTGCGTCATTTTCTGTTCCCGCTCCACTCGGACCACTACAATCCCAACCACTTCCAACACGCCGTGGGTGGTGTGTCCACCTTGAAGGAGCTTTTTGAGGCCATTGAAGCCGAAACCAACGAGCAGTTCGACATCATCTCAACCCACTACGTCATTTACCTGCCGGAGAGTTTTCTCGGACCACTGGCCCGCTGATCTCCCATGAGTGCGCCATCGGATCCACTTCAGAGATATGGACATGATAGACCTTTTAGGGCCGCACGTCCGCAAACCCTGGAAGCCCCGCCATCGAGCAAGCCTTGCGAACGCCTCTCAGTACGGCTTCTGCCGTGACGCGGGCAGCGAGAGCGCCAACGACGGTCACTTCGACCGACTCCAGGTTTCCACAGCTCAACGCGAATATGGTGTCCCCGTCATACAGGGTGTGTGTAGGGTAGACCGTTCTCGCGAGGCCGTCGTGAGCCATCTGGGCCACTTTGGTGAGTTGGGTCTTGGTCATTCTGACGTTGGTCGCCACCATGCCCACCACAGTGTTCTGGCCGTCGGGGAACCCGGAGAGGCGGGTTAGCTTTTCGATCTCCCGGTCGGCGTCCAGCAACTCCATGCTTTCGGGTCTTCTTCGGCATCCGGCGAGAATGCGACTTTGTGAGGGGTCGAAAACATCACCGAAGGCATTGACAACCATCAGCGCACCCACCCTGACACCCGTGGGAGTCTCGATAACGGCGCTTCCGAGGCCAGCCTTCATTGCCCGCTCGATGCCGTACAGTTTGCCGACGGTGGCCCCCAGACCTGCCCCGACGCACCCCTCTGAAACAGGCTTTGAGGAAGCCCTCTGACAAGCCTCGTATCCCAAATCCCCGTCCGGGTATCGTTCAGAGCCGTTGAGAGCAAGATCGAACACGACGGCGCCCGCCACGATGGGGACCAACCCGTGCCCTGAATCGAACCCTATGCCCTTCTCCTTCAGGAACCTCCTGACACCGTCGGAAACACTGAGGCCAAAGGCACTGCCCCCCGTAAAGAAGAGTCCGTGGATCTTATCCACGAGGTTCAGAGGGTTCAGGGTGTCTGTCCCGAATGTTCCCGGGGCCCCTCCGCGCACGTCGACACCGGCCGGAACCCCGTTTGAGGGTAACACTACCGTGCAACCGCTCGGTGCGCCGTGCAACTCCGCATGTCCCACGCGGATGCCGTCAATTCTGGTCAGGGTATCATTCTTCATGTGGTTCCTCTCTTAGGCGCTGAAGGAGGTAACGGTAGATCTCCTTTCCGATTGCAAGGCCCGTTTGCACGATCTCGGGCCCGAATTCACGTCCGGTGGAAGTCCTGAAAGTGTCCAGGATCTGGGTCACGCCCGACATTCCCCATGGGAACCTATTCACAAGGTGCTGCAGGGACAAACCCTGCCGATTGGCCATGTGCCACAGAGTGTGGGTGAAGGTGTCCGCCCCCCACCTGAACTTATCCGCATCATAGAGACAGTCGCTGATGAGCTGAACCCAGGGCAGGCGGCTGG
>CAZURN010000116.1:0-10319 GCA_964623165.1 uncultured Syntrophobacteraceae bacterium
CCCCCGGATTTGGAGTCCGGTGCTCTAACCGTTAGAGCTACTGGCCTGCAGGTGAAGGTCTTTATAATGGTTTCATGTGGGCTTGTAAAGGGAAATCATCCCTTGAAAGACGAAGGGGGAAGTGCTCTTCCCATGGCTCTCAGAGCCCTATCAGCCCATTCGAACTACCCTGTGGTTTTTACTTCACACACCTCCAAACAGAGGAGTGGGACATGTCCGTTGAACTGATTTCACCGACCTCTCTTTCTCCGGGTTCCCCTTGTTCCCATTCCTCGGGTACCGAAGACGTGCCGTCGCCCCGCATGCTACCAAGTGTCCATCGATTGTTCCCTGATGCTTGCCAAAGGCGGCCTTCGAAACTCGTGCAGAGAGGTTCCTCTGCGCATGGGCCGGTATGGTGTGTTTGGGCCAGTGAGTTCTGTGAGCCCCTGACACACCGTTTGCAGTATTCTGCGAATAGGGTCAATTAAAGCTTGAAAAAGGGAGGGCATGACTTTAGAGTACTTTTAGTGCAGTTATATCTTCTAATATTCGAGGTTTATCTCTTCACAAGTGGAGTTGGAGGGGGAAAGCATGAAGATCAAGTACTGTAAGAAGTATGAGAAATATGTGAGCCAACAGCACTGTGAGTTCTTCAATGATGGGTCCCACTGCGAGTTCTACAGCCTCGCCCGGTGGAACAGCATCAAGGACCTTCTCCTGGACGAAGGCCGTCCGAAGTGGGAGGTCAACGCCGTCATCAAACCGTTCAAATGTAATCTCCTGGGCCGAGAGGTGTTCAACCACCTCAGAAGAAAGCACCGAACTCTGAGACAGGGATATGGCTAGGACAGGCTGATTCCAGAACGTCTTCACACCTCTCTGTTCCAGCTCAAACTCTCCTCTCCATTCGTTTCGCATTCAGTCCTCAAACGGTTCACCGGGTCCAGTCGTTCCTGTTATGCGTTCCGGTTGCTACGGACAAAGGAATAGTATACATTCGCCGGGGTAAAGGGGGCGCGGTTTTTCAACCGATCAATTGGTACAGACTCTTCTTTCAGAGAGAGCGAGCTATCCGTATGTTCAGGAAACTGCTCATTGCCAATCGCGGCGAGATTGCCATCCGCATCATGCGGTCCGCCCAGGAACTGGGCATCAAGACTGTGGCGATCTTTGAGGAAACGGACAAGACGGCGCTGCACATCATGCGGGCTGATGAGGCCATTTGCATCGGGTCTGGGCCACGCAAGGACTACCTCAACGTGGAGCGCATCATCCAGGCGGCCAAGTCCATCGGTGCGGAGGCGATACATCCCGGATATGGATTCTTGGCCGAGAACCCGAACTTTTCCAAGGAGTGCACTGAGGCCGGCCTGGTATTCGTTGGCCCGCCCCCCCAAGTCATCCTGGACATGGGAAGCAAGGTCATTGCCCGGGGCATCATGAAGAGGGCCGGCATCCCCGTGATTCCCGGCACTGATGTCTTGGAGCAGGGTGATGCGGGGGACGAGCAGGCCATGGAGTTTGCCGAGGAAAACGATTTTCCGATCATGATCAAGGCGGTGGCGGGTGGTGGAGGCAGGGGAATCCGCGTGGCCCACGGGATGACCGAACTTCTGCGCAGTCTCAAGATGGCCAGGTCTGAGGCGAGAATGGCGTTCGGCAATGACGACATTTACCTTGAAAAGGGTCTTGTGAGGCCCCGACACGTGGAGGTTCAGGTCCTCGCCGACGAACATGGCAATGTCATCCATTTGGGCACGCGCAACTGTTCCATACAGAGGCGGCACCAAAAGATGATAGAGATTGCCCCGGCCTTCCTGCCTGGTCATCTTCTTGAGAGGATCTGCGAGACCGCCGTTGAGGCTGCTGAGGCTTCAGGCTATGTCAATGCGGGCACCGTGGAGTTTCTCCTCGACCAGGACGACAACTTCTATTTCCTTGAGGTGAACACCCGACTTCAAGTGGAGCACACGGTGACGGAGATGATCACGGGTGTGGACATCGTTCGGGAGCAGATCCGCATTGCTGCTGGAGAACCCATTTCATTCGCACAATCAGAGGTGTTTTTCCGTGGAACTGCCATAGAACTGCGCATCACGGCGGAGGACCCCAAGAACAACTTCGCGCCGAGCCCTGGTGTCATGCAGATCTATCAGACGCCCGGCGGTCATGGGACCCGGCTTGACGGTGCCGTGTATCAGGGTTACGAAATCCCCCGATACTATGATTCCATGCTTGTTAAGCTCACTGTCTATGGGTTCACTTGGCGGGAGGCCGTCGACCGACTGCGCCGTTCTCTCGATGGCTTCGTCATTGCCGGGTTGAAGACCACCATCCCCTATTACAAACAGATTGTGCAGGATCCCGATTTTATCGCCCAGAGGTTCGACACGTCATTCATTGAAACCCACCAGCATCTCTTGGATTACGTCGAGGATGTACCCGAAGTGGAGAAGATCGCCAGCCTGGTCGCCGAAATCAACGCCCACGGGTACAATCCTTACGCCGAGACGTGATTCTGGCCCGTTTCGTTCAGTGTGATTGTGGACATGGGTCCCCGGCTAATCAATAAGGAGTCCACACCGTATGTCAGAGTTCAAACGAATCACGCCAAAGATGCCCAACAGGCAAGTCTTCGAGGCGCTCCGAAACGGCAAGGGTTATTTCCTGACCAACAACGAGCGGGATGTTTCCCAGTCGGACTTCAAGTGCCGAATCATGCCGAAGACCACCCTGCACGTGGCCCCTTACAGGGATGCAACCAACTATTTCGCCTTCGAAGCGTATGGGGGGGCATGCATTCACGTGGATCTCATGCGCAAGCAGATCAATCCGTTCGAGAAGCTGCGACTCATCCGAAAAGCCATGCCTGACACTCTTCTCCAGATGAGCTGCCGGGGGAGAAATCTCTTCGGATACCGCCCGTATCCGGACAATGTCCTCCGCATGGCTGTGAGGCTCTTTTCCCAATATGTGGATGTCTGGCGCGTCTACGACTTCATGAACCATGTACCGAACCTCAAGGTGGTTGGAGAGGAAGTCAAGAAGGCCGGGAAGTTGCTCATGCCTTGTGTCTGCTTCAACACGGGGGCCGGTCATACCGATGAGTACTACGTCAACAAGGTCGCGGAAATCCTTGCCGCATTGGGACATGAGATCATCCTGTGCATCAAGAACCACTCAGCCATTGGATCCCCGAAAAGGATCGCCGAACTGGTCAGCGCCATTCGGGGTAAGTACCCGGATCTGCTCCTTTCCTACCACGGCCACAACACTGACGGAAATGATCTGGCGAGAATGGTGGCAGCCATCCAGGAGGGAGTCAAGATCGTGGAGGTTTCCGATCACGGTTTCGGGGCCATTTACAGTCAAGCCCCAGCCTTGAGCCTGATCCAGATCCTTCGAGATTATGGACACCATGCTCCCGGCCTGCAGATTCAGCCGTTGGTCGATACCTCGGACATCCTGCGACGGGAACGGAGGCTCTACGAGGCTTTCGAGAGCCCGTACAGGGGATTCGATCCCACTGTCAAACGGCACAAACTCACCGGGGGAGCCGCCAGCATCGCTTTCGAACAGGCGGAGAAACTTGGATTGCTCGAACGGATGCATGAGGTCTTTTCCGAACTGATCGAGGTGAATCGTGAACTGGGAAACATCTGGTCTGTGACTCCAGGGAGTCAGATCCTTTGGTCCACCGCTGTCAACAACATCCTTCACGGCCGCTACGAGAATCCGTCGGACGACCTGAAGCGTCTACTACTCGGACGTTATGGGCCATTTCCCTTCTACGAACCCCAGGATTGGATCTATCAGAAGGTCCTGGAACACAATCGCAAGGACGGAAAGAAGTGGTTCGACATCATTTCCGAAGAGGCGGGACTCCAAGTCTTGAAGGATGAGAATCTCGATGAAAGGAGAGAATTGCTCAAGAGCGAACTCAAACGTCCGGTGACCGATGAGGAACTCTGCCTGTACCTTCAATTCCCGAGAGATTCCGTCGAATACTTCAAGTTTGAAGAGCGCTTTGGTAAGACCTGGATGCTGCCCCCTGAGATCTGGTTCAAACGAAACGGTTTCAGGGACGGGGAGAGGATCACCTTTTCCGACTATGGTGGCAAGACCCACCAGATCGATGTGGTTTCGACCCGAAGACAGGGGGACGAGGTCCATACCTCTCTTCTCGTCGACTATCGCTTCCAGACATATACCAACAACGTGCCGCTGAAGAAGGCCTCGCGAAATTAGGACTGCCGCTCGTATTGTGGGGTCCAGGCTTCCATGGAGAAGCGCCTTCCCGGACAGAGCCAGGGATATGGGGTCGTTCGGGTTCGGGGGTGAACCCGGAGTGAGAGTGCCTTGATGGTCGCCCGATCATCCGGCAAGGCGCGTGGACTCGCACCTTCATTCAGTTATCCTCCCGATTGGCGGGCGGTGTTGTATTGTCAATGATAACCGGCGCCATTGTGGAGGTTTTTTTTGAGGCTTTCGTTACTTCGCCACACACCACGCGGAGGCCTTCGGGGGATTCCGGACGAAAAGCCATGGATGAGCACGTGGACCGGTTCTATGATTTCTGCTCCGTGGAGAGGGGGCTCAGCGCCAATACTCTCGTTTCCTACGGCAATGATCTCAGGCGCTTCGTTCAATATCTCAGGAGTCGCGGAGCTTCGAGCTGGAAAGAGGTTTCCCACGAGGATGTGACGGGTTATCTGGAATTCAGGGGAAAGGATTTGAGCCCGCGCAGCAGGGCTAGGAATCTTGCTGCCATCCGGTCTTTCTTCAAGTTCTTGGTGTCATCGAAGGTCGTTGCTGTCAACCCGGCTTCCCGGGTGCGTTTCCCCAAGGTGCGAATCAACTTGCCCAAGTTCCTCACCAATGGCGAGATCGAGTCCCTGCTCAAGTGCCCGGACCCCACCAAGCCGCTTGGGCAAAGGGACCGAGCCATGTTCGAAATTCTTTATGCCACGGGCCTGAGGGTGAGCGAACTGGCCGAATTGAAGCTGCAACAGGTCCATTTGGACGCCGGATACCTTGTGGTGCGTGGCAAGGGGGACAAGGAAAGGCTGGTTCCCATGGGGGAGTGGGCCTGTGAAGCCTTGAGGGGTTATCTCGAGGGGGGCAGGGTGGCACTGCTCAGGAAGACCTTTCATCAGAACGTGTTCCTGAACCATCGGGCCGGCAGAATATCCCGGCAGGGGATCTGGAAGGTGATCAAACACTATGCCAAGGTGTGCGGGATCCAGAGGAATCTCACCCCCCACGTCCTCCGTCACTCCTTTGCGACGCATCTTCTTGAGAATGGAGTGGATTTGCGTTCACTCCAGGCCATGCTCGGGCATGCGGACATTTCCACCACGCAGATCTATACCCATGTGGCCCGAACGCGTCTGAAGGAGATCCACCGGAAGTTTCACCCGAGGGGGTGACAGGAATTCCCATGGAAGTCATCACCACTCACATCAACGCCGACTTTGATGCCATGGCATCCATGATTGCGGCAAAGAAGCTTTATCCGGATGCCATTTTGGTTTTTCCTGGCTCCCAGGAAAGGACCCTCAGGGAGTTCTTCGTCAAGTCCACCGTTTATATCTACGACTTCAAACGCTTGCGGGACGTGGATCTGAATCAGGTGCGCCGACTGATCCTCGTGGACACACGGCAGGTGTCCAGGATTGGCAAGTTCGAGGAATTGGTCAGACGGCCCGACGTGGAAGTTCACGTGTTTGACCATCATCCCGACGCGGAAGACGACATTCAGGGTGAGGTGATGGTGATCAAGCCGGTG
This sequence comes from uncultured Syntrophobacteraceae bacterium, assembly GCA_964623165.1. Lineage (GTDB taxonomy): Bacteria > Desulfobacterota > Syntrophobacteria > Syntrophobacterales > Syntrophobacteraceae > JAAYUJ01. The sequence goes on from CAZURN010000116.1 coordinate 5,771, forward strand.
GGGGCAACCGTCACGTTGCTCACCGGTCTCATCAGGGACAGGGACATCCCTTTGACTCCCGAGGAGGCCACGATCATGAGCCTCGGGATATTCGAGGACACTGGTTCTTTCACATTCAGCTCGACCACCCCGGAGGATTTCGAAGCCGCCGCGCACCTCGTCCGTTCTGGAGCGGATCTCAATATTGTGGCCGACATGGTCGTGCAGGAACTGACCGCCGAGCAGGTGAACCTGCTCAATGAGCTCATCCTCTCCGCCCGCTCGTACAACATCCACGGCATCGAGATTTGCGTGGCCACCGTTTCTGTAGACCGCTACGTGGGGGATTTCGCTATTCTTGTTCATAAGCTCAAAGACATCGAGAGCCTGGACGTGATCTTTGCGCTGGCCCTCATGGACGACCGGATCTACCTGGTGGCCAGGAGCCGAATCCCCGAAGTGAATGTCGGGACCGTGGCCGCGTATTTCGGGGGTGGGGGCCATTCCACAGCTGCCTCGGCCACAATCCGAGATTTCACGCTCATCCAGGCTGAGAACCGCCTCATCGAAGTGTTGAACAGCTGCATCAAGCCCTTTCCCACAGCGGCCCACCTCATGAACAGTCCCGTCATCTATGTGGATTCCAACGCCAAGATCGGCGAAGCGTCTCAGGTGATGATCCGGTACAGCATCAACGCAATGCCTGTGATGGAACGGGGCATCATGGCGGGGATCGTCAACCGCCAGATCCTTGAGAAGGCCGTATATCACGGACTTGAGAACCAGTCCGTCCGGGAGGTCATGAGTTCGGATTTTGCCACGGTCCCTCCCACTGCCACGCTTCTGGACATCCAGACCTACCTGGTGGAGCACCAGCAACGGATCCTCCCGGTCGTCGAGGATGAGGATGTCGTCGGGGTCATCACACGTCGTGACCTGCTGAATTTCCTGGTGACGGACCACTTCAACAAGCCTCAGGCCCTCTTCGACGATCTGAACCAGAACCACTGGCCCAAGAGAAAGAGCATCTTGAATGTGCTCTCTGAGCAGCTCCCTCGTCACGTCGTTAGAATACTTAAGGATTTTGGGGAGCTGGCAGAGAGACTGCATTACAAGGCTTATGTGGTGGGCGGCTTTGTCAGGGACCTCCTGCTGAGACGCCCCAACTTCGACATAGACATCGTCGTGGAGGGGGACGGGATAGAATTTGCCAAGAGATTTGCCGAGGAGCACGGCATTCGGGCGCGGCCTCACAAGAAATTTAACACGGCGGTGCTCATCTTTTCCGACGATCTGAGGGTAGACGTGGCCACGGCCAGGTACGAGTATTACCAGTATCCGGCGGCGCTCCCCACCGTGGAGTTCGGCTCTCTCAAAATGGACCTTTACCGCCGGGACTTCACTATCAACACTCTAGCCTTGGCGCTGCACCCCGGTGAGTTCGGCCAGCTCATCGACTTTTTCGGGGGTCAGAGGGATCTCAAGGAAAAGAACATCAGGGTGCTGCACAATCTCAGCCTGGTGGAGGACCCCACGCGCATTTTGCGAGCCATTCGGTTCGAACAGCGTTTCGGGTTTCGCATCGCCAAACAGACGTCGGCTCTCATCCGCAATGCGGTGCGCATGAGACTCATCGAGAAGCTGGGGGGGAGGCGCCTCCTGCACGAACTGGAGCACATCCTCGCGGAAGACGACCCGCTGCCGGCCCTCAAGCGCATGGCGGAGTTCGGCATCTATTCGGTCATCTCCCCCCGGATGCAATTTGACAGCCGAATGGAGGACCTCTTCGGCCGTCTGAGGGAGGTGGTATCCTGGCACCGTCTGAGCTTTCTGGATGAACCCCTCGTGAGATGGTGGGTCTACATGCTGGGACTCCTTTCCGGTCTCTCCCAAGGCGACAGGGAGGAGGTGTGGTCCAGACTGCATTTCACCGAGACCCAACGGGATCGGATGCTCTTGACTTATGAAAAGGCGGACGAGCTCTGTCGGGGGTTTTTCCAGTTGCCTGAATACCGACCCAGTGATATCTATCGAGCTCTTCAGCCCTTCAGGACGGAGGAGCTGCTCTTCATGATGGCCAGGGCGCAGCAGGAGGAAATCCGCCGGGCCATTAGCCATTACTTCCATCGGTACCGCCATGTCACCACGGAACTGAAGGGGAGGGATCTGAAGGAACTTGGGATTCCGCCGAGCATGGTGTACCGCATTGTTTTGGATGAGCTCCTCGATGCGAGGCTGAACGGCGAGGTGAGAAATCGACAGGAGGAGTTGGCCTACCTGCGCTGGCATCACCCTGAGCTGTTTGTGGAATCGGGTGACGAATCAACGCAGGTGGCGGCTGCGGCTGGCACGGCCGTGCAATGAAGTGGGACTCGGGAAGGGTTTGCATGCAAACGGCCCGAGCCGTTCTGGTTCAGGCTTTTTGGCCTGCGGATTCGATGTAAGGGGCCTCGTGCCCTTGTTCACGGCTGCTGGCAGCTTTGCTTGTGTGGGCATTACGAAGTCGCATCTGCAAGATCTCTTGCTGGGCTGCGATCGTTATCCCTCCCTCAGGGAGAGGGTTGTGGTGAGGGTGGATCGACATTGGAATCCACGTTTGGAAACGCTGTCTTACAGGTGGTCCTTTACTGCGTGCCTCTGTTGCTCGGGGTGGTGATCCATGAGGTTTCCCACGGGTGGGTGGCTGAGAAGCTTGGAGACCCTACAGCCCGGCTCATGGGGCGAATCACCCTCAATCCCCTGGTTCACATAGATCTCGTGGGAACGGTCATCCTGCCACTTTTTCTCATCGTCACCCAGTCTCCATTCCTCTTTGGCTGGGCCAAGCCCGTTCCCGTCCAGTTCGCCAATCTGAGGGGCGGACGCCGGGACATGGCACTGGTGGCTCTCTCAGGCCCTCTCTCCAATTTCAGTATCGCTGCCGCGAGTGCCCTTGTCTACCATGTGATACTAACTGCCTCCGGCAAGGGGCTCATCCCCGGCGGAGGTTTTGTCGGAGCGATCGCCGAGCCCATTTTTCTCATGGCTACGATTTCCGTATCCTTCAATCTCGTGCTCATGGCGGTCAACCTTCTGCCCGTCCCTCCTCTCGACGGAGGGCGCATCATGGTGGGGATCCTGCCCATTCGGCTTGCCCATATGCTGGCGGGTCTCGAACGATACGGGATGCTGATCATCCTCGTCCTCATCGCCACCGGATGGTGGGGCTACATCGTGAACCCCGTCATCAAAACATTCATGCGGCTCATGCTCAGCTGATGCCTGGACCTTCGCCGACCACAGCATCTGAGCAATTGAACGCTCACTGTGTACTAGGGAGGAACACACTGGAATGACTGATCGAAAGCGAATCTTGAGCGGCATGCGCCCCACGGGACGCCTCCATCTGGGCAATCTTCACGGAGCGCTGGACAACTGGATCCAGCTTCAAGAACAGTACGACTGCTTTTACTTCGTGGCGGACTGGCATGCCCTGACCACCGATTATGCAACTCCTGGCGACATCAAGGCCAACACATGGGAGATGGTGGTCGACTGGCTCAGTGCCGGGCTGGATCCTGGCAAGTGCACCCTTTTCATTCAATCCGACGTGAAGGAACATTCCGAGCTGTACCTTCTACTTGGCATGATCACACCTCTGCCATGGCTGGAGCGCAACCCCACCTACAAGGAGCAGCAGCAGCAGATTACCCAGAAGGATCTCGCCACGTACGGTTTCCTCGGCTACCCGGTGCTCCAGGCAGCCGACATCATCATATACAAGGCCAACGGTGTCCCAGTGGGGAAGGACCAGCTCCCTCACGTGGAACTGACCCGTGAGATCGCCAGGCGTTTCAACTTCATGTATAATTGCGAGATTTTTCCAATCCCCGATCCTCTGCTCACGGAGGCCCCCGTACTTCCTGGCACTGATGGTCGGAAGATGAGCAAGAGTTACGGGAACTGCATCTATATCAGTGAACCTGCGGAGAGCATACAGGACAAAATCCTGAAGATGATGACGGATCCGCAGCGGGTGAGGCGGACCGACAAGGGAGACCCGGAAGTCTGCCCCGTCTTCGCCTATCACAAGCTCTATTCAACTCCCTTGGAAGTGACGGAAGTGGCAAACGGTTGCCGAACAGCCGGGATTGGCTGCGTGGACTGTAAGAAGATCCTCATCAAGAACGTCCTTGAACGACTCGAACCCATCCACCGGCGAAGAATGGAGTTTGAACGGGACCAGGGAAAAGTCAGGGAGATCATCGGCGCGGGGACGGCAAAAGCCCGGGCACAGTGCGTGGGAACCATGCAGGAGGTCCGCGCGGCCGTCGGTCTCAACAGCCACTCCTAGCGCCAACCCTCTGCAAGGCAGGTTGGTTGGGAGGGTCCCCCCTTCCATGCTTCCGCCCTCCTGGAGAAAAGGGGGTATGGCAGGGGGGCATTCGTTCATCAGGCGCCCTCAGTCCATCGGATCCGGAGTGGGGACTTGAATTATCCCACAAGGTAATCAGCATTGTCAGATATCCGGAGTCAGTGGGGAGGACTTCAGCGTTGTCCGCGAATAGGGGAATACGGCTGCAGGTGGCGC
>CAZURN010000117.1:0-10293 GCA_964623165.1 uncultured Syntrophobacteraceae bacterium
ATGCTCACCTGATGGAGCTTCGCAATTTCAGAGAGGGTCTCCCCCTTCTTCACATGATGACTCTTTGTTGCGCTCGGTTTCGCGTGGGTCTTGGATGGCGAGGATCTCGGTTTTCCATTATCCTGCGGAGGTTGTCCGGAGGAGCTTGCCGATGCAACCTTCTGGGGCTTTGGTGGTGTATCATTGACCGTGGCCGGGTCTTCACGGCCCGATTCCTGAACGTTCGACTGCCGCGATTCGCTCAAGTCTGCGGGGGAATCTGCGCGCCTCTGGGAAATGGGCCCACAACTTGCGGATTGTCCACTGCCATCGAGGCCTCTGTCCATGGATGTCCCGGACGCCTCCTCAAGGGGCCCTGCCGACACGGTTGAAATGGAAACGGTGCGTGTCCTGGCCATTCCGTAGTTCTGCTCAAAAGTGGCTCCCTTGCCTTCGGGGACCTTGATTTCAAAAGTGCCCGCCGGGATGGTGTCGCTTCGCAGGGTAGGGTTCAAGTGTTTGAACTCACGAAAAGTCATGCCTGCATACTCGGCTGCGGTCTGGATGGGGAGCGGAGAGGACAGGGAGAGAGTCACCCGGTCGAGCCGGTGTTCAGGATAGCCCTGCCCCTTGGGGAGCAAGTACCCATATTGAGTCGGATTTCCCAGGACCGCTTTGATGGCCAGGATCCGGAAGACATACCGTTCGGTCTCCTGGGGGAGTCTCAGGTGGTAGTAGTCGGTCACCCTCTGAGCCCTCATCTCTTCGAAAATGCGCTTGTCGCCGCAATTGTAGGCGGCGATGGCCATCGCCCAGCTGTTGTGCCGCTTCCTGAGATCTTCCAGGAGCCGAAGGGCACTTTCGGTGGCCCTTTCGAAATCGTAGCGCGCATCGAAGCTGCCACGCTGCTCCAATCCGTAGGAAGAGCCCGTGCTCGGCATGAACTGCCAAGGGCCGGCAGCCCCCTTGTTGGAGGCCACATTGGGTACCAGGTCACTCTCCGCGATGACCACATACTTGAGGTCGTCAGGAAGGTTGAAACGGCGCAACCGTTCCTCGATCCATGGGAAATACCGCTCCATCCTCTTGAGCCAGAGATAGACCTGTGCGTGGTTGTATACGATGATGGTAAATTCTTTGTCGAACCGTTCAAATACGTCTTGGGAGTGCAGTGGGACCGGTTCCCCGCAGAGATCCATCCTACTGGGCGTCGGGTAGAACTGAGCAAGAGGGGGCACTTGAGAGGTAATGGCCGGGAGGGCAGGTTGCGTTTCCCTGGGACTCGTGGTAACCGCTGCTGAGGGTTTGGCAGAGTCCGCTTTGGATTGTGCCGACTTCTCCGGTGTTGCGCACCCAATGCAGCCGACTGCAATCGTCAATGCCATGGCAATCTGAATCACTCCGTTGAGTCTCTTCGCCTTGATCTTTCCCATACTGTCACACCTCGCAAGACTCTTGACCTTCACCATAAGATCTTCAGTTGCATTCGGGCTCGCTTCCGCACATGCCCGGAACTTTAGTATAAGGGCGGCCAAGGATCAAGGTTTTCCGGCATGGAGCGAGACCGATAGAGAGCTGCTCACATTCTTGCCGGGACAGCCGCCCCTGCCTACGTGCACCGAAATGAAGTGCGATACCTCATTTTGAACTGAGGATATCTTGCTTTTCGAGGGCTTTGGCTATAGTGAAACAGAATGTAGTCCCTTTGTCTCCACCGGGTTCGATCCAAACCCTCCCGCCGTGCCGCTCGACGATCTCCCTGACAATGGCGAGCCCAAGGCCTGAGCCCTCGACGCCTTTGGCGGTCTCTCCATCCCGTTGGAAGAGGCCGAAGATCCTCTCGGATTCTTCGTGGCTCACTCCAACGCCGTCGTCTCGTACTGAAAACAAATGAAATAGGTCGGAATCGGCGTATGAAATCCGGATCTCCGCGAGATCCTCCCCTCCGTACTTGAGGGCGTTGTCCACTAGGTTACGCAGGACCCGAAGCATGGCTATCCTGTCTGCACAGATATCGGGGATCGAATTGTCCTGTGTCCAGGTGACACGCCGCAGACTCAGACGAGCGGAGAATTCCTCCCGCACCATGTCGAGGATCTCGTTGAAATGGAGCTTCTCCAGCTTCAGGGGCGACTCCTTGGCGGACACGAAGACATTGATCTCCTCGGCCAGGGAGGCAACGTGCTCGGAGGCCTTAAGGATCTGTTCACAGATGCTCCTGCCTCTCTCATCCAGGAGGTTGCTGTATTTGGAGTGAAGAAGGCGCGTCAGGCCGTAGATCCCAATGGCCGGGCTCTTCAGATCATGGGCGATGGAATACGCGAAGAGCTTGAGTTTCTCGGAGCTGTTCAGCAGGGCTTGTTCGGCCTTTATTCTCTCTGACACCTCCATCCAAAGTTCTTCATTGGCTTTCGCCAGTTCCGCAGTCCTTTCTCGCACCCGTTCTTCGAGATCGTCATGAGCCCTGCGCAGTGCATCCTCCGCCTGCTTGCGTTCGGTAATGTCCATCACGACTCCCACCAGCCCCACCACCGCACCTTCCGCGTCCGTGAATGTGCCTTTGTTGATGATGACGTTGTGGGTCGTTCCCTGAGCGTAGAGGAGCGTCGTTTCATGCATCTGCTGCCCCGGTTCCTCAATAAGTTTCTTGTCCATCTCCACGTAAGCTTCGGCCATCCTCGGAGGGTACAGATCATGAGCGGTCTTGCCGAGTATCCCGTCCCTGTTGATTCCGATGCGCTCCTCGAATGCCTTATTGCACCCCAGGTAGCGCCCATGCATGTCCTTGTAGAAAATAGGATTGGGGATGGTGTCGATGAGCATCTGGAGAAAGTGGAGCTGATCATTCAGTCGCTTTTCGGTAAGCCTTCTCTCGGAAATGTCTTCAATGACTGCGATGCCGCCGGACACAGCTCCACCTTCTGCGAGTATGGGGCCAAATTCGGCTTTAATAACGGTCTGTCGAGGCCCCGAGAGCCAAAGGGAGCCTCCCTCATAGTGCCCTGGCTTTCCTGAAAGACAATCGCGGAGGGCAGCAACCAACCCTTCATCCTGCACATTCCTCAGGAGTTCAAAGCCCACGTATTCATCCCGGGGTATGCCACTCATTTTGGAGAGGCTCTCGTTGGCTGCCGTGATGATTCCCTGACCGTCGAAATGGAAGATACCCAAGGGAGACTTGTCGAAAATCATGCGATACTTCTCCTCCGACTCCTTGAGTTTTCTCTCAGCCCGCTTGCGAACGCTGTTATCCGTGATGACGTAGATCACGCCCTTGAAGAGACCTGTCCTGTCAAAAATGGGTGCAGCGGAAACCATGGTGGGCAGGAGACGCCCGGTAGTTGTCAGCAGGTCGGTTTCGAAGAGCATTTTCCTTTTAAGGCGCTTGAGACGATCTTGTGTGACGTCCTCGAAAAGATCGCGTGCGCTGGGATGCAGGAAATCCGTTACAGGCCGACCCAGGAGTTCGAGTCGTGAGAAACCGAGCATGCTGCACAATCTGTCGTTCACGTATGTGATCAGACCGTTCTCGTCTTGAACCCCCAAGCCCTCATTCATGGTTTCCACGAGGCGTCTGTATTGGTGTTCACTCTCCTCCATGGCTTTTTCAGCTTGCCTGCGAACGGCGATTTCGTGCTGCAGTTCCTCGATCACCTGGTCCGCGCGGCCTTTGGCTGAAGTGAGGTTCTCAATGAGGTCCATGTTCTGGAACCTTAAGACGAGAGACTCCTGAGTGGTTGCGGAAATGAAGCAAGCAGTCGAATACATGGCGGCAAAGAAAAGCAGGAGAATGACGGCGATGGCCATTTCCAGGGGGGTTCCCTGGAGGAGGAGCCATGAGGTGATGGGAGCCAGAACAGGAATGCCATAGGCGAAAAAGGCCGTCTTCAGGGAGGAATAGAGGACCGTGCCCAACGCCACGGCGATAGCGAGGAAGAAGGCAAGAAAGACTTGGTGGGCGAATGCGTCAGCGGGATAAAGAAAGACACCCGCCGATCCCATGACGACTCCAGAGGCCCCGATCCCCAAAAGGAAGTATCTCTCCCAGGGAATCGTGGAGTCGGAAACCGCCTCGCAGCGCCGATACCAATTCACCAGGCTGAATCTGGCGGCAAGGACCAAGAGATTTATACCAAGCCAGAACAGGAGCCTGGTGAGGGAGACGACGCTCCGCAGCATGACAATGAGGAGGATGGAATTCAGGGCTGAGGCGAGTATGCCCTTCGGTGCCCTTGCGTACAGCAGGCGCACGCACTCAGTTCTGACCCTGGTTGCCGAATCTGCCATCATTTCGAACTCCGGTTGTCAGGGGACTCTGGTCGGGGTCAGTTCATGCGTTGGGCTGATCCAATCACATGCCCGCGAGAGGAACAAGTCCAGTGAGATCGATCTCTGCGATGACGGGAGTGTGATCGCTTGCGCGCTCCTTAGCTCTGGGTTCCATGTCGACGACACAGTCCATAGAGACATCGGCGACGACCTTTGTGGCATAGATGTGGTCCAGTCGCCACCCGAGATTCCTCTGGAGGGACTTGGGGATGCGATAGTCCCAGAAAGTGAACTGCTGTAGATCTGGGTGATGCTTACGAAATAGATCCATAAACCCCCATGAACAAACCGTTTGAAGGGTTTCACGTTCCCTGGGGTGAAATCCGACTTCCCCGTCGAGCCGCTGAGGATCGTACACATCGACGGCTTCGGGCGCCACGTTGAGGTCTCCCATCCAGATCAGGGGTTGCTCCTGAACAAAGTTTGATCTAAACCAGGTATGCAGGTTCTCTAGAAATTTGAGTTTGTGCTGGAAGGCAGGGTGACTGGGGTCGCGGCCCTGCGGGACGTACGTGTTGACAATCCAGACACGGTCGAACCGGCCGGCGATGATTCGGGCTTCACCCTCCGAAAGGCCTTCAAGGAAAACTCGAGTAACTTCAGCTGGATCGGAGGTGCTCAGGATGGCCACTCCGTTGAACGATTTCTGACCATACACCGAGGCCCGGTATCCGAGGTCCGATAGGACCTGAAAAGGGAAATCCCTCTCCTGGCACTTGATTTCCTGGATGCACAGGACGTTCGGGCGCTTCTTCTCGAGCCAGTCCAGTAGGATCGGCAAGCGGGCTCGAATGCCGTTCACGTTGAATGTGGCAACCTTCCAAATCATCAGGCCTCCATGCCTTCGTTCCCGACAGTCCCCTCAGCAACATTGTCATGATGAATGCATGTTTACTTCCGGCCCACGATCAGATATGGCATGCAGTGCCATGGAAGTGCCTGTGGCCAAGCGGTGTGCCAGGTGAATCGAGAACTCAATCGGGTGAATTGATCCGCCCCCCCGAGAATCTTTTCCAGGAGTCTCACGATGATCAGCTTTGTATTGATCGGAGCGGCGTTGGGAATCCTCCTTGCCCACGCAGCAATCAGCCCCAAGCGACAATTCAAGCGAAAACTCCTCAAGGAATATGAATTGCGCGAGAAGACCGGCTCAGGCATGGATTTCATCGCTGCGCTCGTGCAAGACAGAAGACGCTGGATCCGGTCCATCTCCTGGATCAGAAAACCGTTCAGAAACGAAGTCAATTTGGCTGTTGAGACAGCCGCATTCGTTCTCGCTGCTGTCGGGGTGCTCAATTCCGTGGTGTATTTTGATCGCTACTTCAAGACCACCTTCCAGGGAGAGGTGGCCCTTGCCTTTCTCTCTGCCGTGCTGACTTTCCTGCCAGCCCAGCGATTCATGGAAGCGAGGCTCGACAGGGAAATCGAAAATGTTTTTGATGGATTGAAGGTGGCGTTTTCCGAGGGGCGAATGCGAGAGTACCTCGCACAGGCGAAGAAGACCTGGCAATAGCATCTTCCGTTCTTGTCTCCTTTAGCGTCACCCTCATCAAAATGCCCCGCACATGATCCCTGAGTCGTTGGGTCCCCGAAATGGAATCCTGCAGACCTCTCTCGCTCCTGCGTTCATGAGCATCCGACGCAGATGATCCTCTGAATAGGCTTGCCCGTCCGAGGTTCCCAGAAGCATGTTCAGGGAAAAGAGGGCAGGGAACAGCGGACCGTCCTCTGAATTGTTGAGGATGAATTCATGGATGAAGACGATCCCACCTGGTTCGAGAGCGGCCACCGTCTTCTCAATGATCCTCTGGCTGGTTTCGGGGCCCTCGCCGTGGAGAATATGAGAGAGCCACGCGACGTCGTATTTGCCCCTGATGTCCTCTTCCACGTAGTCCCCGGGAAAGAATGCGACACGGCCTTTGAGACCGAACCTGTCGATCATTTTCAAGGCAAACGGTTCAGTGGTGGATAGGTCGAATACCGTGGCCCTGAGTTGTGGATTCTCAAGGCAGAAATGAATGGCGTAAGTGCCGGGACCTCCACCCAGATCCAGCAGTCGGCGGTTCTTGGAGAGATCGATGGTTTTGGCGACACCAGGGGCAATGCTCATGGCCAGGTTGTGCATTCCCATGAGAAAGCTTTCCCTGCGCTCCCCATCACTCTGGGAAATCCTTGAACGGACAGGCCCCCCCGTTCTCACGGCGACGTCCAATTGTGCCCAGGAGTCCACCAGGTGATGATGGTGCATGACCATGTGCCCGATGTAGTCGGAGGAATCAGCGGAGAGGAATTTCATCGACAGGGGGGTGTTGGCATAGAGATCGTCGCGCTTCTCCATGAGGTCCATGGCGACCAGGGCATTCAACAACATTTCCAGGGCACGCCTGTCGACTCCCATCTCCTTTGCGAGATCTTTCGCCGTCACGGCCCTCTTTCCCGCGGCGGTAAAGACTCCGAGCTTTACACCTGCATGAAGGGTGCATGTCTTCCAATAATAGCCTGATACCTCAAGGATCTGGCCAGGGTTGAGATTCTCCTGATTCATCATGAGTCCTCTCTGTTGTGGTCGGCGGGATGCCACTCCAAACTAGAAGTGCATATCAAAATTCCCGAGAGAATCCAAGGCGGTTAAGAGTCACCGCTGGGGAATTCCACTGGGCTGAAGTCGTGCAGCGCCAGAGTGAATCAATGCCCGAGGCAGGGATTGCCAAAAAATGCGGAATGCACTAAATTAGCGCATCTTATGCCAGAACGGGTTGTTCAAAATCCCCTCGTCGGCGTTTGAAAGGATTCCGAAAGCGAACTGGACCGGTCAATGGTACAACCACACTGAGAGGTATTCCATGCATTTAAGAAAACGCTGTGCAGTCACTGGTGGTGCGGGGTTTCTTGGTTCACACCTGTGTGAACGGCTTCTCAACGAAGGTCGCGATGTGCTCTGTATAGACAACTTTTACACGGGCAGCAAACGGAACATCCTGCACCTTCTCGGGAACCCCTACTTCGAGCTCATGCGACATGACATCACGTATCCGCTTTACGTTGAAGTGGATGAGATCTTCAACCTTGCGTGTCCTGCGTCCCCCATACACTACCAGAATGATCCCGTTCAAACGACCAAGGTGAACGTTCATGGTTCCATCAACATGTTGGGTCTGGCCAAACGTCTGAAGGCAAAGATCCTGCAGGCATCCACTTCGGAGGTGTATGGAGACCCCAAGATCCATCCACAGCCGGAATCCTACTGGGGGCACGTCAATCCCATCGGACGACGATCCTGTTATGACGAAGGAAAGCGATGCGCAGAAACACTTTTCTTCGACTATCACCGGCAGCACAAACTGAGGATCAAAGTGGCCCGGATCTTCAACACATACGGTCCCAGAATGCATCCCAACGACGGCCGCGTCGTGTCGAACTTCATCGTCCAGGCACTTCAGAACATGCCCATAACCATTTACGGGGATGGCAGCCAGACGAGGTCGTTCTGCTATGTGGATGACCTGGTGGAAGGGTTCATGCGCCTGATGGGTACCAGTGATGAGTTCACGGGGCCCGTGAATCTTGGGAATCCCGGGGAATTCACGATCCTCGAACTGGCTGAGCATGTCAAGGAAATGACGGGTACCAAGTCGGAGTTCATCTTCAAGCCACTTCCGCAGGATGATCCCATCATGCGGAAGCCCGATATCAGTCAGGCTGAAAGAGTGCTCGATTGGAGGCCCAGGGTTCCCCTGAAGGAAGGCCTTCGCAAGACGGTCGACTACTTTGATGATCTTCTCCGGTCAGGGAATGCCGAGTGATACGAAAGTGCAGGTAAGCAGGTGTGTCATAGGGCCTCGTGACCGTTGACATCCTTTTGCCCACGGACGGGCTAGGCGAAATGCTGAACGCTGCTCGGTTCGATCTTGAACGGAACTGTGCAGGATACGAGTGATCCGGGCTGATTCGAAAACCGTCTCAAGCGCCAGGACATGGCGTTTTCCTGGCTTTGAAGGCTTCCTTATGGACACCCGTAGGTCCTGTAACCTAAAAGAGCGGGCGGGTGGCTGATGCCGCCTGCCCACGTGATTGCCCCGTATTGAATCTATTCGGTGGGCGCCGCATCTGGACAAAACCCGGAATTCACGTCCCTGGAAAGCTTCCCATCGGGAAGGATCACCGCACTCCACTTCCCATGGGCTTTTCCCATTTGCACGTGTGGTTTCCTGGAGGTTGGCACGAGATGGTGCGCAGCGAGGGCGGCCCTCTCACCTCATCCCTTTTTGCCACGGCCATCGCTAGTGGACCGAGTAGTTGTTGATGAACTCGTCGAGAAGGACGCGCTGCCTGGGGGAGAGTCTCCCAAATTGGACGCCGCAACGCCTTTCCTTGAGGGCGCTTCGAGTAGGGGACTTGACTTCGAAGTCGTATACGATTTCCCCAGGTATGCGATCGATATGCAACAGGGGGTGATGAATCCCAAACACTTCCAACTGATTCGGTAACCTCGCGGGTCTTCCCTTGGCGTAGTATTGAAGAGCCAGTCCCTGAGGACTGATGTCGAGCAACTTTCCAATGACAAGCATGTCATCGGGTGCCGGCGGGAAAAAGAAGGCAAGGGCACCATGCTTTGCTTCCCGCCTTTTGACTTTCCTCAAGTCCCGCTGCATACTCTCTCCTGCCAAAATCCCCGCCATTCACAGCCCAGGCAGGTTTTTGAAAAATAACTTCTTCAGCGCGAAGGTTCGGCAAACATTCCCTCCTGAGCAGGGCCCTTCGTTCTGAACAGCGAGACCCACCCGAACCCCGTCGGTCTGGAGAAGAATAGAAAGGATGCCAAAACCCGGATCAGAATTTCCAGCGGTTGGAGATGCCGATGTTCAAGTCCTTCACGATGCCGTCTTCTCTGCTCTCGTATCTGTCCGTCGGTTCTTCGCTGAAGGTCTTTTCCTGACCACCAACCATGAACTTGACGTCGCCATTGGCTATGCTACCCTCCGGGGGGGAGGCGGAGTTCTCCTGCCAGGCTTCCTTGAATGAAGCGCATGCAGGCAGGGCCAACAGCAGCAGAAAAACGATGAGAAGGCGTTTCATCTCATTCTCCTCCCTCAAGAACGCTTGCAGCTTGATGAAGCGCTGCACTGCTGTGAATTATCCATGCACATGGCATGGACGATGACCCAAGATATTTGTTCATTCGAACGAAAGAACAACCCCACTGCCTAATCAGCCTGCGCCTGCAGCCCGCCAACCCTCACGCAACCTGAAACGGCAAACAGCAAGTAATCCTAGCGGACAACGGTCGCCATTCAAATCACTATAACGTAAAATATTTGGCATGATAGATTCTGTCAAGCAAAAGCTCAGCAAAACCTCGTGATTTTTGGGTGAAGTACATCAGAGTATTGAACATTCACCAACGCAGTCCTCAATTCAGTGCGCTTGAATATTTTATTGTCTCGACCTTTCATAATGGTATAATGGCAAAAAGGCGAAGATAATTGTATATCATGTGAGTATATATTTATTTCGCTGCTCGATTTGAGCCTCCCTTCATTTTTCTCTGTTCTTTGTTGAAGATGATAGAGTCGCGATTAGTATATACTTTCTATTTCGAGATACTTAAAATATTTCGACCATAACAACGCTATTTGTATATCAGTTTATGTCGAGTTTTTATTATAAGTAATTGGCTGTGATATAGAAGTAAATAGCATATAAGTAATATTTAATTGAATATAATAAAATAACATTAATTTGCCAATATTTCTAGAAATAAGGATCTCCTAATGACCTCATCAGATTTCTCTCAAGAAACATTACGGGAGTTGACGTCGAAATGGATATCGCATAAACCTGGCCAATGTTTTAAAGTTTATAGAGATACAACAGACTTCTTGCGCATCGAGTATGGTGATATAGTTATTCTTGATGGGAACGCTTTTCTCATTCGCCATAATGCGAAAGAAGGGCGTTTTGGGCTTGACGACGAGGAGAAGTTCT
>CAZURN010000118.1:0-10271 GCA_964623165.1 uncultured Syntrophobacteraceae bacterium
TGGTCGCAACCCCCACGAGTCCGTTGGGTGCAAACCTGGCCATCATCAGGGCCACAAGTCCGAAAACCAGAACATGATATTCGCCATATGCCCGGATGTATTCAGACAATATTTCCAGGGAAAATGCCCCGATGACTGGTCCGATGAAAGATCCCATGCCGCCGATGACTGTCATGGAGAGCACGAGAAACTGTTGATCGAGCGAGGGGATCTCGGGAGTGATAAGGAGGAGGTAGTGTCCGTAGAGACCGCCCGCCATGCCTGCAAGGGCACTCGACACAGTGAATGCCAGGACTCTCACCCGGGTTACATTGACACCCAGGGAGGCTGCGGCTCTCTCATCGTTCTGGACTGCCCGGAAACTCAGTCCCATGTTGGAGTAAATGAGCTTGTAGGTGACAATGAGCGTCAAGATTGCAGCGACCGTCATGATGTAGAAATAGGATGTCTTGGAATACTCGGCCACCAGGCCCGGGACCTGGAGCCCCATGGTGCCGCGGGTGATTTCATATTCGTTGGTGATGATGATTCGGAGGATCTCTGAGAAACCCAGGGTGGTGAGGGAGAGATAAATGCCCCCCATCCTGAGGCAGAGAACCCCCACGGCCAGGCCCAAGAGGGCTGCAGTGAGAGTGCCAAGGGCCACACCGATCCACGGATTCACCCCGAACTTCGCTGCCAGAATGCCCGAAGTGTAGGCACCGAGCCCAGCGAATGCCGCGTGGGCAAAGGAAACCTGGCCGGTGTAGCCGGCGACGAGGTTCCAGCTTGACGCCATCATCATGTAAAAGAGGCCGACGATCATGATGTGCATGTGGTAGGCCCCAAGCCCAAGCGGCAAGAGGCTGAAGAGACCGACGGCAGGGAAAAGCATTAGAAAGAATCGCTTGTCACTCACGGGGACTCCCGACTTGCGCACTCTTTAGATTGCCCTCCGGCCAAATAGACCCGCTGGTCGAATGAGGAGCACGAGGATAAGGATAATGAAATTAAACAGATGCTTATAACCGGTGGAAATGAAGGCGGCTCCAAAATTCTCCACCAGGCCCAAGATCAAACCGCCAACCACGCAGCCCGAAAGGGATCCCATGCCACCAAGGACCACTACGACGAAGGCGGTGAGGGCTACAGGCGCCCCCGCCGTGGGAGTGACGGGAAAGACGGGGGCGAGAATCACCCCTGCGGCCCCGGCCAGAGCGCACCCGAGCCCAAAGCTCAGCATGTTGAGCCGTGTCGTGTTGACTCCGTTGAACTCTGCCATTTCCCGATCCTGACTTGTGGCCCGAATAATGCGCCCAAACCAGGTCTTTTTGATCACCAGGAAGACAATGGTGATGAGGACGGCTCCAGCAGCAAGGGCGGCGAGCCTCTGATTGCCGTAATAGAAGAGACCAAAAAGGTTGGTGGCCCCTGTAAACCAGCCCGGAGGCTTGTTGGGATAGGGTCCGAAAATGAGTAAATAGGCATTCTGGAGTACGATGGAGAGGATGAACGTGAGGATCAGGGAGTACATCTCGTTGCCGTACGTCGGGCGTATGAGGGTATATTCCACAAAGATTCCCAGCAGGAAGACCAAAGCCACTGCCAGCAGCATTGCCAGGACCAGGTTCATCCCCAAGCTGTCAGCGAAGAGGTAGCTGAAATACCCTGCAAGGATATACAGTTCACCGTGGGCAAAATTGATCACGTTCATGATCCCTACCACCAGGGATACGCCCAGTGCGGCAAGCGCGTAGATAGCCCCGATGACCAGACCATTCATGGTGGCCATTGCAAACATTGCATCACCCTTTGCAGAATTCTCCCGTGGACTCCGTCCATCATCCAGGGGGCTCTCCTGTCAACCGTCCCCGCCCTCACCAGGCATGCATGCTCAAGTCAACAATACCCCCTCTGGGATCAAAATGCCCCCGAAGGGCGGGCGTTGAACCCGCCCCAACTCATGATTCACACAGGAGAGGTTCTATTTCTTCAACTTGCCGGTTGCGACATTGACGGGGAACAGCACGACCTGCTGCCTGTCTTGCCACTGAACGATGAGCATGGGTGGTTCCCATTGATGATAGCCGGGCCCGCCCTTTTCCATTCCGAACTTGACCGTGCCGCGGGTCACTTCCAGGTTGGTTTTTTCCAATGCCTCCACCAGCTTGTCGGCTTCCGTGGACCCGGCGCGCTTGATGGCATCGGCGGCTATGAGGATGCTGTCAAAGATGGATCGGGATTTGTAGTCTGTCGGAGCTGTGCCAAAAGCCTTGGTATAGGCCTCACGAAACTCCGTCGCCAGCTTGGTCATCTCCACCTTTTCATGCATGGATGACACGAAGGCTTCCAGGTCACCCGCATCACCCACATTCTTCCAGTAATCCGGCCACAGGCTGGGCGGGCCTGCCCCATCGAGGACAGTGGCTTTGGGGGTAAGCTTCACCTCTCCGGCCTGAGCCACGAAATAATGCAGGCCTGTCCCGTAGATGTAAGCCAGGACAACGTCCGGATCATAGGCCTTGATCTTGTTGAGCTCTGTATAATGATCCTGGCTCTGGCGCTCCGTCGTCATGAACTCGAATTGAACACCGGCCTTGGTGAGAGCAGCTTTGGTCAGTTCTGCGATCCCAAGGCCCCAGTCGGTGTTCTCAGCCACAATGAAGGCCTTCTTGAACTTCTCGTTCGCCACCCATTTGGCGATGGTCTCATTCACGACGCCCGTATTGCTGGGGCCGGCTCGGAATACATATTTATAGTTCTTGGCTGTGATCGGATCCGCCCAAGCCTCAACCACGATGAAGGGAGTCTTGAACCGCTCAGCCACCTCGATTTCTGCAAGAGCCGCGGATGAGTGACTTTCGCCCAGAACCATAACCACCTTGTCTTTGGTTACCAGACGTTCGAACCCCGATGCGGCTTTATCCGGAGCCCCGGCCGTGTCTTCGAACACGATCTCCAGCTTCTTGCCCAGGACGCCGCCCTTGGCGTTCACATAATCCACGCCCAGCTTGATGCCCTCTTCGAAGGCCTTGCCGGTTGCGGCTGCCGTTCCGGTTCTGGGGCCTACCACGCCTATCTTGATGGATTCCTGTGCTATGGCCGTCCCTAACGAAAACGCCAATCCGACGGCGAGAGCCAACACCATGAGTCCGAGCTTTCTGCCTTTCGTCATGTCAACCTCCCTCTTCGTTCCATCCCTTGATTCCCTCCACCCGACACGGGCAACCTCCCAACGGCCACGGGCGCTGTGCCCTCAACTGCATGCACCGGACCCTGTCCTGCGTTGAACGGGCCAGGCCCGACAGATCGCACCGTGGTCGCAAACCGCCTGCCTCCCCCTAGTCCATCACGAAGGCAGTCGTTCCCCGACGTCCCTCTGGTTCACCGTCTAAAAAGATCGATTCCCAGACGCCTGAATGTTATCCCCCTGTCACCGGGGGAAACATGACGACTCGGTCTCCCTCCCTGAGAACCGAATCTGGTTTTGCAGGCCGGCCATTGACGAGGACGACCACCTCCTGGTCTTGAGGCACTCTCAAAGCCTGCAGCAAGCCATTGAGCGTGGTTCCCTCGACGAGCTCCACAAAGGGAACTTCCTGGCTCGTTGGAGCGTACTTCCTGAGGGTTGCGTAAAGTCGCACTTCCACGCGCATGGACGCCCCTGTGCTCCCAACATCAAAGCAGCCGAAGCTCTAGAAGCTTCTCTCTTGTGGGAATGCCCTCTTGATCCCAACCCCGACAGCGATAGTATTCGTTGAGCATTTCGGAAAGATGGCACACACTGCCCTGCCCGGGACCGTCGGGCAGGGGTTCGCTCAGAATTCGCGGCGGCAGAGTGTCGTCCTTTCTCGAAATGCCGGCACGGACCATGAACAGCCGCTCGGCGTTGAAAATCCGTTCCCCGGCTTTGACAAGTTCCTGAAGATCATAGTCTGCACCCGTCGCTGCATTGAGCAGTTCCATGATCCCCTGGGGACGAATGTCCCGAGTGGGCGTCACAAGGTTTCGCACGCTGAAGAATACACACAGTCCGGCTGCATCGATGATGGCGAAAACATCCTGCCAATCACGAATGAGATCTGCCTTGTCATTCCATGTGAGAGGATCGATCAGCATTGGAACACCGAGGAGTTCGATATAGGCCGGATCTCCTCTCATGTGTGATGCACCCACCGGCGACGTGGCGTATGCGAGCCCCATCCCCTGTTCTCCCCTCGGGTCATACCCGGCAAACTCCTGTTTCTTGCTCACCATGGCCAACTCTGGATGGCCGTATTTTTCAGCCAGCCGATAGCTTCCACGCGCCAGCAGATCACCGAACCCTTCCCTCAAAGCCGTCTTGCGGGTAAGCTCAACCAAAGCCTGGGCGTCGCCGAATCGCAACGGTCCGCCGATGTCCGATTCCGGAAGGTAGCCCCGCTCATAAAGCTCCATGGCACAGGCGATGGTCGACCCCATGCTGATGGTGTCCAATCCCATTTCGTTGCAGATGTAGTTGGCCTTGGTCACCGCGGCGAGATCCCTCACACCGCAATTGCTCCCCATGGCATATACGGTCTCATATTCGGGTCCCTCTCCTTGTCCCCGGAACTCAGGTTCATCCACCTTGGTCACTCGACCACACCCGATAGGGCAACTGAAGCATGCTTTGGGCCGAACCAGGAACCTGCGGGTGAGGGTTTCACCGTGGATGTCCTCCCAATCCTCGAAAGTCCCTTGCTGAAAATTGCGCGTGGGCAGGACTCCGAAGTTCTGAGTCGCCATGACCGTAATGGCGGTCCCGTGCAGATTGAGAGGATGCTTTTGACCCTTCAATGAGTCCTTGAATTTGGCCAGAAGCCTTTTCACCAGATCATTGAAGGCCTTGGGATCGTGGAAGGATGCTTCGATGCTTCCCTGCACAACCACCGCCTTGAGATTTTTTGATCCCATGACGGCTCCGACCCCGGAACGGCCTGCCGCTCTGTCCTTGTCGTTCATTACGGAAGCAAAGAGAACCTGATTCTCACCTGCGGGGCCGATACATGCGGTCCGAGCGCCAGCGGAGGTCTCGCCTCGCAAGAGGTTGTCCGTGATATGGGTGCTTTTTCCCCAGAGATGAGTGGCGGATCGGAGTTCAGCCTTGCCGTCCCGGACCCATAGATAGACCGGCTCTGGGGCCTTTCCCTCGAACACGATCAGGTCGAGACCTGCTTTCTTGAACTCAGCGGGAAAATGTCCCCCGGAATTCGAACAGGTGACGGATCCCGTCAGGGGAGACTTGGTGGTGATCATGTATCTCGCCCCGGTTGGGGCTTTGGTCCCGGTGAGTGGGCCGGTTGCCATGACAAGGGCGTTTTCCGGGCCCAAAGGATCGCACATCGGGTCCACATCCCGGAGCAGGCGATGGATGCCGAACCCCCTGCCACCGATGTAGTCCTTGGCGACCCTGGGGTCCAGCCCTTCTTCGGTGACCTTTCCCCGTGTCAAATCCACCACAAGGACTCTGCCCATCCATCCATTCATGGCTTTCCTTCCGTGAAGTCTACTGTCGCAAATGGAATCTCGGCTGTCATCCCCTTTCTCGCTTGTGCCCCCTCAAGCTGCCAGGGTGTCGTCCAAGGCCTCGGCAAGCGCATCGACGATAAGATCGAGATCGCTGTTTTCGATGATGTACGGAGGCCCGATCACCACCGCGTCACCATCCACCCCGGCCAGGCCGGTGGCAGGATAGACGATGAAGCCTCTCTGAAACAAGTTCTGCCAGAGGCGCTCAGCGAACTTTTCGCTTCGCGGGAAAGGCATCAGAGTCTCCCTGTCTTTCACGAACTCCACACCCCACAAGAATCCGATTCCCCGGACGTCAGCCACATGCGGATGTCCCTCAAGGCGCTCCTTGAGTTTGCTGCCCAGCACTCTCCCAAAAGTGGCGGCGCGACTCACCAGGCCCTCCCGTTCCATGATGTGAATCACCGCCAAGCCGGCCGCTGCGGCGAGACTGTGATGGGAGAAGGTCCCCCCATGCACGAATGCCCCACTTCCGCTGCAGATGGCTTCAAAATGCCTCCCGAGAACACCCACTGCGGAAAGGGCGATAGAACCACCTGCAAGGCCTTTTCCCATGGTCAGGATGTCAGGGGTGACGTCGAAATGGTCGCAGGCAAACCAGCGGCCTGTTCGCCCGAATCCGCAAAGAACCTCATCCAAAATGAGCAAGACGTCGTAACGGTCGCATATCTCTCTCACCAGTCTGAGGTACCCGTGAGGGGGTGTAACTGCAGCAATGGTGGCACCACTCACCGTTTCGGCAAGAAAGGCTGAAACCGTGTCAGGACCCAGATTCTGGATCGTTTCCTCGAGGGCAAGGGCACAACGCAAATTGCATGCGGGGTATGTCAGGCCGAATGAGCACCGCAGGCAATAGGGCGGCGGAATGTGGACGGCATCGGCCAGGAGGGGAGCAAAAGGCGTTCTGAATGTCGTTCGGCCAGTGGCTGCCAATGCGCCCGCCGTCAACCCGTGGTAGGACTTCCACCGGGAGATGAGGCGAAACCGCTGCGCACGGCCATTCTCAAGATGGATTTGACGAGCCAGCTTGATGGCGGTTTCCACGGCCTCTCCGCCACCAGAAAGAAAATAGAACCGTTCCAGTCCTTGAGGGGCACGTGCGGCCAATTCGCGGGCAAGTTCCTCCACTGGAGGAGTGGTGAACATGGTCGGGTGCACATAATCACATTGCAGGGCCTGCTCATAAAGGGCCCGCGCCACCTCCTCCCTGCAATGTCCGACATTGACGACCAGAGGCCCTCCACTGGCGTCCATGTATCGATTGCCGTCTCTGTCCACGACCCATAGACCCTCGGCTCTGGTTGCCACGGGCAGGGGCCTGTTCAGCTTTCTGGGAAACAGATTGCCAGGAATTCTCGTCATGGTTTCATCAGTTCCTGAGAGTTCATCTGGAGCTCGAACACGAGCGTCTGAACAATGTCATTGCCACCGAAGGTCAAGCCAAAAGGAGATGTACACCATGTGCTCCTGTAGGCAACAGACATGCCAAGATGCGAAAGAAGCCTGCGGACAGTCTTGGATGCGCTGGAGGTCATCAATCCATGCCCGGTGGTTCCCGTGCCAGGCGCCTTTGTTGAGACCGGCACGCAAGATTCCAGTTGCCTCATTCAACGGATTGAGCGATTCTGTTTAGGATTATTAGGATAATACGAAAGACTTTAATCGTCCCAATTCGCGCTCGGTGAAAGTTGTGCGGTGGCCAAAACGGCCACCATCTTCGGGAGGGAGCAGGCAGGATGGGCAGCAATAGTCAAATGGGTCATGAAATGGGCGAGCGATCCAAGACCCTCCTCATCATTTCGGTCGATCGGAAGGTCAACAACTTCCTGAGGACCATCATCCACAACATCATCGGCAGTGCAATAAAGGTGCGGAGCCAGACCTTGGCAGAGGCCCTTGCGAGACCGGCCCACGCCGATGTCGTCATGACTTCGGGGCCATTTCTTGTGCCACGAGTCAAATCCGCATTTCCCAACACCCACATCATTGCGCCGAAGCGACTCATAACCGGGTACAATCTGGAGAAGGTTCTGATGCTTCCCCGGGGAACGCGCGTGCTCGTCGTCAACAACCCTCGATCCGCCACGGAAAACACCATAGAGTCCCTCAAGAACCTCGGGATCACTCACTTGGAGTACATCCCCTACTGGAAGGGGTCCAAGAGGGATCTCAGCTCCCTAGGTACCGCCATTTCACCAGGTATGTCGCACCTTTGCCCCAAAAAGATCTCGCGGGTGATTGACATTGGTCCGAGAATCATCGGCATCCATTCGTTCCTCGAATTGCTCCTTGCTCTAGGGCTGGATTCAAATCATCTTGAGAACTATGCAACCTATTACCATAATTTTCTTATGGAATCGAGCCGCAAACTGGCCTCGGTTCTGGAGCAGTCGGAACTTCTGCGCAAGTATCAGGAGGTCATCCTCGATCAATTCGAAGATGGACTCGTTTCGGTGAACGAGTCGGGACACATCGACATCGTCAACACTTCGGCTGCAAGAATACTCAAAGGGACCCAGGAGACGCTTCTTGACGCAAACATTTCCGACATCCTCTCCCAACTCAAACATACAGTGAACCTCACGGGCGAAACTCAAGAAAACGGCCGCTCTTCTTCCATTTGCGAGTATGACAACAGACAGTTTCTTGTTCAGAGGATCCCCGTGATGGGGAAAAATATGGAGCGAAGCGTTTACACGTTCCGCGAGATCTCGGGCATTCAGAGGCTGGAAAAGGATGTGCGGGTGCATCTCGCCCGCAAGGGCCACGTGACCAAATACGATTTCGATGACATCTGGACGGCTAGCGAAACCGTCAGACGCATCAAGGAGAAAGCTCTGAACTTCGCCACGACGGAGAAGAACATCCTGATCACGGGCGAAAGCGGAACAGGAAAGGAGCTTTTTGCCCACGCCATACACCGGCGGTCCCCGAGAAGAGAAGGGCCGTTCGTGGCAGTGAACTTTGCGGGGATACCCGAGGGGCTCATCGAAAGCGAGCTGTTCGGCTACGAGCCGGGCGCTTTTACAGGAGCGAAGAAGGGGGGAAAAACGGGCCTTTTCGAACAGGCCCACGGCGGAACCATCTTCCTCGATGAAATCGGGGATGCGCCCCTCAGCGTCCAATCCAGACTCTTGAGAGTCCTTCAGGAGAAGGAGATCATGAGGGTTGGGGGAGATAGAATCACGCCCATAGACGTCCGCATCCTGGCGGGGACCAACCGTGATCTGCAGGAGGCAATCCTGGAGCGCAAGTTCAGGAAAGACCTGTACTACAGGCTGAACACGCTTCCCCTTGAAATACCACCGCTAAGGGACCACAAGGAAGACATCCTTTATATCCTGAACCGATATGTGCACACCCGCTACGGAGTCACCAAGGATTTCTCGGAGAGTGCCGTCCAATGCCTACTTCAATATAGCTGGCCGGGGAACAAGCGTGAATTGATCAACATTGCCGACTACATCTGCATTTCATCCAGGGGGGGGCGCACCATTGGACTGGAACACATTCCCCAAAGCCTTGTTGAATCATGCATGAGACAGGGCAATTCCATTGCGACTGCGGATCCCGGGTCCTTTGACCCACTGATTTCCACCTTTGAGAATAGTTCAGTATCCCCTGAGATCATTCGCGCAATCCTGGAAGTCCTTGACGAAAGAAGCCGGAGCCTGAATGGCAGGAGATCATTGGTGAAGGAACTCGTGGAGCGCAACCACGCTGTCACTGAAGGCAACATGAAGCGTTACCTGAAGATCCTCAGAGACGCGGGCGCCATCAGGGTGGGAATAACCAAACAGGGCATTGCTGTGACCGACAAGGGCAAGCACTACCTTTCCTTCCTGAGAGCGCATTCATGGCGCAACTGCACATGAGATCGATCTGTGCCCGATTCCATCGTGCCGAGGCAAGCAGATGACCTCCGGGTTTGCAGGGTTCTACGGTTGAATCCTGAATGTTGACTGTCCCTTTGCTCAGGGCATTACATGGGGCAATCTGCAGACAATGCCCAGGACTTCGGTCCCGAAAGACACCTGGAAGGGATCAGATTCCGCCACACATTGGAGTGGACAGCAGCTTGGGTGTCCCCCTTCGAATTGGGACAATTGGGATGCTTCTATCGCCAATCATCCCACCAAACGGGTGGATGGTGGGTCCCTATCGCCGCCACTGTTGTGCGCCGACTTCGAGAGGAAGTCGGACCGTTCTGTGTTGGGTTGTTCCAGGCCTCCGCAGCGTGTTCTCCTGCGAGTATGCAGCCTTCTGGTCTGGCATGTCTCTTGCTCACCAAGCTTGAGCAAGCCGGGGGTGCCTCGCAAACGAATTCCTTGTTCCGTGTGGAAGCACATTGAGCAGTGGATCGGAGACATCGGGTTTTCATGGTCGGTGATGTTTTGGAAAAGCCAGACGGGGTCATGGAGCGGCAACATGAAGCATAGCGGGAAATTGCGAAGCATTGGAGAGGCGATTGGCATGATCCGGCCGGGAAGCCGGGTCATGGTCGGCGGATTCGGACTCGCCGGTGTTCCGGAAGGCCTTGTAAATGGATTGGCAGCCTCCGGGGTCAAGGATCTCACCATCATAAGCAACGACTTGGGCTCGCCCAACGTGGGCCTGGGGAAGCTCCTGACCAACAAACAAATCAAAGCCCTGATCGGCAACTACTACAACTGGAACCCTGAAGTCCCCGAGGCCTTCAGCAGGGGAGAAATCGAGGTGACCCTCGTGCCGCAGGGAACCTT
>CAZURN010000119.1:0-10256 GCA_964623165.1 uncultured Syntrophobacteraceae bacterium
GAAGGGATGGTGATCTCTCCCAAGCCGCACCTTGGACCCGATGCAAGCCAGCGGATGTCGTTGGCTATCTTGTGCAGACTGACGGCAATGGTCCGCAGTCCCCCGCCCGCTTCCACCAGGGCGTCCTGGGCCGACTGGGCCTCGAAGTGGTTGGAAGCTTCGCGGAACGGACACCCCGTCTCTTGCGATAGGCGCGCGATGACCCGGGATGCAAACCTGGGATGGGTGTTGAGGCCGGTACCCACTGCGGTGCCCCCCAGAGCAAGGGCCGCGAGGCATTCCGTGGCGTGGTGCACTCGCCCCAAGCCGAGCTCAATCTGCCTTGCGTAGCCGCTGAACTCCTGGCCGAGACTCATGGGCACGGCATCTTGCAGGTGAGTCCTGCCGATCTTCATCACAGGGGCAAATTCCCTGGTCTTGTCACTCAGGCTTTGGTGGAGAAGTTCCATGGCAGGCATGAGGCCGTTGCGCATGGTCACGGACGCGGCAATGTGGATGGCAGTGGGGATGACATCGTTGCTCGACTGGCCCAGGTTCACGTGGTCATTGGGATGAACGGGGGACTTCCCGCCCCTCTTCCCGGTGAGCAGTTCGTTGGCCCGACCGGCAACCACTTCGTTGACGTTCATGTTGGTGGAGGTCCCGGAACCTGTCTGAAACACATCCAGCACAAACTGGTCCGCGAGTTTTCCCTCAACCACCTCCCCCGCGGATCGCTCAATGGCTTGGGCAAGAGATGCTTTGAGAAGACCGAGGTCTCGGTTAACGGCGGCGGCGTGCTTCTTGATCAGCCCAATGGCGGAGATGAGCGAAGAGGGAAACCTCAGACCGCTCCCGGGAGAATTCTCCAGGGCCCGTTGTGTCTGGGCGCCATAATATGCCTCCTCAGGCACCGCCACGGCCCCTAGAACGTCCTCCTCGATCCTCATTCCCATCTATTTCTCCCTGGCCCCGAAAACCTTCTCGATCTCTCGCTTGAGGGTGTTGATGGACTTGGTGACGGGAATTCCCTTGGGGCAGGTGCGTGTACACTCGAAATGGTTGACGCATGCCCAGACCCCATCCTTGAAATCAAGCTGGTTGAGTCGTTCCACCTGCAAATCATCCCTTGAATCGAAAATGGCGCGGTAGGCCCACACGAGGGCGGCAGGACCCACATACTGCTCATTTTCGAGCATCACCGGGCAGGACCCCGTGCAACAGGCGCAGAGAATGCAGCGGATGACGTCGTCGAGCTTCTTTCTCTCCTCCGGCGACTGCAGTCGCTCTTTCTCCGGGGCCGGAGTACCCGTGATGAGGTAGGGTCGAAAGTACGAGATGCCCTCGAGGAAGGCATCCATGTCCACGATGAGGTCCTTCAGGACCTTGAAGAAAGGCAGCGGTTCAAGCACCACCTCGGCCCCAACGTAATCCTTGACCAGCTTCTGGCAGGCGAGGGTGCATTTGCCATTGATGCGTATGCCATCGGACCCGCAGACGCCGTGACCGCAGGACATGCGGTAGCCCAGGGAGCCATCCTGTTCCCATTTGATCCGGTTCAAACAATCGAGAATCCGTTCCTCGGGTTCCGCCTCAACGGTGTAGCTCCGGTAGTTGGGGGCACTGTCCGTGTCCGGGTCATATCGGAAGATCTTGAAGTGCATTTCCATGTCAGTAGGTCCTCGGTTTGGGCTCGAAGCGCGTCACCGTCACAGGTTTGTAGAAAATGCGGGGCTCTCCTTCAGTCCTCTGGATGAGGGTGTGTTTGAGCCAGTGGGTGTCATCCCGTTCCGGGTAATCCTCCCGGGAGTGGGCGCCGCGGCTCTCCTTGCGTGCCATGGCCGACCGCACGATGGCCTCCGCGAGACCCAGGAGGCATTCCAGCTCAAAGGCCTCCAAAAGGTCCGTGTTGAAGCGCTTCCCCCGGTTGTCGATGCAAACGCTTCTCGCACTCTCCTTGAGGGCCTCCAGTTCCGACAGGGCCGCTCCCAGGGTTGCCTCCTTGCGAAACACCGAGCAGTGATCCGTCATGGCCTTCTGCATGGCGGCGCGAATGCGCCCCGCCTTCTCCCCCTTCGTCCTCTCCATGAGTTGGGCGATCATGGATGTGACCCGGCTTTCCGGATGGGGAGGCAGATCCTCCCATTCAAGGTCCTGGAGGTTCTTTGCCATCATTTGCCCGGATCTCCGGCCAAAGACCACCAAGTCCAAGAGGGAGTTGCAGCCTAGCCGGTTGGCGCCATGCAGGGACAGACACGAGCATTCGCCCGCCGCGTAGAGACCGGGGACCGGCTCCAGGTTGGCACCGAGAACTTGGCCGTTCCCGTTGGCCTGAACTCCGCCCATCATGTAATGGCACGTGGGGTTCACGGGGATGGGGTCCTTGGCGGGTTCGACTCCCAGGTAGATCCTCGCGAATGAGGAGATATCCGAAAGACGCTCCTCCAATCGGCTTGGTCCGAGGTGGGTCAGATCGAGGTGCACATAATCCTTCCCCTTGATTCCGCGACCTTGACGGATCTCGAGGTAGATCGCCCTCGAAACCATGTCCCTGGGAGCGAGGTCCTTGATGGTCGGTGCGTAGCGTTCCATGAACGCCTCGCCCAGGTCGTTCCGTAAGATGCCTCCCTCGCCCCGGGCCGCCTCGGAGATGAGGACCCCCAAACCATAGATCCCTGTCGGGTGGAACTGGACGAACTCCATGTCCTCCAGGGGCACTCCCGCTCTATAAGGCAGGTATACTCCGTCCCCGGTATTGGCGAAGCAGTTGCTGGTGGTTTGAAAGACTTTTCCGAACCCCCCGGTGGCCAGGAGGATGATGCGGCTGTGGAAGACGTGGATTTCGCCTGTGGCGATTTCGCAGACCACCAGTCCGACGGCCCGGCCATCCTTCATGATGAGGTCCAGCATCTGGAACTCCGGGTAAATGCGGACTCCCCTCCTCACGGACTCGAAATACAGGGTGTCCATCATCACCCGGCCGCTGCGGTCTGCGGCGTAGCAGGCGCGCTTCACCGACGCACGACCGAAATCCCTCGTGTGACCGCCGAACGCGCGCTGGGCGATTCGCCCGTCGGGTGTCCTGTTGAACGGGACGCCGAAATGCTCGAGTTCATAGATGGCCCTGGGCGCGTCCTTCGCCAGGATTTCTGCAATGTCCTGATCCGTGAGGTAGTCCCCTCCCTTGACCGTGTCGTACATGTGCCATTCCCATGAATCGGGTTCCTCGTTGCCCAGGGCAGCCGCGATGCCCCCTTGGGCAGCCCCCGAATGGGACCGCGTCGGGTAGACCTTGCTCACGAGTGCCACGTCGGCGTTCCCCGCCGCTTCCAGGGCCGCCCTCAAACCAGCCAGCCCCGCACCAACGATGACGATGTCATGCTTGAAGATCATGGAGGCCTCTTTTGTATCGCGGACATAGTCTGCAGTGGGAAAGCCTCGGGTTCCGGATCATCGCTCCTCCTTGGGCTGATACACGCAGCCGATGGGCCCGCAATAATCCCCCACGTATTCCGCCTGGGGCCGGTAAAGGGCAGGTTTTCCCTGGGCTTCCGCGAATTTCTCTTCGATGATGTGGGCGCACCAGCCGGAGATCCTGGAGATGGCGAAGACGGGGGTCATCATGTCCACGGGGATTCCCATCATGGAATAAACGGAGCCACTGTAGAAATCGACGTTGGATTTGATGTTGGCCTTCCCTCGTCGCTGGAATTCACTGTGGCTTTCCGCCTCGATGCGCGTGAGGAGTCTGTACCAGTTCTCATGGCCGGTCTTCTTCCCCAGGCGTTCAGACATCTTCTTAAGGATCACGGATCTGGGATCCACCGTCTTGTAAACGGCGTGGCCCATGCCCATGATCTTCTCCCCCTTGTCCAGGCGATCCCTCACCCACGAAGCCACGTCCTCCTCGGACTTCACCTCGTTCTCGACCTGGTGGAGCATCTGCATGACACGTGCGTTGGCGCCGCCGTGGAGGCTTCCCGAGAGTGCGCCAATGCCCCCGGCTACACCCGCGTACATGTGAGCCTGGGTCGAGACGATCTCCCGACACGCGAAAGTGGACGCGTTGAATGTGTGGTCCGCGTGAAGAATGAGGCACACATCGAGGTCCCTAGCCATTTCGGGATCGGGCTTCCGGCCCGTAAGCTGCCACAGGAAATTGGCGGCGTGGGAGAGGGAGGGGTCAGGAGGAAGGGGATCGACCCCTTGCCTTAGCCTGTTCCACGCAGCCATCGCGGCGGGAATCCGTGCGATGAGACGGATTGCTTTCTTGCCATTGGCTTCCCGGGTTTCTTCCGTGAGATTTGGGTCGGCCATGCCGAGGAGCGGCACGGAGGCCTGAAGGACATCCATGGGATCGGATTCCTTGGGCCAGTGCTTCATGGCTTCCAGGATGAAGTCCGGGAGATCCCGTGCCGCGGTGAGATCCCCTTCAAAGCGCTCCAGTTGGGATCGGCTTGGGAGTTCGCCTTCCAGGAGCAGGTAGGCGGTTTCAGTGAAGGTGGATCTTTCGGCGAGGTCTTCGATGCGGAATCCGCGGTAGATGAGTATCCCGTTTTCACCGTCTATGTAGCTGATCTTGGTGTCCGCTACCGTGACACCCCTCAATCCTATGTTCTTGTACCGCACTTCAGTGGCCATTTTGTCCTCCCTGGGCGAGTCGGGGTGTCCAATGGTCGTTCCGGGTTCGTTTGAAATCAGCCTGCACGGTGTGCTCTCAGTTGTGTGCATAGGATCTGGATGACTCTGCAGAATAGCCGCAACCAATCGGGCATTCAAATTGATTCGACAGAGCCTGGTCATGGAAGTTCTTCACGGGCAATTGCCTGAAGCCAGCTCATGGTCATTTTCAAGCAAGAGTATTCTTCAGTGTTGCTCCTCCGAAAGCCTCGCCCGCACATAGTTCAAAGTCCCACCTGCCAGGAGATGTTGCCGTTCGAGGTCTGAGACGTCGAGCAGCACCCTGATCGTTTTTCCGTCCAAATCCAGGGGGATCTCGTGAAGTCCTGCCGAAATCCGCTCTCTGATCCCGTGGAGAGTGATACTCGAACCGGTCTTGAAATGATCATAGTCAGCCGGATTCGCAAGCGCCAGGGGTAGGATGCCGAAATTGCAGAGGTTGGCCTTGTGGATCCGGGCAAAGCTCTTGGCGATCTTCACCCGAACACCCAGGAATCTCGGGGCCAAAGCCGCATGCTCCCTGCTGGATCCTTGTCCGTAATTCTCGCCACCCACGATGGCTGCCGCTCCCTTTTCCCTGCATCGCCGGTGAAAGTCGGGATCGATTTGAGAGTAGACGTATTCGCTGATGGCCTCAATGTTGGACCGGAGGGGAAGTACCTCGTTCCCTGCCGGGATGATGGTGTCTGTCGAAATGTTGTCTCCCACCTTGAGCACCACTACCACCGTCAGGGTTTCGGGCAGGGCGTCCATTGCAGGCAGGGCCTTGATGTTGGGGCCGCGTATGACCTCCGTCCGTCTCCCCTCAGGACTGGGAGCAATGATGGATCTGGGGTCGACCACGTATTTCTCAGGGTCCTGGATTCGCGGGTAAGGCATTTCGGTGCCCAGATCCCTCGGGTCTGTGATGACCCCTTTGAGCGCAGCCGCGGCAATCGTTTCAGGAGAGCACAGGTACACCCGGTCATCCTTTGTTCCGGAGCGCCCAGGGAAGTTCCTAGGCATGGTGCGCAAGCTCACCTCGCCTGTGCCGGGAGCCTGTCCCATGCCGATGCAGCCCAGGCATCCCGGTTCGTGTATCCGGGCCCCTGCGGCGAGGAGGGCCATCAAGCCCCCATGGGCGGCAACGTTTTCGATGACCTGGCGGCTTCCCGGGTTCACATGAAAGGAGACGCCCGGATCTGCATGGCGCCCCTCCACGATTCTGGCGACCACCATGAGATCTCGAAAGGAAGAGTTCACGCTGCTTCCCACGATGACCTGGTCCACTCTGACCCCCGCCACTTCACGGACGGTCACGACATTTCCCGGGGAGGACGGACACGCAATCAGGGGTTCAAGTGTGCAGAGATCGATTTCGTCGTATTCATCATAGGATGCCCCATCGTCCGCGGACATTGGCACCCAGGCATCACCGCGACCCTGTGCCTCCAGGTACTCCCGCGTTCTCGCGTCAGATGGGAAGATGGATGAAGTGGCCCCCAGCTCCGTACCCATGTTGCCGATGGTTTCCCGGTCGGTGGCCGATAGGCTGGTGACCCCCGGTCCGTAATATTCCACCACTTTGCCGACGCACCCCTTCACACCGTGGCGCCTCAGCATTTCGAGGATCACGTCCTTGGCGCTCACCCATTCGGGGAGTTCTCCCGTGAGCCTGACCCCGAGCACCCTGGGGAAGGGCATGTGATAGGAAAAACCGGCCATGGCCAAGGCCACATCCAGTCCGCCCGCCCCGATGCCCAGCATGGAGACGCCGGCGGCGCCCGGGGTGTGGCTGTCGGCCCCGAGTATTGTTTTGCCCGGGATTCCGAATCGTTCCATGTGGACCTGATGGGAGACCCCATTCCCGGCAGGACTGAAATGCAAACCGTATCGCGCACAAGCGGTCCTCAGAAACCTGTGATCGTCGGCGTTCTTGTGATCCGTCTGCAGGATGTTGTGATCCACGTACTGCACAGCCAGGTCGGCTTTGACCGCATCGATACCGAGGGTTTCGAACTCGAGCATTGCCACTGTGCCCGTCGCGTCCTGAAGAAGAACGTGATCGATGCGTATGCTGACGTCATGCCCAGGGACAAGGTCTCCTTCGACCAAGTGAGCCTCGAGGATCTTGTGTGTCAAGGTTCTTGCCAATTTCAGCTCCTTGCCGGTCAAGAGTCATGTCATGACGCAAGGCCATGAGCACTCACACATTGCTTCACCATTGACGCGGGCTCTTTGGCGGGTGATCCGCGATCATCCGTGCAAGTCACCGGTACCATAGACCAGTGCCCCTAGGGAATCGACGCGAATCGTGGGGCAGGATTGATTTCAGCCCGAAAACCCGCAGAGCAGCAACCGTTGCAGTGAAGGGGGGAAAAGCGAGGCAGGGGCGACCCGTCGGCCGCCCCTGCCTCAGAAATGTTATAATGATTTTGCTGATACTTGTTTGGAACCCCGCTGTAAATCACTTCACCTTGTCACTGAGTCCTTTACCAGGCTTAAACTTGACCGTCTTACTGGCGGGAATCTTGATCTTTGCCCCCGTCCTCGGATTACGTCCCTCGCGAGCCGATCTGTTTCCGACACTGAACGTCCCAAAGCCCACCAGTGTCACCTTGTCTCCCTTGGAAAGGGCTTCGCCGACGCCTCCGATGAACCCCTCCACCGTCTTTTCAGCCTGGGCCTTTGTGATCCCTGCCGCCGCCGCGATCTTCGAAACCAAATCTGCCTTGGTCATGCTCTTCCCTCCTCCTTCTTGCCGTCAAAAAAAGACGGCAACATCCCTAATGCATTTTCGCTGTGAAGCATCTCTATTGGTGCTCTGGGCAGTGTTGGACGCTGGCTTGCCACCCCCTTTCCACGGCGACACGAACTGCAGCGCCGATGGTTTCGGAACGATTCAAAAAACTTCCGACCAGATCTTCTCCACCGATGAAGACACTTTCCTCAAAAGCGCGAGTCGAAAAATCACACCATTGGATGCCGCCATATTGAAGATGAACAGCCGGGAAGCCCCATGCTGGCAAAGCGAATAAACCAGACCCCGGAGAGGATGAGAAGCAGTGCGATTCCAGTCGATATGAAGGGGGACAACCCTGACCGAAAATACCTTTCAGGATTTCCTTATCCTATTTCCAGCAATGATTTGGCGCATTCTAGAACCAGAAACGCACAAAGACAATATTTTTTCTAGGAATAGTGAAGGAAAGGAGAGCCTCCGTCGAAGGGTGCCGGTCGTGAGTGTCCAGTCGGCACTCCGTGTTTTCCATTGACGGGTTCCGGCTCAAGTGGTACCAATTTAACCAGTGGGGAAGTTTCATCTATCTTCAAGTTCGCAATACTTCTAACTATGGAGGGCTATCATGGCGATTCGGGTGTTCATCGAGAGGGAGATTAAGCCAGGCAATGATCTGAAGCTTCACCAGGTTCTCATGCAGTTACGTTCCAAGGCGATGATGCAGAAAGGATACATCACGGGAGAAACCCTGAGGGATGTGAACAACCCAAGCAAGTTCCTCGTCATAGGAACGTGGAACAGCATGGAGGATTGGAAGGCCTGGTACGACAATGCTGACAGGAAAAGGATCCAGGAGGAACTCAACCAACTTCTGAAAACTCCCGAGAAGTACACCGTCTACTCATACTGACGGTTTACCGGGAGGATCCCGGACAAAGCTCCAGGCAGGTCTTAATTGAGATTCCCCGCTTCCCTGGAACATCGATCCACCCGGCACTCGGATGCGCTGCCCCCCGCAACCGCGTGCCGGGGGCTTATTCTTCTTAATCCAGGCCCCGCTGGACCCGATATACCCCCTTTTCCCCCTTCAAGGCAGTGAGGACCCTCTGAAGGTGCTTGCTGTCCCGCACTTCCACCCTGAGGTGGCACACGGTCAGATCCTTCATGCGGGATTCCATCCGAATGTCGATCACGTTGGCATCCATTTGGCCGAGGACCCCGCTCAAGGATGCCAGGATCCCCTTGCCGGGTCCGACAAGAACCTTGACGTCCACCGGATAGACCTGCTGATCCAATCCCGAATCCCACTGCACGTCGATCTTTCTCTCGGCGTCGCCTCTATCGGGATTCTTGCAGGACTCGCGATGGACCGTGATGCCCCTGCCCCGGGTGATGTACCCGATGATGGGTTCCCCGGGAACCGGATTGCAGCACTTGGCCATTCGAGTCATGATGTCGTCGGCGCCCCGCACAATGATGCCGTCGTCCCTAGACCGGGGCTTGCGCTTTTCCAGCGGGAACACCGGTTCTCTTCTGGCCGCTTCCTCTTCCTGAGGCGCCGAGGGCAGCCTGCCAATGACCTGCAGGGGTGTGAGCTTCCTGTAGCCGATGCTCGCCAGGAGGTCATCGATGCTTTTCAGGGAGAGCCCCTTGGCGACTTCGTTGAGCTCCGACGAATTCAGATAGTTGCCGAAGTTCAGCCCCTTCTTGCGGAATTCCCTCTCGCAGATTTCCTTGCCCAGGGCCACGGACCGCTCTCTTTCCTCCGCCTTGATCCATTGGCGGATGCGGTTGATGGCTTTGGAACTCTTCACGAATTTCAGCCAGTCCTTGCTTGGCCGGTGGTTGGAGGAGGTAAGGATTTCGATGGTGTCGCCGCTTTGAAGCTCGTGGCGCAGGGGAACCAGTTTGCCGTTCACCCGGGCGCCCACGCACCGATGCCCCACTTCCGTGTGCACCTCGTAGGCGAAGTCCACCGGTGTGGCTCCCTTGGGGAGTGCCTTGACATCTCCCTGGGGAGTGAACACGTAGACTTCCTCGGGATAGAAATCGACCTTGACTGCATCGAGGGCGGCTTTGGGGTCCCGCCATTCCCGGTTCCATTCGAGAAGTTCCCGAAGCCAGGAAAACCGCCGTGTTTCCTCATGGGCCGCCTTGGCGGGCGAACCCTTCTCCTTGTAGGCCCAGTGGGCCGCGATGCCTTCGTTGGCAATCTTGTTCATTTCCTCGGTTCGGATCTGTACTTCCATCCGCTCGCCACGGGGGCCCAGTACCGTTGTGTGGAGGGACTGGTACATGTTGGGCTTGGGCTTAACGATGTAGTCCTTGAAGCGCCCGGCGACCGGCTCCCAGAGAGCATGGACCATGCCGAGGGTTTCGTAGCAGGCCCTTTCAGAATCCACGATGATTCGGAACGCAAGGACGTCATAGATCCGCTGCAGGTCCAGATTCTGCCGCACCATTTTCTGGTAAATGCTGTAAAGATGCTTGGAACGCCCCACCACCCTGCCCGTGATGCCGTATCCCTGCATTTCGGCAAGCAGGATCTTTTGGACCTCGCTCACATAGTCCCGCCGATAATCCTCGGTCTTGGCAAGACCTGACACAATCTGCTCGTGCGCTTCCGGTTCCAGGCACTGGAAGGCTGAATCCTCAAGCTCCCGTTTCATCCAGTCGATGCCGAGCCTGGCTGCCAGTGGAGCGTAAATGTTGAGGATTTCCTGAGCCAGCAGCTTATGGGATTCCGACTGGGCGCATCGAAGGTTCCTGACCTCGTGAAGCCGGTCGGCGAGCTTTACGAGGACGACGCGAATGTCCTGGGAGATGGCCAGGATCATCTTCCGCATGTACTCGGCCTGGCGGTCCTTGCGATTGCTGA
>CAZURN010000120.1:0-10203 GCA_964623165.1 uncultured Syntrophobacteraceae bacterium
TCCCTGAAATTCCTTTGATACCGAATCACACGCTGCACAGCGCGACCCGACCTGCTCGAAAAACTCCGCTGGACCGGGTGGCGGGCCACCAGCCATCTGGACGCTCCAATGATGGAACCGGTTGAGCTTCTTATGCTTTTTGCCTGAAAAAGACAAGTGTGGTCCCTCGGAGATCCATGTGGATGCGTAGGGTCCAACGCAGGACCCCGATCCGCCCAAATCCTGAAGCCACTGGAGCTTAAGCTACGCGAAGCCACCGTCCGGCCTGATTCGCGCAACTCTTTCACACTGTCACAGACTCCACTGTCGCTGCCCGAAAAACGAACGGGCTTCTTGCTTGGCTTGGAATCAGTGAATAATTTAAAGACAATCAAAGACAAAAACACGACGGAACGTCGCCGGGAAACCAAGTCCTATACCTTCTGTTTCGGCATGTGGAGCTTTCTGAAGATTATTCCTAAGGTTATTCAAGTCAACCGGTATCGTTGACGCATACGTGTTCTCCTGCGTTTCTTAAATCAACTTGACCGCTTTGAAACACCCTTCCAGGGCGGGTGTCATGATCCAAGTATCTGGGACTTATCGGCAATTGGCGAAGGCTGCTTAGACGGCTCTTTTTCTCATTGTCGTCTCCCCCCAGAAACAGAAAAAGAGACCGCCATCATGAACCATCTTCAAAGCGGGAATTCCCAGGGGTGGGAGTCGTCTTATGCGGAAAAACCTGATTTTTCGAGTCCTGGCGGTGCCATTCCCCAGGGGGCAAAGGAATCAAAAGGAGGGAAAAATGAAGGCCTACGTTCTCGTCAAGACTGAAATGGCCATGACGGCTGAGGCGCTCACATTGATCCGGAAGGCGAACGGAGTTGTGGGTGCCGAAGTGACTTTCGGACCTTACGACATGGTGGTTCAGATCGAGGCCGAAAACCTGGAGGCTATTGCAAAAACGATTGTCTGGGAGATCCGGACAGTTCCGGGGATTGTTGATACGATGACGTGCATTGCAGTACATGTGTGAGGATAATGACCTCGAAGCCTTTTTGGCATCTGCCGTTCTTGGATCGTTTTCGACAGAGCAACGAGGTCGCGCGATTCTTTCAGAGGCTCGGGGAAGCCCTGCCCCGGAAGGGTGTTCATGGTAGCAGTGCTTGGCATGGAGGTCTTTTCGATGAGCTTACGCATGATTTCGCGTCGGAGGGTGTTCAAAGGATCTCGCGAACCACTCTCAGAAGCTGCTGGACATCATAAGGTTTCCTGACATAGCCCTTGGCCCCGATTTCGGTAGCCCGCTCAACCTGCGTGGAGTCGGAGTGGCCGCTGGCAATGAGAACCTTGACCAGGGGATCCATCTTGAGGAGCTCCTGGAGGCAGTGTTTGCCTCCTATCCCAGGCATGATGAGGTCCAGGATCACAAGGCCGATCAGGTCCTTCTGCTCACGATAGATCCTCAACGCAGTCTCACCATCCTCCGCTCTAATGACCGTGTACCCGTACCTCTCAAGAATCCGCCCTCCCAGTTCCCGCAAGGCATTATCATCATCCACCAGGAGGATGGTTTCAACGCCAACCGGCTGCTCAGTGTCAGCGGCGGCGGTCACGGGTGTCTCCATGGGAACCACCATGGCAGGAAGATAAATCCTGAAGCTGGTTCCTTCGCCGGCAACACTCTCGCAGGTGATATGGCCTCCGTGATTCTTCACGATCCCATAGACCATGGCAAGGCCCAGGCCAGTGCCTTTTCCGACTTCCTTGGTGGTGAAGAACGGGTCGAAAATATGCTCGCGCGTCGCGTCATCCATGCCGTGGCCCGTATCGGTCACAGTCAGAACGACGTAGTTCCCAGGGGACACTTCCGGTTGGTTGCGCCGGTGGCTGTCGTCCAAGGTGATGTTCGCCGTCTCGATGGTGAGTGTGCCTTGCTCGGGCATGGCATCCCTGGCATTCACGGCAAGATTCATCAAGACTTGTTCGATTTGCAACGCGTCGGCCTTCACATGGTGCAGGTTTCCCACAAGCCGCAATTCGATCCTGATCATCTTGGGGATGGTCCTCTCCAGCAGGCGTCGGACATTCTCCACTGTTTGGTTGAGGTCCACGGGCTCCAGTTTCGACTCCACCTTGCGACTGAACGTGAGCAGCTGTCGCGTCAGTTCGGCCCCGCGTCGCGCCGCACGCCTGATCTCCTCCAATTCTCCAACCCCCTCGTCCCCGGGACGCTTATCCAGGAGCAGGAGCTCGGCGTACCCTTGAACAGCCTGGAGCAGGTTGTTGAAATCGTGCGCGATCCCGCCGGCCAGCGTCCCAATGGCCTCCATCTTATGAGCTTGTCGCAGTTGTGCCTCAAGCTTCTTGGTCTCCGTCAT
Organism: uncultured Syntrophobacteraceae bacterium; assembly: GCA_964623165.1. Lineage (GTDB taxonomy): Bacteria > Desulfobacterota > Syntrophobacteria > Syntrophobacterales > Syntrophobacteraceae > JAAYUJ01. The sequence goes on from CAZURN010000120.1 coordinate 2,361, forward strand.
GTCAATCACGATTCCTCTTATTCCCACCGGCTTGCCATCCCGGAATTTCGGTGTGGAGTGCATGACGACGGGGAAGGTGGTTCCATCCTTTCTCAGAGCAATGTACTCGTTGAGACCGATCCTCTCCCCATCGAGCACTCTCTTGGCATTCGCCATGACCCTCGGTCGATCCTCCTCCGAAATCATGAGGAAACCGTTCATACCACTCTCAAACTCCTCCAGCGAATAGCCGAAATGATTGGAGGCGTTTTGGTTGACGAAGGTCAGGATCCCTTGCGTATCGATCTCGAAAATCGTTTCGGGAAGCAGTTCGGCCAATTCGCGGAATCTCTCCTGACTCTCCGTCAGTGCGGCTTCCGCCTGCCTGCGCTCCTCCTGGGCCTTGACTTCCCTTTGTCCAAGCAGGTGCTGGCGCGTCAACACCACCACCAGCAGGAAGCTGATCACTATTGCCACAACGAAGAGCAGATTGACGCTCATGAGAAACCTTTCCAAACGGCTGCGCTGTTCGGTCAGTATCCTCTGAGCGGCGACCTCAGACTCCTGGTTGAGGGCCTTTGCCTTTTCATAAGCTTCGCTGATCCGGGATTCGACAACCTGTATGGTCGTGAGTGATTCCGGGCCGTACCCGGAAAACCCCTCCGCAAGCCAGAGATTTGCATCGGTGATGGCTGGAGCGACGACGGCATGAATGCCGGAGGCTTGCACCATATTGTCGAATACGTAAGTATTGCGAAGTCTTATGATCGAAGCGTGGACAAGTCCAACCTGTGTGCGAAGTCGGTCGAAATGATCCCCGCTTGGTTCGGCCCGCGTCAACCGGCTGAGAAACACCACTTCAGCGAGGCCCTCCACGATGAACTTCACATCACCAAGCTGCTTGAGCAGCATGCCTGGGAGGTTTTTCTCCACTGAACGGAGAGTCACGTTGGTCAGTGTCCCGACTGCGATGAACGCAAGCAGGACAGTTCCCACCGCAGCCCACTTGATGAGCTGAAAGAAGCGGCGAGGCCTTCTCATGGGGAGGATGATTCCTTCAAGAGCAATCCCTTGTCTCTGTAGTAACGCTCAGCTCCTGGATGAAGGGGAATCGAAAGCCCCTGCAGGGCGGTTTCGGGGCGAATGTGCATTCCCTGAGGGTGTCCGGTTTTAAGAAGGGAAACAGTTCGATCACTCCACAGGGCTTCGGTCACCCGGTACGCCATGTCTTCATTCATAGCCGAATTCACCACCAGTAGGGCATGAACCTGCAGAGTGGGAGTCTTGGGGATTCCCGTATAGACGTTCTCCGGTATTTCACCGGGGACCAGGAATGGGGCGCGGGCATTGATCCGCCGCATCACATCCGGATCGATGGGGACCAGGGACAGTCCAATGTCCTCAACTTGCCTCACCCCATCCATAGGAGTGCCGGCCATCACCACGAACCCTTGAATCTCACCCTTCCGCATCTTTTCTGCGGTGAACTCCGGCTTGAGATAGACGGGGGAGAAGTCTCTTTCAGACAGGCCATGGGCCTCCAGAACAGCCCTCATGACCGCCAAAGTGCCCGACCCAATTTCATCGATGGAGATGCGCTTTCCTCGAAAATCGCGCACACTTCGGATACCGGCATCACTGCGGGTTACGATCTGGAGCTTTTCCGGGTAAAGGCTCGCAATGGCGCGCACGGCCCGAGCCCTCTCATTGCCCTCGAAAACCCCTTCGCCGTGGAAGGCCAATGAAGCAACGTCAGCCTGGATCAATCCTGCCTCAATCTCTCCCGCAGTCAATGCCCACACATTGGCAACGGACCCCCCGGAACTCTGTGCCACTCCAACGGTCTTCCGCCTCGTTGTTCGTCCCTGGCCCTTTTCGATCAGGTCTGCATCAATGCCCGTGATCCCCTGGGCAATCAGTTTGCCGATGGGATAATAGACCCCGGCAGTTCCTCCGGTTCCAATGCGGAACAGCTGGTCGCCATGCCCCCAGCAGCGGCCTGGATAAAAGACTAGCAAAACAAGGGCCAAAATGCCCCATGAACCGATGGTCCATCTCCGTCCCTGGAACGCTCCATATGAGCGAGCCCGCATGAATCCCGGGCAGATCTCAGGGGGTTGACAAACACCTCTTCGATCAGACTTCGAAGGCCTTGTCCGGAGAGTATGACTCGTGCTCGCCTGTACTCCCTGCAAATTGACTCCGGGCATTTCCATGCCCTGCCTCCCCTCGGCCCATCGATGATGGGACAACCTTGCGCATCCCACAAAACCCTGGGAAACCGATGCATTTGTCTTCATGACATTGTCCAAGTGTTCCAGTCTCTTGTTCGCAGAGCAATAATAGTTCATTAAACCCAATGATGGGAAAACCGCAAGCGGAGTTTCCCGGGATTGTCAATCACCCGCTCAAGGATACCATTCCATGGCCTTGTGTTGGGCTGACCGGGTTGTTCTGCACGAGAGGGTGGTGGCAACAAATGGTTGACGCGAGGCCAGCCGGACACCGGGAAAAACCAGGGCCGCAGTCCTCCCCTCCCGTGGATTTACGGACCGCCAGGAGCACGGCTGGCAGGCCCTCTTCAAGACATGGCAGACGTACTTCAGCACATGAAACACCTGCCTCCTCCATTCAGGGACTTAGGACATTCGGTGAAAACCCCTTCCAATGGGAACCAGGTCGTGGACGGCAAGATCATGGGATGGTTCCACAAGCTGAAAAGCATGGTGAGGGAGGCCTCCCTCTTCTCCCTGTACCGGGCTCCTGTTCGACAGGCCGGGACAGCCTGCGACCATCAACAAGACCGCGGCCGCCATCAATCGCTGGATGCTCTCCGACAGGTCGGACCTTCCGCCGGGGATCACCCGCATGAGGCTTTAAGAGCAACACCGATTCCGTGATCGGAGAGGTACCCAGGGAAGTCCATCTGGCATTAGTCAAGAGGATGGAGGAGCTTGAGGAAAAGGTTGCATCACAGGATGAAACTATAAGATATTTGAGAATGCTGCCGGCTGACACAGGCAGGGAAGAATTCGGCGACATGGCCGGCCATTTCCGGGAACTCGTTCAGAAACGAGCAAAGCAGTATCAAGAGTTGATGGGCAGTCTGAGGCAGGCTTTGAGGGCCGGTCTCCCCAATCCGAAAGAGTGATGGGAACTGAATCCGCCTGGCCGGAGATTGAGAGTTCTCTCTGGGGCCTTGAAGGGATCCCCTGACGGCCTTCCCGATGATTCTCCACCCCAGGTGAACCGGTCGGCCAGGAAAGCCACGCCAAGTACTGAGTTGTCACCCCTTCGGTCAAAATGAAGGTGCATTCATGAGATTGTGCACTTGGTGAACATGACCAGACCCCTCATTGCCGACCGACGTTTTGCACCGATCTTCTGGACTCAATCCCTCGGGGCCTTGAACGGAACCGTGCTGGTAAACGCCCTGGCCATTCTCATCGGGATGAAATCCCAGACCATGGCCAGCATTTCCGTCAGTCAGGCGGTGGCCCTGTGTGGAAGCGTCTTCATTCTACCCTTCTTCCTTTTCTCCGCCGCTGCGGGGCAGCTTGCCGACAAAGTCTCCAAGTCCAGACTCATTGTCTGGGTCAAGGTGTGGGAACTGGCCGTCATGATTCTCGCCGTGCATGGGCTCGCGTGGGAGAACCTGCCCATCCTTCTGACCGCACTCTTCCTGACGGGCCTCCAGGCCACCTTCTTCGGACCGGTCAAGTACAGCATCCTCCCGCATCTCCTTGAAGCAGAAGAGCTGGTTTCCGGAACAGCCCGAGTGGAAATGGGCACATTTCTCTCCGTCCTAGTGGGAACGGTTTTGGGAGGGGTGCTGATCGGGGTACCCAAGTGGGGGCCGTGGATCGTCGGATCGGTCATGATCGCGTGTGCGCTCTTGGGCTGCATCGCAAGCACTGCCATCAACACCGTCACTCCCGTTTCGCCGCACCTCAAGGTCCAGTTGAATCCGTTCCCGGCCATCCTGGAAAATTTGAACCTTGTGGGCCGCACCAGGAGCATCCTTTCAGCAGTGCTTGGCATTTCATGGTTCTGGTTCCAGGGGTGTACGGTTCTCCTTTTCCTGCAGCCATACTGCAAAGAGTTCCTGCGGGCGGATGAATCCGTCATGACCCTCTTCCTGGCCCTCTTTTCCATCGGCATTGCACTGGGCTCCCTCCTCTGCGGACGGTTGAGCCCGGGCAGAATAGAACTGGGCATGGTCCCCTTGGGCGCTTTCGGGATGAGCCTATTTTCACTTGACATGTCCCTGGTTGGATGCCCTGAAATTGCCGCCACCACCCCTGCAGGCATTTCATTTTCAGCATTACTGTCAACCCTGGAAGGTCTGCGAATTACTGCGGACCTGTTCCTTTTTTCCGTAGCCGGGGGGCTCTTCATTGTACCCCTTTACACCTTGTTGCAGCAGAAGCCGAACCCGGAGGAACGTTCAAGGATCATCGCGGGCAATAACATCGTGAACTCCCTGTTCATGGTGATCGCCGCAATGCTCTTGGCGGGTCTCTTCGCGTTGGGCCTCCCCCTCCGCTCCATGATTCTGGTCTTCGCCGTGATGAATCTGGCGGTGGGCATTCATGCGTACAGGGTCGTCCCGGAATTCTTCCTTCGTTTCATCTGTTGGATCGTTGGCAATGTCATGTACCGTCTGCAGGTGATTGGACGGGAAAACATACCGGCTGAAGGACCAGCGATCCTGGTGTCGAATCACGTGAGCTTCGTGGACTGGATGATCATCTCGAGCGCATGTCCCCGTCCTGTGCGTTTTGTCATGCACTACAAGTTCCTTCACATCCCGGTGGCGAGGCGTGTCTTTCGGGATGGAAAGGTGATTCCCATCGCCGGGTCGAGAGAGGACCCTGAGATGTTGCGAAACGCCTTCGCGCGGATCACCCAGGAACTGAACAACGGCCAGATCGTATGTCTCTTTCCGGAAGGGAGGATCACGAGAGACGGGAACAAGCGAAGGTTTCGGCCGGGTGTGGAGTGGATCGTGCAGGTATCCCCCGTTCCAGTCATCCCTGTTGCCCTGAACGGCCTCTGGGGGAGTTTCTTCAGCAGGAAGTACGGAAGGCCCATGTCTAAACCATTCCAGCGGTTCTGGTCCAGGATTTCGGTGGTGATCGGGAAGCCGGTGCCTCCGGACCAAGTTTCCGCCGATCGTCTCTACCAGCTGGTCAGCGAGCTGCAAACGGAATGAATGCAATTGAGACCTCCAAGCAATGACCATCCAGCAAGAATTGAATCCTGCCACAGCACTTCCATTTTTCACATTGTCTCAAAGGGCACATGAGTTATCCTGAAGTCGGAGGCGCAATTCGGGCCTGCAGCCGGGGGGGGGCACATGCAGCTCTCAGGACACGTCTTGTCGGCATCAACAGGGTAAGGATATACAGCGACTGACCAAGAGGACTGCTCCAGAAACCAGAAGGTCGGTCTGTGAAGGAGGAGCATCATGCGCTGGGAAGATCAGGAAAGAAGCGACAATATTGAAGACCGGAGGGGAATGACCGCTTCCCGCGGGGTCATCGGAGGTGGAATCGGCACCATTTTCATTGTACTCTTGGCACTGTACTTTGGCGTAGACCCCTCGACGATCCTGCAGACCGTTCCCCAGGGAGGTCCCTCTTCATTAACGGAAGAACAGTCGCAGCGGTATAGCGGCGGGGACGAGAAGGCCGATTTTGTCGCTGTCGTGCTCCGCGACACTGAAAAGACCTGGCATGGCATATTCCGCCGCCATGGGAGAGCCTATGAAGAGCCGAAGCTCGTCCTGTTCAGCGGTGCTGTTCAATCCGCCTGCGGTTTTGCACAGGCTGCCATGGGTCCCTTTTACTGCCCTGGTGATCGGAAAGTTTACCTCGACCTGTCATTTTTCGAGGATCTGGCGAGACGCTTCCAGGCTTCAGGGGATTTTGCGCAGGCCTATGTGATCGCACACGAAGTGGGTCACCACGTGCAGAACTTGCTGGGGATCGCCGAAGAAGTTCAGTCCGCAATGCAGCGTTCGAGCAGAACGGAGGCTAACCGCCTCTCCGTTAGGATGGAACTGCAAGCCGATTGTTTTGCCGGTGTCTGGGGCTACCACGCCGACAGGTCCCGCGGACTCCTGGAGTCCGGCGACCTGGAAGAGGCCCTGGGGGCCGCCAGCGCCATCGGCGATGACCGAATCATGCGGCAGACCCAAGGCACAGTGGTCCCGGACGCCTTCACCCATGGGTCGTCGAAACAGAGGGTGACTTGGTTCAGACGGGGTTTCGAATCTGGGGACATCAACCAGTGCAACACTTTTGATGCGGCGTCGTTTTGACCTGGTAGCCGCGGGAGTCTGTGGTGACCAAGCGCATCGAGGTTTTTCCAGAACTCCAATTCCCTCAATGGTTGCCCGAGGGCACCGAACAGCGGATCGTGAATGAAAAGGACGGGAGTGTTCTTTTGCTGGTGCCGGGCGGGATCTTTCTCGCGGGTGGGCCCGGGGAGGATGAAGGGGGAGGTGAACCGTTCCCGGTGGATCTGCCGCCATATTACCTGGGATTGCACCCTGTGACCAACGCGCAGTACCTGCAGTTTGTGAAAGCAACCGGGCACCGGCCGCCGGACCCTCCCTGGGGGTCACCGGTATGGAAAGGCCAGAGCTTCCCAGAGGACTTCTCGAACCACCCGGTAGTGTATGTGAGCTGGGAGGATGCCACGGCGTATTGCCACTGGGCTGGTTTGCGGTTGCCATTGGAACTGGAGTGGGAAAAAGGGGCCCGGGGAGTCGACGGACGACATTACCCGTGGGGAAACGAATGGGATGAAACGAAATGCTGCAACGCCAGGACTCGAGTTGGGGAAAAGAGTTGCCCTGTGTCGAGCCATGCCGACGGGTGCAGCATATGGGGCCACAGTCAGATGGCGGGGAACGTTTGGGAGTGGTGCGACGACTGGTACGACATCAAGGCGTACGGGCGATACCGTGAAGGCGACCTGCGGCCGCCTTCATCCGGTAAGTCTCGCGTGGTGCGCGGAGGTTCATGGGTCCTGGACAAAGAGGAATACTTCCGATGCGCATTCCGCAGTCACAGGCCAGACCTCCGCAGCGTCAGCTATGGTTTTCGGGCGGCGAGGTCTCTCACTAGTTGAGCACGCCCCCCTCAGACGCCTGCCATTCCCCGGATTTGCTGCGTCACCTCCGGCGGGAGCCCCAGGCCGGATGCCAGCTGATCGAGATATTCCTTCTCAGCGGGGGTGTCCACCTCAATGGCGAGCAATGAAGCCGCATAGACCTGCGCCGCAACCTCCGGCCGACCCCGGGCGGCGGCGATCAAATGCTGCGTGTCCATCGGCTTCTGCATTTCCATGATAATGAATTGTTGATCATCTGCATCGATGCCGTCTTCCTGCAATTTGCCTAGGATGCGCTGAACCTCGCCTTGATCGATCTGGCCGTCAGCCTTGGCTGCATTGATCATGGCCTTCAGGATCAGCTGGGCATGCGACTCAAGCGCTTGACGGTCAAGATCCGTCTTGGGTTGCAGCAAGCCTGTCGGCACACCAGGGGCTTCCACGCCGCTGCCTTTCAAGGCCTTATACGCCATGGCGGCAAGTAGTGCCATCACCCCGCCCCCCAGCGCACCCCCCACGGACTTCCCTCCACCTCCCAGCAACGCACCGAGAAGTGCTCCAAGTCCGCCAAGGGCGAGATTGTCCCTGCCGCCGACCGCCTGTTCGGCGTCACCCAGGACACTCCCAAGCAATCCGCCCAGGTCGGCCAGCCCCCCGCCCCCGCTTCCTGAACCCCCGAGAATTGAAGACAGGCTCTCCAGGAGACCTCCAGCCCCGCTTCCACTCCCGGTGCCACCGAGCA
>CAZURN010000121.1:0-10199 GCA_964623165.1 uncultured Syntrophobacteraceae bacterium
TCTCTCCCATGTCCACATTGAGGTCCATCGAGATCTCCTTGCTCCCTTGATCCTATTCCAGAGACTTCTCACTCAGCCACTCTCTCTGGTGCACCCTGGCCTCGACGGCATCCTCCTGGGTGCAGCAGGCGAAACGCACGTAATCCCTTCCGGGAGTGCCCTGGCCGATCATCCAGAGGTCCGCGTATATGACGCTCAGACTGCACAGGTAGCCCCCAAGGGTAGGGCCGTCGGCAATGAGCAAGATGGGGGTGTTGCCACAAACGTTGAGGGCCCCGGGAATGGCGTAGGCATGGTCCAGAACGTTTGACGGGTGGCTCCCAGCCACGCCTCCATCCTCCCGCGCGAAGGCGAGGTCCTTCACCTCCGCCAGCCGGTAGGCCGACCGGTTGGAACTGTGCTGGATCCGAAAGCTGTTTGTGAACAAATGGTCCATGCCCTGTTCCATGAGATAATCAGGGCACGAATTGGGGCCGGGCATGGCCCGCAGGACCCACTCCCTGGAGTACTTGGGAAGAGCATCAGGTTTCACGCGGCGCCCCTTGAGGGTAGCCGGGGATCCGGAGGGTTTCCCAAAACTGAGCACATCACCCGGCTGGAGCTTCCTCCCCTGGAACCCACCGTAGCTACCGAAAATGCATGTCGACTTGCTCCCCAAATAGACGGGAACGTCGATGCCTCCGGCCACTCCCAGGTAGGATCGGAATCCGAATTCCCCAAAATGGGAGAATTTGATCACATCACCTTTGCCCACCTGCACGGATTCCCAGATGGGGATGGGCTGGTTGTTGACGGTGGGCTTCATGTCGGTTCCCGTCACGCTGATGACGGCGTCATCCCCGAATTCCGCTTCGAAATAGCCCCCCGCAATTTCAATGGCCGCTTCCGTCGCTGGATTTCCCACCAAGAGATTTGCGAAGCCGAGGGCCACGTTGTCAAATGCGCCGGAAGCGGCCATCCCGTTGTCCAGGTAGCCGATCCTCCCCGGCCAGTCCTCCACGACTGTCTCTATTCCGCCGTTGATCACCCTCAACATGTCATCTGTCCTCCTGAGACCATCGTGCGTTACACGCGAGGTGCCACCCTTGTTCCCGCCTCCTGTTTGGCGAGAAGCACTTTCGTGCCTTCCTGGACTTCACTGGAGTTATAGAAATCCAACCAATTCTTGACGCTGAACTTGCCGGGCTTGATGTCGTAGTCATACTCTCCCAGCTCGTGGACTCGACGATGGATGTCCAGGATTTCCTCCTCCGGCACTTCATGGAACCGGATTCTATCCCCGGCCTTGAAGAACGTGGGACTCTCCCTGAAGAGAGGATGTTTCTGGGCAAACTGGAAAATGGGAATGGTCCGGCCGAACAACTGGTATCCTCCGCCTGTCGGCGTGGGATAAACGTAGAGACAGGGTCCTCCGATGCCCACGGTGGATTCTGGGGTCCATGTCCTTGGTGGATTGTACTTGGGAACCACAACGGCACATCTTGGGTCAAGGGGCCAGAAAAAACCGCCGCCAGGCCAGAAGCCGTTGCCGCTGTTGTACCACTCCGTCCCGCAGATCATCTTCTTGATTTCGTCTACGGTGACACCGTTGCAGAGGGCCGAGTATTCGATGTTGTAGCCGTTGATGACGTTGGGGGCTTCCGGGCGCACTTCCTTGACATACTTGGCCACCGCCTTCCTGGTCTCGCTATCCTCGAAGGCGATGGGGAGCGTAATGAGGCGGGATTCAAACTCGATGTCCTCCACGTGGAGCAGCTTCTCTTCAGCCTCCTTGATTTCCGCGATGAGCGTTTTCACGGGAAGGACTTCCGGATCAAAGTGGTAGAGATTGGTCCTGATCCCTGGGACGGTCTCATGGAGCCCGCCGATGTTCTTCTCCTTGACGGCGGAATTGATGGTGAGCACCCGGAAGGAATCCACCAGGTTGAACCGTGGCAAGGCGCCGTATTCCACCTGAACAAAACCGTCACCCGCCTGTCTGAAAAGAACTTCCGGCCTGGAATCAGCCTCCGGCAGACGATCGAGAACGACTTCATAGCGATTATGACCCATGATGTGGCACTCCTCATGCTGATCCGAAATTCTTGACGCCTGGGCATGCAGCGAAAGACTGCAGCTGGGAACTGGGCTCACTTGATCCCCCGTCTGAAGGCATGAGTGACCCGAAATGTCTTCCAAGGGGTGCCTTGCCTGTCTCTTCACCTCCTTTCAATTGATGCGGGTTGAGGCTGCAAAGCGTGGGTTTTAACCGCAGAGGCACAGAGAAGTCCGCTCATCCTCTCTTTGCGTGCTGCGCGTCTTCGTGGTCGAACAGAGAGTGTTTCGCGACATCGACACGCGCCAGGAGTGGAACCCAGGATGGCCTTTCACCCGGACCTCATTGTCAGATGCCCAGATAGGCAACTTTCACGTGGGGATTCTCCAGCAGTTCCTGGGCGGCCCCTTCCATCACCGTGCGACCGTGCTCCAGGATGTAGGCACGGTCGCTCAAGCTCAGGGAATTCTTCACGTCCTGTTCGACCAGGACCACGGTGGTTCCCTGGTCCGCGATCTTTCGCACGGTTCCGAAGATGTCCTTGATGAGAAGAGGCGCCAAACCGAGAGACGGCTCGTCGAGCATGAGCAGCTTGGGTCTGGCCATGAGGCCGCGGCCAATGGCGACCATCTGCTGCTCGCCTCCCGACAGGGTCATGGCCAACTGCTCCTCCCGCTCCCGCAGCCTGGGAAAAAGGGCATACACCTCCTCCAGGGTCTTCTCCTTTTCGCTGTCTGCCCTGGTATTGTAGGCCCCCACAATGAGATTGTCCTTCACGCTCATGAGGGTGAAAAGCCTCCGGCCCTCGGGCACATGGACGATTCCCCGTTCCACGATTGTTTCCGGAGGGGAGCGGTGAATGGGAGCCCCCTCAAAGGTGATCTGGCCCCTCGAAGGCGCCATGAGCCCCGATATGGTCTTGAGCAGGGTGGATTTCCCGGCGCCATTGCCCCCGATGATGCTCACCACCTCACCCTGGTTCACGTGGAGCGAGAGCTCGAAAATAACCTGGACATCACCGTAGTAGACGTCGATGTTAGTGACCTCAAGAAACGACATACTCATCTCCAAGGTAAGCCTTGATCACGTTCTCGTCCGATGCGACCTGTCGGGGCTTTCCTTCGGAGATCTTCTTGCCGAAATGGATGACGACAATCCAATCCGAGAGGGCCATGACGGCGCGCATGATGTGTTCGATCACGAAAATGGTGATTCCCCGGTTTCGCAACTGTTGGATGATCTTAACCATTTCGTCCACTTCAGTGGGCCTGAGCCCAGCCATGACCTCGTCGAGGAGCAGGAGCTTCGGTTCCGTGGCCAGTGCCCTTGCGATCTCCAGCCGCTTGCGATGGGCGATGGTGAGGTTTCCAGCCTTCGTGTGCTTGACATGATCGAGGTGCAGGAATTCGAGGACGCCGTTGGCCCTCTTCTCGGCTTCCCTGACACTGGAGGTCTTGGCGAAGCTCCCCACCATGACGTTGTAAAGGACGCTCTTGGAGGAAAAGGGCTTGACAATTTGAAAAGTCCGGGCAAGCCCTCGCCGACAAAGGTCCCAGGGCTTTTCGTCGTTGGCCCGGGCGCCGGCGAAGGTAATCTCTCCCTCGGAAGGGGGAAACACGCCCGCGATGCAGTTGAACACGGTGGACTTGCCAGCACCGTTGGGTCCAATAAGGCCGAGTATACTGCCTTCCTCAATGTCCAGGGACAAACGGTCCACAGCTCTGAGCCCGCCGAAATCCTTCGAGAGTTCCTTCACTTGAAGCATCTTCATGGATCACTCCTGCACAGCGGGCCGTGAGACGAATCGCTCGGATATTCGGTTGTAGATCTTCACGAAGGTTTCCTGAAGCCCTCTTGGCTGAAAGATCATGACCAGGATGAGCACCACGCCGAAAATCACCAGGTGCAGCCCAGGCAGGGCGGCACCAAAATATATGCGGCAGATGTCGCTCACGGGGCGGAGGATGATGGCTCCCAGGACAGGGCCGCCGATGGTGCCCCTGCCGCCGATGAGGGCAATGAAAGCGATCTCGAAGGACAAGTCCAGGGACATGACGCTCTTGGGATGGATGTATAGGGTGAACTGAGCCCAGAAGGTGCCGGCCAAAGCCGTCAGGAAGGAGCTCATGGCCATGGCTGCCAACTTGCACCGGGCCACGTTGACTCCCAACGCCATGGCGGCTTCCGGTTCCTCGCCGCCCGCGCTCAGGTAATAGCCGAGCTTTGACCGGGAAATGAAGTAGGTGAGGGCCAGGACGGACGCGAGCATCACCACGATGATGTAATAATAGGGTTCCTTCCCGGGAAACATGAAATTGGCCAGGCCGAAATTGAGCGGCGGAATCTGGAGTCCCCGTGGCCCGTTGATCTTGATGGGCCCGATGTACTCGATGTTTTCCAGCATGACCCGGATGCCCTCGGCAAAGGCGATGGTGGCGAGGGCGAAATAGGCGCCGCGCATCTTGAACGTCGGGAGGCCGATGATGACTCCAACCACGACGGCAATGACCCCTCCCACCAGCATGCCGACCCAGGGGCTGACTCCGTACTGGAGGGACAGGATGGTCGAGGTGTAAGCGCCGATCCCCACGAATGTGGCATGGCCGAGGGGGAGTACTCCCGCGAATCCCCCCACCAGATTCCAGCTCGTGGTGAGATAGGCATACAGGAAAAGCAGGATGAGGATATGAAGATAGGTTGCGCTGCGCACCACAAGTGGGAGCGCAAGAACGACCACTGCCGCCGCGCAGAGGGATACCGTGCGAAACTGCTGTTGAGTCATTGAAATGTCCGCTGCAGGAATGGTGACATTACCAGTCGTATTTCACACCGAAAAGGCCCGAGGGCTTCACGAACAGGACCAACAGAAAAAGAGCGTATACGATGGCCTCCGTCCACGTGGCCGTCATGATCTGAGGCCCCACCGATTCGATGATCCCCACGATGATTCCTCCCAGGATCGCGCCTCCGATACTGCCCAACCCTCCCAGCACCACGATGATGAACCCCTTGATGTCAAAGAGAACCCCCACGCTCGGAAACACGTTATAAAAAGGCACAAGGGCCACACCAGCAATGCCGGCCGTAGCCGTGCCGATCCCGAAAGCCACGTTGTAGATCCTGTACTGGTTGATGCCCATGAGACTGGCCGCTTCCCGATCCAGGCTTGTGGCCCGGATGGCTCTTCCCAACCGGGTTTTCTGCAGAAACACGTAGATGGCTGCGGCAGTCAGTATCGCAGCCGCAAATCCCCACAGCTTGGGGACCGAAATCATCATTCCCCAAAGTTCGTGCATCTTGCCCTTGAGGGGGTTGTTCATGAGGGTGCGGTACTGGGGACCAAAGATGAGCAAGGATAGATTGTCGAGAATGTACCAAACGCCCGTTGTCACGATGATGACCGTGATGGGCTCCCGGACCTGCTTTTCCGCCTTGAAGATGGGCTTGATGATAACGCTCTGCATGGCGTACCCAAAAAGGTACATGACCGGGATCACGATGATCAAAGCAAGGTAAGGGTGGAAGCCGGTCAGAGCCACCGCCCAGTACGCGACGTACATCCCCACCATGAGCATGGATCCATGAGCAAAGTTGATCACCTTGAGGACACCGAAAATGATGGTGAGTCCCAGGGCGGTCAATCCATATATGGACCCCATGAGGATTCCGTTGATGAGATCTTCGAGAACGTAAAGCATGCCGCTCTCCAGGGATGGTGCCGAGGGACAGCACCAGTGCTGTTGAATTCGGGATGGTCTTTCATCCCCAGCCTTCTCCCAATCGGCGGGAAAGGTGGAGGAGCACGGTGATCCAGTTCGTTTTTCACCCTCTCCCAACCCCTCCTGTCGTGGGGGGATCTGACGTGTTGAAGTGGACTGTATTGAGGGCCACCGCCCTTCTCTCGCCCCCGCTCCCCCTTCGGAAGAGCGGGGCAATGCACAAGGAAGGACGCTGATGGCAGAACAACGTCAGTCTTTACTGCGCGGGTACTGGGAATACCGGTGTATAACCCGCACGACGGGCGTTCTTGGGCCAGATGCTGATGCGTTCGAGCCCCTTGCCCATGTCGCCCAATTGGACGATGACGAGCGCTGCATGCTTGTTTTGGCCCGTTTCATCGAATTCGATGGCGTCATAGGAGGCGATCATGGCGGGCCCCGTCGTGAGCTTTGTCTTGGCCAAGGCATCCCGGATGGCCTTGGGATCGAGCGAGCCGGCCCTCTCCAAGGCGTCGGCCATCACATACATGGCGATGTATGCATCGGCGGACTCTCCGGCCAGGTTGTAGCCATACTTCTGCTTGAACTTTGCATTGATTTCCTTCACGTTGGGCTTGTTGACGTCGGTTTCCCACTCGACGATGTCAAACAGGTACTGCGCGTTCTTGCCCGTGGCCGTGAGGAATGACGGGTCGGCATGGCCACCGCCGCTTCCGATGATGGCCTTGGGCTTCACCTTGTATTCCGCCAGGGTGTTGGTCAGCAGGATGGCGTCGGCCGCGTTGGAGGTGAGGAGAAGCACATCTGGGTTGGCCCGCTTGATCTTCTGGACGACGGGGCTCAAGTCCGTGGCCGACGAGGGGTATGGCTCATCAAGAACCACCTTGTACCCGCCCTTTTCCGCCAGCTTCTTCCACTGTTCCGCAAAACCCTTTCCCCAATCCCCGTTCTCATATACGAATGCGAGCGTTTCCACCTTGGTGTTGAATTCCTTTTCCATGTCCTTCAAGAAAGCAAACTGGTCCCGCGTCCACCAACTATCCTTGGCGGCAATGCGGAATACCGTCTTGAAGCCCTGTTCCGTGATCTTGTCCGCAACGGAAACAGGCACGATAAAGGGTATTCCGTACCGTTCCGCCACCGCCGTGACTGGGTAGGTCACTGAGGAATTCCAACACCCGGTCAGGACGTGAACCTTTTCCGTGTTGATGAGCCGTTCGGCTTCCGCGACGCCCTTTTCCGGCTTGGATTCGGAGTCGGCATAGATCATTTCGATTTTGGCCCCACCGAGCGACTTAATGCCGCCAGCCGCATTGATTTCCTCGATGGCCATGTCCCGGGCGTTCTTTCCCTGCTGGCCCACCGCCGCGGACGGTCCGGAAAGAGGTTCGATGTTCCCAACCTTGACAACCTTCTCACCGGCGCAAAGGCCGGGCGAGGCCCAGACGATCCCCATGAGTGCAACCACTGCCACCAAAGCCACCGCGCACCTGCCCACAACCTGGATCCTTCTCATACCCTGCCTCCGTTTGTCTGTTGATGTCCAATTTCGAATGACTGGTCGGACTTCCTTCTTGCCACAATCGAAAAAGAAAGCCAACTATTGAATTGTACTGAGTATATTAAGCCTCGATGAAAGAGACAGCCATTTGTTAGTTCAGCTGAAAATGACTCCCCCGGCGTGAGGTGCAAAGCCATCATCTGCTGAAGCCCAAGGGAGGACCCCGGCATTCCCAAAACACTGCTCTTCGACTGGATCAGCGTTTCTCTCCCGTCATTTGGGTGGTCGTATCGTGACAATAGGGATGCAAATGTTGGGGCGATGGATCAGGGAAAGGTTTCAGCCCCCCTCCCATGAGGGGGGCCTTCGAACATTACGGGAAATGCGCTATGAACTATCAGCTTCAGCCCGTGGACGGTCACAGGCGGAACCTGCCGCGGCGGTAGCCCCTGCCTCGTCGTGCTCGGTTACAGGGCAAGCGATCCCACGCATTGCGGGCGTCATGCGTCATCGGAGGTTAGCACGCATGCGTGTTTCTTCTCGACAAATCCTAGTCGTCGAAATCTATGATCATGTCCGCTTCATTGCCGCAGACAGTGCAATGCCGCGTCTGTTTTTCCTTCTTCTTGACGACGCTCGGTGCTTCCTCAACCTCGATCAATTGGCAGGTGATGGTCATCTCTGCTTCATTTCCACATTTGTCGCAATGGCAAACTTCTCTTTTTGTGGTCGTCATCGTAAGCTCTCCTCTCGCTTTGAAAACAACTCCATTGGGGTCAATTGAGTCAACACAGGTCCAGTAAGACTATAATAATCGATTCCTGAAATCAAATGCGAACTTCGCGCGTTTCGGGTCCGGGACCATCGGGAATGTCGGAGCCAAGTGCGCGTTGGTTCCACCTCATCTCTTGAACTCCTGTCAGGAGTTCTATGATCCCTCACAGTCCTCTTCCTGGTATTTTCGGAGTTTCAGTTTAAGGGTCCGCCGCGTGATTCCGAGGAGCCGAGCCGCCTCGCTCTTGTTGCCCGCTGCTTCTTCGAGAGCCTTCAGAACCGCTTGCCTTTCCATGTTCGCAAGGGTTGTTGACCTCTGCGGGAGAAGAACCTCGCGGGGGTCCCTGCTACTGTCCTTCCTGTCATTGGGAGCCAGGTTCTGGATGGCGAGAGGCAATTCCTTTTCTGAAATGTATTCCCCCTGCAGGAGGATCACTGAGCGTTCAAGGATGTTTTCGAGTTCCCGGATGTTTCCCGGGTATGAGTATCGAAGCAGCAGATCCATGGCCTGTGGGGTCACTCCGCGCACTGGCTTCCGGTATCTCTCTGAGAACCTCCTTTGAAAATACTGCACCAGCGGTGGAATGTCCTCTGGTCGGTTTCGCAGCGGCGGGACCTCCAAGGTCACCACGTTCAGCCGGTAGTACACGTCCTCCCGAAAGGAACCCTCGGCCACCATCGCTTCGAGGTTTCTGTTGGTGGCGGCGATGATCCGGACATTGACAGGGATGGGAACATCGCTGCCCACCCTTTGGATCTCCCCGTTCTGGAGCACCCGCAGAAGCTTTGCCTGCATGGGAAGGGGAAGTTCACCGATTTCGTCGAGAAACAGGGTGCCACCGTCCGCCATGGAGAAGCGGCCGCGCCGTTGCCGGTCCGCTCCGGTGAACGCTCCCTTTTCGTGCCCAAAAAGCTCGCTCTCGATGAGGGTCTCAGGGATTGCCGCGCAGTTGACTTCCACCAGAGGCTTCTCCCTGCGGTCGCTGTTTCCATGGATTCCCCTGGCGATCACCCCCTTGCCTGTGCCACTTTCACCGGTGATGAGGACGGTAGCCTCGGTCGGAGCGACCAGGGAGGCCATTTCCAGGAGGCGTTCCATTGCCGCCGATCTGCCGATGATTTCCGCAAACTGGAATCGGGCCAGTTGTCTTTTTAATCCCTCGTTTTCCTCGCGCAGACGCGTGTGTTCCAGCGCCCGGTCCAAGACCAGTCTCAGTGCGTCGAAGTCCAGAGGCTTGGTCAGGTAGTCGAAGGCGCCGGATTTCAGGGCCTCCACCGCCGACGGGATGGAAGAATAGGCCGTCATGATCACAATGGGAATGGCGGGGTTGTAACGTTGGATCTCCGCAGTTGCCGCAATGCCGTCCATGTTCGGCATGCGCATGTCCATGAGCACCAGGTCAACAGGCGTGCGACGCACAAAGTCCGATGCGATTTTCCCGTCACCTGCCTCATGGATCCGGTATCCCCAATCAGCCAGCAGGGTCGTCAGCATTAACCTGTGCGCCTGATCATCATCCACGATGAGGATCCGGGGCTTAGTGACGGTCGCCATCGTCCCTCCTTTCGTCCGCCCCGGGAGCCGTTGGAGAGGCTTCGAGTCCTTCTTCCCCGGCCTCACAGGCCGGGTACCTCATGACGAAGGTTGCACCGGAACCTGCTCGGTTCTCCACCGTGATGTCGCCGCCGTGGGCTTCCACAAGTTTGTGGACATTGGCCAGCCCCAAACCAACGCCCTCGGGTTTCGTGCTGAAGTAGGGGTCGAACACGTGAGGCAAGTGATCGGGGTGAATCCCCCGGCCCGAATCTGAAACGCGCAGAACCACTTCCCCCTCCTGAGCCGAAGCCTCGACCGAGATGATCCCTCCGGCTTCCATGGCCTCGAAGGCGTTCAGGTAGAGGTTGAGCATGATCTGCGAAAACCTGTCCGGATCCACTTCCAACTGGAGGTCTTCGGGGTGAACGGAGAATTCCAAAGCCACGTTTCTCTGCCTCGCATCCGTTTCAATGAGGTCCTGGGTGCGTTGGAGCAGGTCCCTGCAACGATGTCGGCTCTTGTGGAGGTCTGTTGGGCGCGCGAAGTCCAGAAGCTCCGAAACCACCCGGTTGACTCGTTCCACTTCCTGAACCATGACGGAGGAAATCTTTCGGGCGCCCTCGTCCTGCCCGA
>CAZURN010000122.1:0-10187 GCA_964623165.1 uncultured Syntrophobacteraceae bacterium
CTAGGGCTTTCGGCGGGGGCCTTTCTGGTCACGACGATGACCTATGTGTTCCGGATGGAGCGCTTCAGGATCATCGCCAGGCTGTCGGCCTTCACGGTTTTGATCTGCCTGCTGTGCGAGGTGCTCTTCATTACCCTCGATCTAGGGCGCATGGCCCGCATCTATCGGTTCCTACTGACGCCCAGCTTCTCTTCGCTCATGACCTGGATGTTCGTGCTCTTCAATGCCATGCTGGTCATCTATGCTCTTAAGACGTTCTTCCTGGTGCGCGGCGACCTCGTGGCCTGGGCCAACGACGAAACCCGCAAGGGAAGCAAATGGTATCGACTCCTGGCGCTCGGTCGCACCTCGTACGGGCCATCGGACCAGGAACGGGACCACAGCCGGGTCCATCTGCTCTCGGTCATCAGCCTCCCGGTCGGGCTGCTGTTCTACGGCACCAACGGCGCCTTTTTCGCCATCCTGATGAACCGTCCCATCTGGAACAGCGCCCTCACCCCTTTGCTCTTCATCCTTGCTGCCATTCTTTCCGGCGGGGCGCTGATCACTTTCCTGACTTATCTGTTCATGCACGATGATGATTTGATTCACGGACTGGGCCGAGCCATCCTCTTCGTGCTCCTGACCTTTTTGTTTCTGGAAGGTCTGCAGTTCTTTGTGGGCTACCAGACCGGCCTGGTGATGACCATATCCAGCCTGAACCTCATCGCTTTCGGACCTTACTGGTGGTCGTTTTGGATCATCCATCTGCTGCTTGGGAGCATCATCCCGCTTATTTTACTCACAGCGCGCCCTCAGGATTCCAAGATGATAGCCTGGTCCTGCTTCCTGATTGTGATCACTTTCCTCACCGTGCGGTTCAATTTCGTCATTCCCGATCTTGCCGTTTATAAACTGGAGGGCCTGGAGCAGACTTTTTACCATGCAAGGCTGCGAACGGACTATGTCCCCAATCTCAACGAATGGCTGGTGAGTCTTTGGGTGGTCAGCTTCGGCCTGCTTGCTTTCCTCCTGGGAACGCGCTGGCTGCCGGTGGGATCTTCGGGAAGAGGAGAAACAGAACATGCGCAATAACAAACCTGAACATGAAAACCCCGGTATTTCAGGCATGGAAATGAAACGGCGGCAGTTCCTCAAATGTTCGGCCCTACTCGGGGGGACCCTGGCGGCATCGAGCGCTCTCAGGCATTTCGTGGATGGGGCCGGAAGCGGCTCCGCATGGGCCGACACCCATGTGGTCGGCATCAGCGACAATGCCTACACGCATCACCTGCCGGAAAACCAGATCTATTCGGTCTGCCAGCAGTGCAACACCAATTGCGGCATTAAGGTTAAGCTGGCGAACGGGCGGGTGGCCAAGATCGACGGCAACCCCTACAGTCCCTGGACCCTTACCCCGCACCTGGCCTACGATACTCCTCTCACCGATGCGGCCAAGACCGAAGGAAGCCTCTGTCCCAAGGGGCAGGCGGGCATCCAGACCCTCTACGACCCCTTCCGAGTGGTCAAGGTTTTGAAACGAGCCGGAAAGCGCGGTGAAAACAAATGGCAGACGATACCTTTCGAGCAGGCGATCGGGGAGGTTGTTGAGGGAGGAAACCTTTTTGGCGAGGGGCCGGTTGAAGGGCTGCAGGACATCTGTGTGCTTAAGGACCCCAAGATCTCAGCGGCTCTGGCC
Organism: uncultured Syntrophobacteraceae bacterium; assembly: GCA_964623165.1. Taxonomy (GTDB): domain Bacteria; phylum Desulfobacterota; class Syntrophobacteria; order Syntrophobacterales; family Syntrophobacteraceae; genus JAAYUJ01. Next base: position 1,679 of record CAZURN010000122.1, read on the forward strand.
GAAGATGCCGCCTTGGTCGCCTCCAGGAAGATGCCGCTGGAGGAATTCAAAACCAAGCACGCTGAGAACCTCAAGTATCTGATCGACCCCGATCATCCCGACCTGGGTCCGAAGAACAACCAGTTCTGTCTGAACTGGGGGCGCTTGAAAGGGGGACGGAGCGACCTTCTGAAACGTTTTTTCAACAACGCAGTGGGTTCGGTCAACACCCATGGCCACACCACGGTCTGTCAGGGTTCGCTCTATTTTACCTGCAAGGCCATGAGCGACCAGTTCGTCGAGGGGAAATGGAGTGGCGGCAGCAAATTCTACTGGCAGGCGGACACCGGCAACGCCGAATTCATTATTTTTGTCGGCGCCAATCCCTTTGAAGCCAACTATGGGCCCCCGCTACGGGTGCAAAAGCTCACGGAAGGAATGGTCGACGGGCGCATGAAAATCGCCGTGATCGATCCCCGGTGCTCGAAGACCGCAGCCCGTGCCTGGAAGTGGGTGCCGGTCCGTCCGAGCGGAGTCGCGGCAGTGGCGATGGGGATGATTCGCTGGATCATCGATAACAAGCGGTTTGATGCGCGCTATCTGGCCAACGCCAACAAGGCTGCCGCCGCTGCGGATAATGAACCCACCTGGACCCAGGCCGCCTGGCTGGTGAAAGTCAAGGCTGATGGCAAGCCGACGACCTTCCTGCGCGGCTCGGACCTGGGCGCCGCCCTCGAAAAACGGCCCCAAAAAGGGGGTGGGGAATGGGATTTCGATCCCTTTGTGGTGTCCAAGGGAGGCGAATGCACAACCTTTGATCCAAATGACGACAAGCAGCTGGCGGAGGGCGATCTCTTGGTCGATGCGGAAGTGCATGGCATCAAGGTCAAGAGCGTTCTGCAGATCTACCGGGAAACGGCAGGCGCCAGGAGCCTTGCCCAATGGGCGGAGTTGGCGGGTGTGAAAGAAAAAGATATCGTCGAACTCGCGCAGGAATTTACCAGCCATGGCAAAAGGGCGGCGGCCGACCTGCATCGCGGTGTATCGCAGCACACCTCGGGGTTCTACAACGTTCTGGCCTGGATGATGGTCAACATTCTCATCGGTAACCACGACTGGATGGGGGGCCTGGCCAAGGCGACCACCTTCGATATCATGGGCGACCGGGAAGGTAAGCCCTTCGACCTTGGAAAACAGAGCGGCAAGATGCGGCCCTGGGGGATTTCCATCATCCGGCACGAAGCTTCCTACGACAAGAGCACGCTCTTCACAGGCTTTCCTGCCAAGCGTGTCTGGTATCCCTTCTCCAGCGATATCTATCAAGAAGTCATCCCCAGCATGGGGGACGCCTACCCTTACCCGATGAAAGCCCTCCTGCTTTACATGGGGGCTCCGGTTTATTCCCTCCCGGCGGGACACAAACTGGTCGAAATCCTGAGCGACCCCAAGAAAATCCCACTCTTCATGGTTTCCGACATCGTGGTTGGGGAAACCAGCATGTATGCAGACTATATCTTTCCGGACATCACCTACTTGGAAAGATGGGAGTTCTCCGGTTCTCATCCCTCGGTAACACCGAAGGTCGCCCCTTTTCGCCAGCCATCCGCACCCCCACTCACCGAAACAACGACAGTGTTCGGCGAAAAGACTCCTCTTTCGATGGAATCGCTGATCCTGGGGTTGGCCGAAAAACTCAAGCTTTCGGGATTCGGACAAAACGCGTTTGGACCTGGCCTCCATCTAAAGCGCGAGGAGGACCTGTATCTGCGGATGGTGGCCAACATCGCCTTCGGCGATAAGCCCGACGGCTCGGAAAGGGTGCCTGCGGCAAGCCCCGAGGAAATCAAATTGTTCGAGGAATCACGCCGTCACCTGCCAGCGACCGTGTTCGACGTGAACCGTTGGAGGGCCGTGGTCGGACCGGAATGGTGGCCGCACGTGGTCTACGTTCTCAATCGCGGCGGCCGCTTTCAGGGCTATCCGCAGGCCTACAAGGACTCTCAGTTGGCAAACAGGTACGGTAAAATGGTCGGCATCTATTTCGACAAACTGGCGAGGACGAAGAACTCCATGACGGGCGAGCCCTACCTCGGGCATGCCGATTTTGTTGGAGGACCGCGGGATTGCCTCGGGCGCATGCTGGATGACGAGGAGAAGGGCTTTGACATGACCCTGATTACCTACAAGACCATTTCCCAGACCAAGTCGCGAACGGTTGGCAATTACTGGCTGCAGGCCCTCTATCCGGAGAATTTCTTCGAGATCTCCCCGACGGACGCCAAACGCCTGGGAGTGAACGAGGGAGACAAGGTGAATGTGGTTTCAGCGTCGAACGAAGAGGGCATCTGGGACCTTGGGAATGGACAGAATAAACCGATGATCGGCCATGTGCGCATCCGCCAGGGCATCCGGCCGGGCGTGGTGGCGTTCTCCCTGGGACACGGTCACTGGGCGTACGGTGCGCAAAGGGTGGTCATCGATGGTGCGCCGGTTCCCGACGACCCCCGCCGGGCGACCGGAGTGCACGCCAACGCCGCCATGCGGGTCGACCCGGTGCTGAAGAACACGGGTCTGGTGGACCCTGTGGGAGGCAGCGCGGTCTTTTATCAGAGCCAGGTTAAGTTGATGAAGGTTTAGAAGGAGAAACCGAATGTCGAACCGGGCAAAGATCTGCGGCAAGCCCCTTGCCGAATATCAACGCATGGTGGAGCAGTTTCACGGATGGATGGCCCCGGCCCTGCTCATTGGAGGCTTTATGGTGGATTGGGCATGCGAGGGGATTTCTCCGGCCTCTGAGTTCGATGCCTTTGTGGAGACCACCCATTGCCTGCCTGACGCCGTTCAGCTCCTTACCCCCTGTACTTTTGGCAACGGTTGGCTGAAGGTGCTGGATTGGGACAAGTTTGCACTGAGTTTGTACGACAAAAGTACCCTGGCTGGCTTCAGGGTGTGGCTCGATTTGAATAAGACCCGCTCCTATTCCCTTATCTATGACTGGTATATGCGGCGGATTCCCAAGAAATCCGTTGACCATGACTTGCTGCGCGACAGCATCGCTGCTGCCGGGAGATCCATGTTGTCCCGTGCGCCGGTTCGCATCACAAGGTTCCATGGAAAGAAGGAAAAGGGCGAAATCGCGGTTTGCAGCGGGTGCGGGGAGGCTTATCCCACCCGCCAGGGCGACCAGTGCGCTGCCTGCCAGGGAAATGGTTATTATGCCTATTGAGGACGGAGCTATGGTTCAAGCGAAGATTAGAGTGGAAGATGCCATAGGCATGGTGCTGGCTCACGACATCACCGAGATCCGGCGGGGTGAGTTCAAAGGCCCGGCCTTCAGAAAGGGGCATCGCCTCGAGGCAGGCGATATCTGCCACCTGCAGCGACTCGGTAAACGCCATCTCTATGTGCTCAGCATCGACGAGGGCTTCGTTCATGAAAACGACGCCGCCATTGCCCTTGCGCAAGCCTTTTGCGGAGACGGTGTAACCTGGAAAGACCCGCCCCGGGAAGGCAAAATTGCCCTGATCGCCGAGCGCCACGGCTTGTTTAAGGTCAACGTGGAGGCCTTGACCGAGATCAACCTGGTGGGTGACATCCTGTGCGCTTCCCGCCACACCAACTTCCTGGTCACCAACGGGGCAACGGTCGCGGCAACGCGAGCCATTCCCCTGGTCATCCGGATAGGATTACTGGATCGAGCGGTCTCGATTGCGCGCTCATGCGGTGGGCTTTTCCGGGTCCAGCCTCTCCGCAAGGCCAGGATTGGGATCGTGATCACGGGCAATGAGGTGTTCACGCGCTTGATCGAAGATCAGTTCGAGCCGGTACTGAGAGCAAAAGTCAATCACATCGGCTCAGAAGTGACGGGAGTGAGGTTTGCTCCCGATGAACCGGATCTCATCGAGCAGGAAATCAGAGACTTGCTCAATATGCGAGCGGATCTCCTGCTGGTTACGGGCGGCATGTCGGTCGATCCCGATGATGTCACCCGTCAGGGGGTTACTCAGGCCGGAGCAAAAGATTTCATCCATGGTGCCCCGGTTCTCCCGGGTGCCATGTTCATGGTCTCAGCCATAGGTGATGTTCCCGTACTGGGCATACCGGCCTGCGGACTCTATCACGAAGCGACCGTCCTGGACCTGATGCTCCCCCGCGTCCTGGCCGGTGAGCAACCGACGCGGGAAGAGCTTGCGGCCATGGGACATGGCGGACTCTGCCTCCATTGTCCGGAATGTCGTTTTCCCGTCTGCCCTTTCGGTAAAGGAGCTTGAACCACACCCAGGGGATCATCTAATCCTTTGCCCCGATGGCGTCATGAACCCAGCTTAGAGCCGCCGAGGTGCCCGGAAAGCCGATGGTACTGGTGAGCAGAATTACGGCATGAAAGACCTCATCCGGTGACGCACCGGCCTTGATGGCTCTTCTCGCATGGCTGTGCACCGAGCCTTCGGAACGAATTGCCGCCGCCGCTGCCAGTTGGATCAACTGCGACGTCTTTTCATCCAAGGGCCCTTCCCTGCGAACAGCCTCACCGAGCTGCTCCACGGCGGCAATATAGTTCTCGTGTTTCTCTTTGGTGTAAAGGTACCAATTGGGCATCCCTTGCTCGGACATGGCTACCTCCCTCCCAGCGCTGAATCTATGTTGGATTCTGGTTGTACCTCGCCTCAGGCCATAGCGTATCAATATGATACCCTATAAAGGCCTTGCCCGCCAACAGCAAGATCCCGGAGAGATTCCGTCCGTGAGGGTGCGCAATTTCCCCTGGTCTTCCACAAGAGTGACTCCTGCCCCAATTCGGTGATCGAGGGAAGTACCTTGGCGATTCTTGCTTGACCCTACCTGGGCATTGCCCTATAATGCATATTCCATAGAGGCATATGGCAAGAATGTATTGAATGGAGGACATGATGGTCAAGCACGAATCGCAGGAGTATTGGGCCAACCTGATTAGAATGAGCCTGTCTCGATTTTTCATCCTCCGGGTACTCCATGAACAGCCCCTTCATGGGTATGAAATCACGAAACAAGTGTCGACCATCACGAGCGGGTGTTGTGCCCCAACGGAGGGGAGCTTGTATCCAGTCCTGCGGGAATTCATGGAATCCGGATTGGTCGAGGTGAACTCCGAGGTGGTATCCGGTCGCGAACGAAAGACTTATACGCTGACGGCCTCCGGCAAAAAAGCCTATCAGGTCGCGAGCAGGGCCTGGAAAGAAATGGCGGGTTATATCCTTGCCGCCATCGATAAGCCGCAAAATCGCCACACTGAATGCTGAATGAGCATTCCCGCAATCATGCCACCTCCCCGCTTTCCTCACTGGAGCAAGGGGACTGGGGAACAGATTCCATCCCAGATCGAATGAGAACTTTGGGACGATGAGGAGCAATCGCCAATGTTTGAACTGAACAGTCTGATCTCTGCGGGCAAGTACTTTCTTTTCATCCTGACCGAACTACTGGCTCTCTTTGTGGGTATTTCGTTTCTTGTGGCCTTGTTGCAGGAATTCGTCTCCAAAGAGACCATCGAGCGTGTCCTCACCAGACCCAAGAAATGGCTGGCCAACATCCTCGGGGCGATCCTCGGGGCCGCAACTCCCTTTTGCTCCTGCTCCACCATTCCCATTCTGGTGGGCCTGCTCAACGGAGGCGCTCCCTTTGGCGCTTCCATGTCGTTTCTGATTTCATCGCCCCTGCTCAACCCGGTCATCCTCGCGCTGTTTCTGACAATGATGGGCTGGGAACTAACAATCATCTACACGGTACTTACCTTTTCCGGCGCCGTGCTCATTGGGGCACTATGGGAACGGCTCGGGCTTGCAGCCGATTACAGAATGGTCAGAATGGAACCGGCATGTTGCTGTAGTTGCGCCTGCGAAAGCGGGCAAATGATCGAAATTGTCAGGCCCATGTCAAGGAAGGAAAAGATCCGGCGCGCAGGAGGTCAAACCTGGGTCCTCTTCCGCCAGGTGCTTCCCTACCTGATTATCGGCGCCGGCATCGGCGCCTTCATCTATGAGTTTGTGCCGGAAGAATTCATCGTAAAGGTAGCCGGCCCGGAAAACCCTCTCGCCATTCCCATTGCCGCAGCTGTAGGAATCCCCATGTACATCCGGGTCGAGACGATGATCCCAATCGCTTCCGTGTTGCTTTCCAAAGGGATGAGCCTCGGGGCCTTGATGGCCCTGATCATCGGTGGAGCCGGTGCGTCCATTCCTGAAATCACCCTTCTGGCATCGATCTTCAAGCCCCGACTGGTAGCGGCTTTTGCCGTTACCGTGCTGGCTGTGGCCACTGCAGCGGGTTACTTGTTCAAAATCCTTGCACCGCTCTTATGAGAACCCGACAAGGTTCAGGAAAACGGTGCAAGAGGGATGTCACCTGGCATTCCTGCAAGACCCGCTCAAGCTTCAGGACACACCCCCAATCAGGACACTGATTAGAAGTGATGAGTGTAGAAGGCTACTCTCTATCGAAATGACGTAACCCTGCTGGTATCCTTGAAGTACTCTTTGACTGTTTCCAGAAATGCGTCCAGGGTTGGAGACAGCCACTTGTCCTTGTGCCAGACCATAAAAATGGCCACTTCGAGGGGTTCTTCGGAGGATCGCAGAATGCGGAGTGCGCCCGACTCAACTTCCCGCCGAACCGCAATCGCTGGCACCAAGGTGAACCCCAGGCCGGTTATAACGCACTGCTTGACAGCCTCGACGCTGTTGAACTCCAGCAAGGAAGCAAGCTTGATTTTTTCGTCAGCAAGCATCTTCTGAAATTTCAACGGATAATCGCAGTCGGTTCTCGCATAAAGCAAGACCTGGCCATGAAGATCCTGAAAGCTGACAGAACTCTTCTTCGCGAGCGGATTCTCAGGATGGGTCACGAAAAGCAGGTCCTCGAATGCCAGTATTTCAGTCTGCAAACTGGGCGCCTGAACGGACTCTGTGAGGAGAAACGCCAAATCGATGGTACCCGCACTCAGCTCCTGTGCAAGTGTCTGCACGGTACAGCTCTGGAATTCGAAACGCACCCGCGGATAAGACTTTTGAAATTCCAACAAAACAGGCGGCATATAGTAGGTGGCGATGGATTGGGGAATGCGAATGGTCAAGGAGCCCCGCAGCTCCTTTTGGCCCTTGATCTCTGCATAGGTCTCCTCATGAAAGGCGAGCAACCTTCGCGAATACCTCAATAGCTTTTCTCCGGCATCCGTCAGTACAATCTGCTTGCCCAGGCGATCGAAAAGGGGAAGTCCCAGTTCGTCTTCAAGTGCCTTGATCTGGGCGGAAACCGTGGACTGGGCATAATGAAGCACTTCCGCGGCACGATTGAAACTCAGGAGGGTCGCCACCTTCTGGAAGGTCTTTAGTTCTCGTAGTTCCATGACAACAGCCTCTATCGCAGGTTTCGATTGAGCTTATCGAAATGAATCGTTTGACGGTGAGTGATGTCCTCAATATCCTCAGAACTGCCCCGGGGTTGAATCGCCCATTTCGGACCAGTGGTGACGCTTGAACCTAGCATCGCTGGAAGAACATGACAAGCCAAATGGAAGGGACCGGTAAGGCGGAAATGATTCAGGATGAACCTTAGAATTATGAAAGGAGAAGCCATGTTGCCCGAGCATTTGAAGAAGAGTTTCGTGGACTTTCACAATACGATGGTTGCCAACGGCATTCTGGACCCCAAGACAACCGTCATGATCCAGTTGGGAGCGGCCATGGCGGTCGGTTGTTACCCGTGCATGACCGCACTCACCAGGGCTGCCGAGGAACAAGGAGTCTCAGAGGAAGAACTGGGAGCAGTTCACGGGATTGCGATGGCTGTCGCTGCTGGATCAGTATTCAACCAATATCGAGAGATCTGTAAGGCACTGGACCAGGAATAGCCGGGGTTGACTCACCGCGGCATCAGGAGAGTTGATTGGCACAGCTCGATCCTGACAAGTAAACGCAATAGCGGACCTGCGCTGGCTGCTATGGCCCCGCGCGGGGATTGAAGGGGTTTCTGGCTGCTCCCTTTCGATGCTCCATCGCGGCAAGCAGCCTTGCGAACGGCAGTGAACGCACAACCCGGACCCGCGACCGGACGACCAAGGTCGGGCCGCGGCGTCCGTCCTTTCAGCCTGTTACCGTGGGTTGAGGGGCGAAAACCGATGGCGACTTCCGGCTCATAGCCCAGCCTCTCCGTCACCGCAACGCGACCACGCTGCGCTGCGGATTCCCTCCGCGATCAATTATGATTCACCTGTTGAACAAAATGAGAAGCAATGCTGCCACAGCGGAGGAATCGGCCTCGGCGTCCGGGGAAATGAACGCCCATGCAACCCAGATTAAAGATCGTGTTCTCGAACTTATGACACTGATCACTGGCACCAACGGCAGCGCCCCGAGCAGGAAGGCAGCGGCAAAGGAGAGAATGCCGGTTGCCGGTCGCGCCATGAGAGGCGGCTCAACCTCCACCCGGAGAGGAGACGGCCATTCAAAAAATCGTGACGGCGTGGTGGAAAAGCGGTCGGAGCGACTGCTTCCGC
>CAZURN010000123.1:0-10121 GCA_964623165.1 uncultured Syntrophobacteraceae bacterium
AACGGGGGCGGATCGTCTATCGGGACAGGGAGATTCTGGGAAAGCGGGTTCATGAGCTGGTCGCGTGGGGGATTGCCCGCACGTTCCAAAACGTAGAACTCTTCGGCAGTCTGACTGCCTTGGAGAACGTTCTGGTGGGGCAGCACGTGCGCACCCAGTGTGGATTCATAGGGGCCATGGGAAGGTGGCCATGGGTAAGACGCGAAGAAGAGGATGCAAGGCTCCGGGCCCTCGAACTGCTCCGATTTGTTGGTCTCGAAAGGGTTGCCGAGCAGCGGAGTGAAGACCTCCCTTTCGGTTGGCAGCGGTTCCTCGAGATAGCCAGGGCCCTCGGATCCAATCCTCGTTTGCTTCTCCTGGATGAGCCCGCATCGGGGCTCAACGCCGTGGAGACCCAGCGGTTGGGAGAGTTACTTCGCGGGATTCAAAAAATGGGAATCACGCTTCTCTTGGTGGAGCACGACATGAGCTTGACTATGGGCATCTCCGACACCATCCTTGTCCTTCACCAGGGAAGGAAGCTCGCAGAGGGGACTCCCAGAGAGATCCAGGCGAACGAAGAGGTCATCGCCGCTTACCTGGGTTCCGAGGACCCCCCCCTGTCGTGACTGGCCCGCATTTTGCGTGGACTCTGAGGGTCGTTATGCTGCGGATCCGGAACCTGAAGTGCTATTACGGAAAAATTCGAGCCATCAACGGTGTGAGCCTTTCGGTGAGACCCCGTGAACTGATCGCTCTCATTGGGGCCAACGGGGCCGGAAAGAGCACGTTGCTGCAGACGATCGCCGGTTTGAACCAAAGTTGGGACGGGGAGATCCTTTTCGAAAAGGCGTCCCTGCGGGACCTGAAACCCCCGGCCATCGTAGAAAGAGGGATCAGCCTCGTGCCCGAGGGGCGTCTTCTGTTTCCTCCCATGAGTGTTCTCGACAATCTCAAGCTTGGGGCTTATCGGCGTTACCTTCGGCGCGAGCAGGCGGGGATCCAGGAAGACTTGGGGGAGGTCCTGAGGCTTTTTCCTGTTTTGCAGGAACGATCGAGGCAACAGGCAGGGACCCTTTCGGGAGGGGAGCAACAAATGCTGGCCATCGGGAGGGCCCTAATGGCAAGACCCCGTCTTCTTCTCCTTGATGAACCATCCATGGGGCTGGCTCCCTTCCTTGTGCGCCTCATCCTGGATGTTCTCGTTCACTTGAAAGACCGGGGCATGACGGTCCTCTTGGTGGAACAGAACGCGCGAGCGGCCCTGCAGATCGCGGATCGGGGGTATGTGCTCGAGAATGGAAAAGTAGTCCTCGAAGGCACTGGAGAGGACCTTCTGGCCGATCAGGACGTCAAGCGGGCGTACCTGGGCAAGGATTATCGTGAATTCACCGAGGGGAGGGTCTGAACGATGCCCATCTGGAATGTGAGGGAGGAGTGCCTTGATCTGGAGGAGAGAGCGCAGCAGCAGTTGGAGCGCCTTCAGAGCACACTCAACAGGGCTTACAAGAACGTGCCCTTTTACAGAAACCGCTTTGATCAGCAAGGGATCGACCTCTCTCAAGCCGAAACGCTCAGGGACCTCGCTCGGTTGCCATTTACGGGCAGGGAGCACTTCAGCGACAATTATCCATACGGGTTGTTTGCGGTTCCTCTGCGCGATGTGGTGCGCATCCACACTGCTCAGGGCACTGCCCTGCGCCCCACGGTGAGTGGCTATACGAAGCAGGATCTTCACGTGTGGCGCGAGCTGGTCGCCCGCGGCTTGAGCGCTGCCGGAGTCTCCAGTGTAGACATCCTGCAGATCGATCTCGATCCAGGTTTGGCAAATTGGGGGCGTGACTACAAGGACGGAGCCGAGTCGGTGGGGGCGAGCGTCATTCCCCTCTCGACGCTGCCTCCTGAAAAGCAGCTCATGGTCATGAAGGATTACAGGACTTCCGTGCTCGTCACTACCCCGTCCGCCGCCGAACAGCTCTCCGAACTGATCTTTCGCAGTCGACTGAACCCCAACGAGATCTCCTTGCGAACCTTGGTCCTGGTTGGAGAAGCGAGCAAGGGAGGCGTGCAGGCACAGCTGGAGGAGCAACTGCATGTGAAGACATGGGTTCACTATGGTTTGAGCGAGGTGCCCGGTCCAGCTCTCGCTTTTCAGTGTGAGGAACGCAAGGGACTGCATGTGAGCGAGGATCATTTCTGTGTGGAAGTCATTGATCCTGCCACAGGCAATGTCCAGCCCGACGGGGAAGACGGTGAGCTGGTATTGACGACCCTCACCACCAGGGCTTTCCCCCTAATCCGTTACAGGACCGGCGATCGCGTGCGCCTGATTCCAAAGGCTTGCTCGTGCGGGAGAACCCTGCGCCGCATGGAGTGGTTGCCTCTGCGAACCGATGAAATGATGACGATTCGTGGGGTAAAGATCCATCATCACCAGATCCTCTTGTTCCTGGAGCGGGCACTGGGTTTCATCCCCCAATCCTACCGTTTTCTCATAAGGCGCTGGGACCTCCGGGATTTCCTGGAAGTCTGGGTCAAGGTCGATGAGGAGATCTTCTCCGACGAGGTCAAGGAGATGGAGGCACTCAGCCAGAGCCTGTGCGCCGAGCTCTCCCAGGAACTGGGCATACCGGTGCGGATCAAACTGAAAGAGGGTGGATCATTTGACCCCCCCACGCAGTTCAACAGGCTTGAGGACCTGCGGTGAAACCATGGAATACCGCACTGGAGTGGGCTGCAAGACGATCATCTTGGCCCGGAGGGCGACTGTTGACCTGGTATCTTTCCTTCCCTGTCCATTTGTCCCGCATTTGAAAGTCGCACGACTCAGGGACTTTTCTGGTTGCCGGTCTTGCAGATAATTACAAGCCTGCACGGAAGACTGCCCACATTCCACCGTCACCTCGGGGAAAACCGGGTTTAAGGCAAGTTCACCGGTTGCAGGCGTTCACCGGCATCTCGACCTTCAGGGTGGGTTCCAAGTGTTGTTCCAGTCCAGATCCACCTGATGCCCTAAAGCGCTTTCCCGTCCCTTTAATGACCTCGCATTCCCTATCACCCCTGACATCCCGCCAAAGTTTGCGGCGCGGGTTCGAGCGATGACCCCTGAGGCGCTAAATGCTTGCTGGGATTGCCCTGAGGAGTATCTCTCATTCATTCGTTTTTAATGGGTTTGAAGTGTGGTAATAGTGAGATGGTCCAGTCGGACAGTTTCGATTGGAATGGCGGAGAGGGGGTGAACGGGAGATGGGGAGGCCGTCGCTGGACCGTTACCGGGACTCGATCGAATATCTCTTCGGTCTGCAAAAGCATGGCATAAAGTTTGGACTGAACTCCACCAGCAACATCCTCTCAAGGGTGGGAAATCCGCATCAAAAGCTTCGGTGCATTCACATCGCCGGGACCAATGGCAAGGGGTCCACGGCAGCCATGCTGTCCAGCATCTTGAGAGAGCATGGGTTGAAGGTCGGCCTTTACACTTCTCCGCACCTAGTCCGCTTCACAGAACGTTTCAAGGTGGATGACAGGGAGGTTGAACCGTCGCGGATACTGGAAGTATTTGAAACCATCCGCGCTGGACTGGATGACAGGGAGCCTCCGACATTCTTTGAGGTCGTGACCGCGATGGCTTTCCTCTATTTTGCCCAGGAGGAGGTTGACTGGGCTGTGGTGGAGACGGGGATGGGCGGAAGGCTAGACGCGACTAATGTGATCCATCCTCGTCTCTGCATCATCACCAATGTCGCGTTCGACCACCAGGAGTACCTGGGTGTCACGCTCGCCGCCATAGCGCGTGAGAAGGCAGGCATCATTAAGCACGGCGTGCCGGTGGTGTCCGGAGTTAGCCAACCCTTGGTGATGGGCATTCTCAAGGGTGCCTGCTACAAGATGGATGCCCCTCTTTACTTGCTCAGGAAAGACTTCCGAGTGCGCAAGACGGGTGATGAGCTTTTTCTCTATCAAGGGCTGAAGAGGCGATGGAACTCTCTTAAACTGAATCTCTCAGGCACGCACCAGTATCAGAATGCGGGCCTTGCCCTTGCCGCTCTTGAAGTCCTGGAAAGGGACGGTGCCGTGTCTGTTGAGCCGGTTGCAGTGGAACGGGGGCTCGCCGGAGTCTCCTGGCCTGCTCGGCTTGAAGTGCTCAAACGGGATCCCATGATGGTGCTCGACGGTGCTCATAACCCCCACGGGGCCGAATCGCTACGGGAGGCCCTGAAGAGTTGCTTTTCTTACCGCAAGCTGCATCTCGTGTTGGGGATCATGGCCGACAAGGACATCCGCGGCATTTTGAAAACTCTGCTCCCCCTGGCTGAAACAGCGATTTTCGCGCAGCCCCGTTATGCCAGGGCCGCAAGCCCGGACATCCTGAGGCGTTTGGCCAGGCCTTTTTTGTCGAAACACTATGTGATTGCGGACGCGGCATCGGCCATTCAACAGGCGGAACACCTCGCGGAGCCCGGCGACCTCATTTGCATCACAGGGTCTCTCTATTTTGCAGGGGAAGTGAAGGAAATCTTCGGGGAACCTGCTCTTTAGATCCTCGGCAGTCACTCTCAGCGTCACACTCCATTGGGATGACCATGGTTCGATCTGCCCCACGCATCAACATACTCTTATCGGTCATCTGTCTCTTTGCTCTCGTTTCATGGTCTCCTCTTGCCTCATTGGGAGCCGAAAAGGGAGACCAAGAGAGTCCTCTGAACATGGACTTGAGCGCCAAGACGCTCATGGGCACAATGCAGGGCGAATGGAAGATCGAGGCAGGGACTATCTCCTATGATCAGGACACCGAAGTATACGAGGCCCTGGGTCAGGTGCGCATTTTTTCCAGGGATCGTTCCATCACGGCTGATTGGGCACGCCTGGACGCAAGGCAGAAGAAGGCGGAGCTGCGAGGAAACGTTTTCCTTCAATACGGACGGGACTGGATCAAGGGCGAAAGTATGGAGTGGAAACTGGACGAAGAGACCGGGTGGATCGATGGGGGAATGGTCTACTTCGCGGAAAACCACTTCTACATCATGGGAGAGAGCATTACCAAAACTGGCCCACGATCCTACCAGCTGAAAAGAGGCTTTCTCACGAGCTGTGAGCCCGGCAAGGCGGATTGGAAGATCGGCTACGGAGACATGAACATCGACCTGGACGGATTCGCTTGGGCAAAGAACGCCACCTTTCTTGTCCGGGAAATCCCAGTGTTGTACTCACCAGTTGCCGGGATGCCTGTTCAGCGCAGGAGGCAGTCCGGTTTCCTGGTGCCATGGGGGGTATTCACCAAGCTCAGCGGCTTCGAGGGGGAATTGCCGTTCTATTGGGCTTTTCGAGAGGACATGGACCTGACGTTCTATGCCAACGTCATGACCGAGAGGGGGTTCATGGGGGGAATCGAATATCGCATCGCCAACGAAACTTGGGGGGAGGGCATCTGGAACCTCAATTATCTGCGGGATCAGGTGTCCGAAGACCATCTTCGAGACAACGGGTATTCCTTCATCAAGGAAGACCGCTACTGGCTGCGAGCCCGACACAATATCGAGTTGCCCAAAGAGGTCCAAACGTTCCTGGATCTGGACTTCGTCAGCGACCGAAATTACCTGAAGGAATTCACAAAAGGGTCAAAAGGGTTCAATTATTCCAACAGCATGTTTCGCGAATTTTTCGGGAGGGGCATCCTGAACGACAAGACCGTGCTTGCCCGGGAATCGAGCCTTTACATGGAAAAGGACATGGATTCCATGGCGTTGAGCATGGATACACGTTACTGGGATCAGCTGAACCGCGATGTGGAGGACATCACCCTTCAAAAACTCCCCTCTCTAGCGTTCAACGTCATTCCTTCCTGGATTGACGGTCTTCCCGTGTACTACACGCTCGACAGTTCCTATGTGCACTATTGGCGGCGTGATGATGACAGGGGCAATCGCCTCGATCTTTACCCCAGGGTCTATATGCCGATTCACATGAAGAATTACCTGGATATCGAGCCCTCTCTGGGATTGCGGGCGACATCCTACCTCATCGACTGGGATACCCAGGACAGGGATTCCTGGCAGGGCAGATTGTCTTCCACGGTGCGCCTGGAGATGAGTTCGCGTTTGAACCGGGTTTATGACTTCCAATGGGGAAATGTTAACGCGCTACAGCACTCCATACGACCGGAATTCGTGTATGAGTATATCCCGGAGAATGTGGAGGGCGACACCCCCATTTTTGACAGGCTTGACGGCAATCTCAGGCGCCATTACGTGCGGTGGGGCTTCACAAACTTCCTCACAGGCAGGGAGACGCGCCAAAACGAAGCGGGGGAAATGGTCACCTCTTATCGTGAACTGGCGAGGATGCAGCTTTTCCAGCTCTACAACATTGAACGCCCTGTGGAACGGCTGCCTGATTTCAGATTTGGCCCTGGACCGACTTTTATCCCAGAGGACGTTGAGGGGTTCGCCAACCTGGGTTTTCGACTCGATGTGATGCCGAAGCGATTCGTCACGTTGTCCTATTCTGCAGACTACTCTCCTGAACGGCGCGAAACCACGCAACAGGACGTCTTCCTCACTCTGGACAGTGGCCGGGGGCACGCCATCCGGTTTGACTACCAGTTTCGAAACGACTTGCCGGTCAACGAGTTCATCACCGAAACGAGCATTAAGATTCTGCCTGGCGTCTATGTGGGAACATATCACGATTTCTCCCTTGAACGCGACAGTCTATTCAAGCACGGATACGCGATCAGGTATCTCAGTGGTTGCTGGGGCGTGGGGGTTTCGTTCGAGAAGGAGGGCGAGGACGAGCGGGTGGCATTTTCCGTTGACCTGTTGGGACTCGGATCCATGGGTGGAGGCCGTGCCAAGCGATTGGGGACTCCCTTGGATATCTCTCCCTGAGGGGTCGGAGAGTGATTCAACACGGTGGCGCAGAGCAAAATGACCCATAGTCGGATCCCCGACCACGGAAAACCGGCTGCTTTCAGTCTGTTGGGATCGGAATTCCTGCATCTGCTGGAAGGATAAACCCGAGGTTCCAGGCACTTATTTGCGTGGCGCTGTCACTGGTGAGAGTGGTTTGCACCTCTGGATCCTGGAACTGGTCAGGTGGTTCCAGGCATGGGGTTGCACTCCGCTCTTTTTGTTGTGTTTGGATTGACTGAATCTGCAGGATTGGGATCCATGCGGGCAATGATCCTTGCGGCAGGCCTCGGCACGCGTTTGCGTCCTCTCACAAGGTGTCGTCCCAAGGTTTTGGTTCCAGTCATGGGCATGACCATCCTCGACTTATGGGTCGGCCAGTTGCATGACGCGGGGTTTGAGGCTGTGGTGGTCAATGCCCACAATCTCCATGAGCGACTCACGGCAGAAATCAAGAGCAGGGTTTGGCCTCTCCCTGTGGAGGTGCAAGTCGAGCCGAATCTGCTCGGCACGGGCGGGGGCATCAGAAATGTTTTGGAATTCTTTGGAAAGGAACCTTTTGTTGTGGTGAATGGAGACATTGTCTCCAAGGTTTCGTTCCAGCCGCTCCTCGATGCACATCGATCCTCCGATTCCGTTGTCAGCCTCCTCATGCATGATCGGCCCTCCTTCAACAATGTGGCGGTCGATGGATCGGGATCCATACTGGGGTTCGGGCGAGAGGCCAAAGCCGCATTGGGGCAGGGAAAGGACGTGAGACAGCTGGCCTTTACCGGTATTCAGATCATTAACCCGGAAGCACTGTCCTGTTACCCATCGGGCCAACCGTGGGAGATCCTGGAAGCATATAATGAAATGATCCGCCAGGGACTTCCCGTGAAGGCACTGTTTATCCCCAACCTCTTTTGGGAGGAAATGGGATCCTTGCCCTCCTACCGGCACTTGAACCGCACTCTGGCATCTCTCCCAGAGGGGGCACTGCTTCCCATGGTGACCGGGCGCCCGCTTGTGATGGACCCCTCCGCAGAACTCTGCGGCAAGTCCGCGACTCGAGGCTTTAACGTCATTGGAAGGCGTTCCAGGGTCAGGGAGGACGTCCTGCTTCACGACTGTGTTCTGTGGGATGATGTCCTTGTGGAGCCTGGAAGCAGGCTGAAAAACTGTATTGTCGCCGATGGAGTGATTGTCCGCGGGGAGCACGAGGATGAAATCATCACCAGGAGCGAAAGTTGCCGCATCCAGTGAACAGATGTCTGAGATTGCTCAACTGTTGAGGTATGCCCGCCAGGAGATGGGGATCACCCACTGCGATCACGCGGCCCTGAAAGTGGAACCGCTCTGCGGTGACGGGTCCGATCGGTGTTTCTATCGCGTAAGGGATTCTCGCTGCAGCAGCATACTGCTTGTGTCCCCCCGCAAGACAACGGATGGCATCGATGAAAATGATTCGTTCCACTTGATCGGGGAGCACCTGCGGAAGCGGGGAATCCCAGTACCACACATCCACGTCGCGGACCCGGTCCGTGGGGTCTTTGTTCTTGAAGATCTTGGAGATGCGCATCTCCAAGGACAGGCTGGTCGAGGAGTCATCAACCTGAAAAGACTTTATGGGCAAGTGGTACGTTTGCTCCTGCAACTCCACAGGAATGCCCCTGAAGGTTTTGCCGGGGAATACTGTTTTGATGTTCCAGTCTATAGCGCGGAATTTATCTACGAAAGGGAACTCGAATATTTCCGCAAGGCCTTCCTGGTGGGATTCTTGGGCCTCAAGGTGGGTAGGGGGGATTTGCGCCAGGAGTTCAAAGAACTCGCTGAGGAGGCGGGTGTGACTCATGCCTGCCATGTCATGCACCGGGATTTCCAAAGCCGTAACCTCATGGTTACAAAAGGGAAGCTGCGGGTCATCGATTTTCAGGGAATGCGTTTTGGCCCACCGGCTTACGATTTGGCATCGATTCTTGTGGACCCTTACGTGTCGCTGCCGGTATCATTGCAGCAGGAATTGGCGAGGTGGTACTGGTCAAAGGCAAGGGGATTCCTGGCTTGTTCTGCATCGCAGTTCTGGGAGTCATATGTCTCCACAAGGCTTTGCCGAAACCTGCAGGTTTTGGGTGCCTACGGGTTTCTGGGATGCGTCAAGGGAAAGGTTCAGTTCTTCAAGTACATCCCGAGAGCACTGATGCGACTGGAGAACTGGCTCCATGGACCATGCCGAGGCAGGTTTCCTGAGTTGCGCAGGATAGTGTCAGGGATTTGCGTCCAAGGACCTGTAAGAAGGAACAACACTGCTGGGCCCTGAAAGTTTTGCGTGACATTCTTTCGATGAACTGCTATAGGGCATTTTCCGATTTTTGAGAGGCTGCACAGAAATTCAAGGGAGAGAGACTGTCATGGCTTCCAAGACACAGAAAACTGAGCTCATTCGTGCCAGAAAGCACAGGCCAAACAAGTTGAACCTCAAGGTCGCCCAGAAACGCCTGGCAAAGAACTTTGAAGTCCTCGCCAAAGTGAAAGAGACAAAATGAGACCTGCCTAGACATGCTTTTGGGTCTCGAGGCGGGATCGAATCATTTGCCAGCCTGAGTGATCCCGCCAGTCCACCCCTCGCGGCCCCACCACGTTTCCGGCTTGGACCATTCCCGCCAGCACACGAAGCGTCCATCCTCCTCAATTATCTTCGGGAAAATGCTTCACGCATGAACACGAAAGCCCGGTGATACCTCGAGGCTTCACGGGCAATTAGCCCACAAACCGCTTCAGATTTCCATGACCTTAAGGAGATTCGTTGTGCCGGATACTCCGACGGGCACTCCCGCCGTGACGATGAGCCTGTCTCCGGTCTTTGCGATGCCCTTGCGGATAGCCCAGGACCGCGCCAGGCTGAACATATTGTCAGTGTCATTGAAGGCATCGACGAGATCGGGGAACACACCCCAGGACAGCATGGCCTGCCGTTGAGCCTGGAGATGGTCGGTGAGGGCGATAATGGGGCAGAAGGGGCGAAACCGGGCAACGTGACGCGCGGTGACCCCGGACGAGGTGGACGCAACCACGGCGGCTGCCTGGAGGTCGAGAGCCAGCCAGCATGCAGCCCGGCTGATCGCCTCTGCCGTGGAGGGAAGCAGCTCGCAGAAGGCCTCGTTGATAAGGGGGCGGCAATCAAGGTATGGCTCGGTCCTCCGGGCAATGTTGTCGAGTACCCTGACGGCCTCGATGGGGTGGGCCCCCATGGCT